>CAZISX010000073.1:0-13284 GCA_964542005.1 uncultured Spirochaetales bacterium
AAATATTTAGACTGGTGATTATAGCTGTAAGATTAGTTTATGTCAAATGTGGAGGTTGAAATATGGAGATCAAGTCAGGGCAAATTTATTTGCAGCTGTCTTCACATTTTCCGTTTACGCAAGCACCTTTGCATTCATCGTCACCTTCACACTCAGATCCTTCAGTCCCTGATTCAACACAAAACATTTCATCGTTCTCATTCCATGAGCAATCAAGTCCTGATTTGCATTGGCCGTCTTCGCAGCTTTCTCCGATCTCTTTGCGTTTAAGACAGACTCCGGCACCATTATCTTCAAAGCAGTAAAGATCTTTTGTAAAATCACATATTTTAACTCTGTTTATGTAGTTTATGTCGCATTGTCCATTTTCTGTTGTAACAATCTCAATTTCTGAATATTTTGCACAAATATTTTTTGCGTTACAGAAAAATCCGGATTTGCAAGCGGAGTCTTCACAATTTTCACCTTCATTTTTATATTTTTTGCAAGTCGTATCACAATAAAGACCTTCGGCACATGAACTCCCCGCGCCTTCACATTCTTCATTTTCTTTTATATTTCTGCGAGGCATTACACAAACAAAATCTTCAACTTCATCATCGCAAACAAGCTCTTTTTCGCATGGATTTTTCTCACAGCTTTCACCTAGTTTAACAAAAGGTGCGCATTTTCCTGGGCAACTTTTTGATGTGTCGCAAAAAGAGCTGATACATTCATAATCAACATTACAATTTTCGCCATCAGCCACTGTTCCGACAAACATTTTTGAGCACTCTTCAGGCACTTCCATATTAGCCATGTTGCAGCCCGCATTTTTCATTGCATCTAAGCATTTCGCTGCGTTAGAACTGTTAAAAGAAAATCTTTTGTTATCGTATGCCTCTTTTTCGGCCGTGCTAAACATTTCGTCGTTTTTTAAAAGATATTCTTTACAGTTATCCGTATCATTTAGAATTGCAGAAAAATAATCCCAGCCTTCACATTTAATCATTGATTCACAAAATAAATCAACAACTTTCTCCTGGTAATTGTTAATAGTTACATCCCCTTCTGATGATTTTGAAGATTTTTTCTCACACGCAGTCATTGCTAAAACTGCAATAATAATAAGTGCCAATTTTTTCATCTTTACCTCACTTTTTTTGTTTATATTTATATGCCAGCCTATATTCCTCAAAAGGGCAGTTCTGCGGGTAAGCACCGCAATATTCCTTCATATTTCTGACAACAATGTCGGAAAAACTCTCATAAACAAGATAATCTTTCCACAGTCTTCCGAAATACTGGAGATCATTTGTATCAGTGCCATCTTTCATGAAGAAATGCTTTTCATCCTTGTAGCGGAAGAAACAAGAAAAAGACAAATGAGAAACGGAGAGACTGTTTCGTTTCTATTTTAATCATCTCTTACACCGCAGCATTAATTCTCTAAACTGTCGCAAATGTATTTAAAAAACAGTTCTGTGTCAAGGAATTTGTTTAAGTTTTGTTTTAAATGTGAAGAGAATGCAGGGTGGCGGAAGAGTTTTTTTTAATCATTTGCCGTAAATAGAAAGCCCCATATCTTTAGTCTTTAGTGGCAGTTCTATTTAGTTATTCCTCTTCCAAATCAGATTTCTACAAAATAATCATAGCATCGCCGTAGCTGTAAAAACGGTATTTTTCTTTAACAGCTTCTTTGTATGCTTCCATTATAAATTCGTGTCCGGCAAAGGCTGAAATCATCATAATAAGGGTTGAGCATGGCAGATGAAAGTTTGTGATTATCCGGTCTGCAAACTTAAAATCATAGCCTGGATAGATGAAAATCTGCGAAGTTCCAGTGCCGCTTTCAAGTAATCCTTCACTGTTCACAGCTGTTTCAAGTGTTCTTACCGAGGTTGTGCCGACTGCTACTATTTTTCTGCCACTTTTCTTGTCAATATTCAATCTGACTGCTGTTTCTTCCGGTATAAAATAGTGCTCTTTGTGCATTATATGCTCTTTGATGTTTTCGGTTTTTACAGGAAGAAATGTTCCAAGCCCTACATCAAGAAATACAAATTCAATCCGATCATCGGTCTTTTCTTTAATTTTTTCAATAAGTTGCTCTGTGAAATGAAGTCCTGCAGTCGGTGCTGCAATAGAGCCTGAGCTGGAGGCGTAAACTGTTTGATATCTGAGTCTGTCAGATGGCCGGCTTGTCTTCTCGCCCCGTTTTTTCAAAATATATGGCGGCAGCGGGATATCTCCATATATTTCAAGGTATTCCAAAAGTTCGGTGCTGCTCATTGCAAATGTGGCAAGATAGATGTTATCTTCTTTGTTCCTGATTGTAACAAGCTGATTTCCTTCAAGAATTATCTTATCACCCTCTTTTAGCGGTTTTGATGATTTTGCCATCACTTCCCAGATATTTTCGTCTCGTTTTTTTATAAGAAGTATTTCAACAGCACCTCCGCTCGGTTTTTTGCCGAAAAGTCTTGCTGGAATTACGCGGGAGGCATTGAATACAACTGTAGATAAATCATCAATATATTCAATAACATCAGTGAATTTACGGTGTTCAACTGTCCTTTTTTCTCTGTTTAAAACCATTAATCTCGACTCGCCTCTTTGGAGCGGCTCATCTGCGATTAATTCTTCGGGAAGATAGTAATCAAAATCTTTTAAATTCATACAACCTCACAAAAAAAATGCGGTGGATTATATCACAAAAATAGTAAAAAGCCAAAATTGGTTTGTGCAAAACAGCTCTTGTGCGCGCGTTCAAAATTCATTTTTATTGACTTTAACCTATTAAATCTGTTATGAAATAGAAAAGCTTCGGGGTGCAAAATGAAGTTAATATCTTTTGGAATAAGTGACACAGGAAAATCTAGGTCTAATAATGAGGATGCTTTTTTCAGCGACTCAGGAAGTGGGCTTTTTATTATTGCTGACGGAATGGGCGGCGGCAGATATGGGGAAGTTGCGTCTCAAATCGCAATTGAAACTGTAAAAAATGTTGTTGAGCAAAATCTTTCGCTAATTGATGCTTTCTTTATTTCAGGTTCTCCTGAAAACAGGCGGCAGATTCTTTCAATGCTTGCGACAGCTCTTCATCATGCAAATGAGAACATATACAACGAATCAATCAAGCTCAAATGTCCTCACAAAATGGGAACAACGCTTACTGTGTTTTTAGCTGTAAAAGAGACTGGCTTTATGGTTCACGCTGGTGACAGCAGGCTTTATCTTGTAAGGAACGATCAGGTAACTCAAATTTCAACAGATCACACCATAACGCATGATTATGCTGCTAAATATGGCGATTCAGGTGGAGGAATTGAACAGAGCATGATTGGCGTTTTGTCCAAAGCTGTCGGGATTAATCAGTTTGTGGAGCCTGAAAAAGTTACATTTGATATACTTGCCCAAGATCGGTTTTTAATGTGCACCGACGGGCTTCACAACTACTTTAGTAAAAAAAACAAGCCGGTTTTTGAAAAGTATTTAGCTGATTCTTACTTTTCACGATTTGAACCTGATGCTTATTTGAAAAATGTCGCTTCCAAATTGGTAGAATTTGCATATGATAACGGTGCGGATGACAATATTACGCTCATTTTAATCGCAACAGTTGATACAACTGATGACGAAATTACTGGTAGCCGTGATATGATGAATAAGTTTGAGGTTATTAGAAATGCTCAGCTTTTCAAAGGACTTACTTACAACGAACTGCTCAAGATTCTTGACAGAACCGAGATTCGTTCTTTTAACAAATATGATGTTGTATTTAAAGATGAAGCAATGACTCTGGAAAAAGAGCTTTTAATACTTATAGCCGGGCAGGTTTCTATTTTGAGGGAATCTAAACTTTTGGATATAATTAATCCTGGAGAACATCTTGGCGTTCTTTCTTTTATGGATGATGGAGCGAAAACAATTACAGCTTTGGCAGACAAGCCATCAACATTTCTTGTCATTAAAAAATCGTTTCTCCTTTCAATTACAAAAGATTATCCGGAGATTGGTGTTAAGCTGCTATGGGAAATTGCATATTCGCTTTCTCTTGATTTGAGGACACTTATGAATCTTATGGAAAAACAATGAAATTTCTTGCACTATTTTTGTTTTTAGGCTCGTTTCAGATGAGTTTTCACGAAGCTGATTTTGCCGAAAACATCTCGAACAGATATGGAACATTCCAAAATTACTCGGAAAATGAAAAAAAGACACTGTGCCTGAATAAAGACACTCTTGCCTGTGTGTTTTATTTGACATCAAAAATCAACGACAAAGAATCAACAGCGACAGAACTGATTGCTGAGATTGATTCAATGTTTCCCGGAATCGAGGAGAAAGGTGCTGCATATTACATGGTTCTTGCCAGAAAATGGAAGCAGAAAACACTTGATTCCGCAACAATAAAAGCTGCGATTGAAAATCTTCCCGATAGTTATAAAAGTGAGCTTTACACAATTTATCTGAAAAAACTTTATCAGGAAGAAAAATTCGACACCTTCCTGGCAGAATTTACTCCGCAGAAAGAAGAAGAGCTGAATTATAATTTTGTTATGCGGCTTATCGAAAAAGAGCCGATGGAAGCCCTTAAATTTATTAGAGAAAACGAGATATCATTCTCGGATGGAAGTTTTAATAAGATAGAGTCATCTATTGAAAAATCAAACCCATCATCATCTCTCAAAAAAGAGATGGCAGTCCTTTCTATTGCCAATGATTTCAGGAAGATAAAGTATCCAGCCGTTATTGCCGGAGCCGACAGATTCAAGGAAGACCCGACAAAAGATCTCTGGGCATGGCGTGCTGACCTCTATAAAGCAATGACCTACACTCGCAAAAGAGAGCATGAAACAGCTGTCAAAATTTACAGCAAGCTCGAATCTGTTGTGAGGGAACTCGAAATTCCAGACAGAGATTTGTACAATTTTTACCGCTGGAGCGGTTTTTCCTATGCAACGCTGAACAATGATGAAAAATCTGTCGAGCTATATTATAAAGGATATCAGACATTTATGGGAAGAAGAGTTGGCTACGCGGCTGATTTTCTCTACCGCGCCGGCGATATGGAGCGATTGTCAGGCAATTTTAGTAAGGCAAGCAGATACTACAGAATATTGAGTGCCAACTATCCGAAATTTGAGGAATTAGAGACAGTTCACTTTCTCCTTTTCTGGCTTGAGTATAAAGAATCCCGTTACGACAATGCATTGCAAGCGCTTGATAATATTATGAAAAACACAAATGAAGAGAGTTATTCATATAAAAGAGCACTTTACTGGAGTGCCAGAATTTATGAAAAAACTGGAAAAAAAGATAAAAGTATAGCTCTGTACAAAAAAACTGCCTATGCAACGCCAGGCTCTTTTTATGGCGCGCTTGCAGCCAGCAGGCTCAAAAACATTGGTGTTGAGCTTAATGCTGACGAGGTTAAATCTCCTAATCCGCAAAAAAACAATGAGCCAAAGAGCGGGCTTTTCCCTGAAATAAACTGGATTATGGCTTTTTTGTATTCGCCATACGGAAAAGACGAGGTTTATCTCAAAAAATTGATCCGCATTATCTCTCAAAAAGTTATCGATAAAGGTAGCGATGAAGAGAAAATGATTCTTTCCTATGCTGCAAAAGAATCGGGATATGATGAGCTTTCAATGAAGCTTGCAAGAGCTGTTTCAACCTCAGATGAAGTCACGGAAAAATATTTAAAACTGCAGTATCCGATACTTTTTGAAGAAGATATTGTCTCTCATGCTGATTTTTATAAGGTGCCGTCATTATTTGTTTTTTCCATTGCAAGACAGGAAAGTTTATTTAATCACAAAGCAGTTTCTGTTTCAAATGCAATTGGTCTTTTACAACTTCTTCCAGAGACCGCAAATCTTCTGGCAAAGAATGAAAGCTATGGTTATGTTGGAATTGAAGATTTGAAAAATCCGCTGACAAACATCAGATTCGGCGTTAAATTTTTAGGGCAGCTTTTAAATGATTTTGATGGAAGTATTCCGCTGGCCTCAGGCTCATACAATGCTGGTCCTGGGAAAATAAGAAAATGGATTAAAAGAAATCCTGAAGCTCAAGTTGATGAATTTGTTGAAGATATTCCAATATTTCAGACAAGAAACTATGTTAAAAAGGTTCTTGGCAACTATGCAATGTACCACTATCTCTACACCAAAACAATTTATGATGGTGTTATATTTGAGCTCCCGCAGAAATAAGCACTGTGTTTTGCAGCAATAGAGCAGGTCATCTTTACTTCTGACAGGTTGATGTTTCGTATTTTGTACAGTCAATATCGCAATAAGCTGTTCCTTTTAAAGATGGATCAATCGAGCTGCAGGTTGTTTCTGACGAATCGCAGAATTCGCTTCCCTCTTTTACCTTATCACCGCATCCTGCAACGCCGTTGCAGATAGGAGAACATGGAGGAAATGGAAGGACAGAGCTAACATCGTAACCCTCTACATTTGTTGGATGATAAAGCACAAGAGAGCCGGAAATCTCAAGAGGGCCGCCATTCACACCTGCTTTATCGTATTTTGTGATATTGACTTTTCCTTTTCCGAGAGCTCTGATACACTGCTTGTTGCCTTCAAAATTTGAATCAAAAACAAGAAACTGGCCATCTGCTCCAATCTCAATCTCGCCTACCTTGACTTTTGCAGCATCAAGAATAAGCATCATTTTAGGATTTAAAATTACATTGTTTTTAACCGTGATGTTGGTAACAACAATTGTGTCTATTTCTGTATTATTTGTCTTTGATTTCCAGGTAGTTCGGTAAGCTCCTTCATTCATTGCAGCCGCAGGAAGAGCAATGTTTTTATCGCTGTAAGTGCCGCTAAAAATGTGGCTGTATCCTGTATTACACTTGTCTGTTGCCCCGATTTCCTGATTCGCATCGCAGAGAGTTTGAGCTTTTATTGTCAAAGTGCCGCTGCCATAAGAAGTTTTCGGGCAGGTCAGATTCTGCTTGCAAAGAAGTGTGTTCCAGCTTTTGCATGAATTGTTGCAGTATGCTTTTCCTTCAATAAATTTAGGATCAACATCTGTACAATTTTTTTCATTCCCATCACAAAGCTCGCCTGCATCAACAGTTTTGTTACCGCACGACGCAGGAATCGGGTCGCACTGAGCAATGTCCCAGCCTTGACAATCATCATTACATACAGCAATGCCTGATTCATATTTTGTTGCATCAACCTCAATGCAAAGAGCTTCTGATTTTTTATCACACACCTCTGATTCATCTTTTTTCCCGTTTCCGCAAAGAGGAACATCGACATCCGGCAGAATGGCTTCGGTATCCGGCACCACAGCATCTCCATCGAGAATGTCCTGCTCAGGCTCTGAATCAACAATAAAATCCGCATCTTCCTGCACAACATCACCATCTGACGCATCTGAATCCGGCACCGAATCCTTGTCAACAGGAATAGAGCTGTCATTATCAGTCTTGGAATCTGTATCTGTTTTTGCATCCAAATCAGAATCAACTGATTTTTTGTTCTGGCCACCGCAGGAAACAATTAACAACAACCCGGCAATAATAATAATTGCGGAAAACAGCACTTTTTTCATAGCACACCTCGAAAAAATTAGTAGGAAAATATTATATTTCCTAAAAAGAGGCAGTCAATATAAATTCAGAAGCATGTAAAACGAGATGAATTTATTGATTTTTAAGCGTATTTTTTGTTAGCCCAAAGCTGCTGAAGGATACCAATTATTGTGCTTGCAAGAATATAAAGGTTGAGTCCTGATGGCAGGAAAAGCATAAATCCGGCAAACATAAGAGGCATCATATAAAGCATCATTTTCTGCTGAGGATTGTCCATCTGCTGAGGCATCATTTTCTGCTGCAAAAACATAAAAATTCCAAGACTTACAGGAAGAATATAGTAAGGGTCTTTTGTCGAAAGATCTGTCAGCCAGAATGTTAAAAAAGGTGCATTGTAGAGCTCAACAGCATTGTTAATCATTGAATAAAGCGCAATATAAACAGGCATTTGAATAAGTATTGGCAAACAGCCGCCAAAAGGATTTACGCCTTCGGTTTTGTACATCATCATAATTTCTTTGTTGAGTGTCTCTTTGTCTGTTTTATATTTTTCCTTAAGCGAATTTACTTTAGGCTGGAGTTTTTTCATTTTGTTCATTGACTTAAAACTTGCCGCAGATAAAGGCCAGAGCAATGTTTTGACAAGAATCGTAAGAAGAATTATCGCAATACCGTAATTTGAAACATAGTTGAAAAAGAAGTTGAGAAGCGAAAGCATCGGGGTTGCGAGAAAGGAGAACATTCCAAAGCTGATTGCAGCATCAAGGCCTGAACCCGCTTTTTCAAGTTTCACCAGCTCTTTCGGGCCAAAATAGAGTTTGAATGTGTAGCTTTTCATAAATCCAGGCGCAATTGTTTCTGCCGGATATGAGGCATTCAGCTCAACAAGATTCTTTCCGCTTTCAACTTTTCCGGTGATTGTCAGGTTGTTGTTGTCGGGATTGAGAATTGAAAAAAGGAAAAATCCGTAATCAACGCCAGCCCATTTTACAGATTGTTTTAGCGAAAGTGCTTTTTGCAGAGCTTCGGTGTCGCTTATCTCTGGGTGCATTTCTCCAGATAAGTTAAGCATAATATTAAATTTTTTGCCATAAGAGTTGAATACTTTCTCGTTTTCATAAATAGAATTATAAAAAAGCTCAGGCTTATAGTTTAATGGCGCGCCAGAGCGGTTTATTATGGTTTTTGTCACAAACAGTGTGTAGTTTTCTTTAAGCTCAATCTTTTTGATTTCTGTAAGCCCATCCTGTTCATAGACAAATTCTGCAAAATTCTTGTCTGATTTTGAAAGTTTATAGGCTGGTTCTTTTGCAAAGACAGAGCTTATCGAAGGAAAATGGGCACTTTTTGGCATTGCATCAAGTATATTAACCTTTTTGTCGAGATATTTTTTGTCTGTCAGGGTTGTGTTTATAACAGCTCCTTGACTGGAAGAGTAATCAAGCATAATGAGATCGCTGTAGAGTTTCCCGGTTGTTGTCGGATTTGCAGTTACCGGGGCAGGCCCGTTAAAAAGAGGAATGGCCTGCTGCGGCGCAATAACAGGCTTTGATTCTTTCTGAATTGATACAGTTTCCTGTTTGCGCGGCGGTTGCTTAGGAGCCATAAATTCGCTCCAAAGCGAGACTATAACAATAGAAAGGATTATAAAAGCAATCATATTTTTGTTCATGGAATCTCCTGTATTTCCAAATTTTTTTATACGACCTTCAAGTGAGCTGAAAGGCTGTCTATAATATACAAACATTTAAGATTTCGCAAGAAGAACAGATTATTTATTTTTAGGTTTACAAAAATCTGTAAAAAAACTGGATTGTCATTGTGTGATATTTTTTTGTCTTATCTGAAATAGCCGTGTCTTTGTCAAGCATAAATGAATATTGAACATTTGCAAAGCTTGAAAGCCAAAGAGCAATGCTTGATTCTGAGGTGTATACCGCGTCATCATTTGAATTAACTGGCATCATCCCTAAAAAATCCTCCTTCAGCTCGATAAAACTAAAAGGAATCCATGAGACATAGAGTGAACATTCCGGCCCAGAAGATGTCTGAAAATTTTTGATTCGATAAACATCTGTTTCAGAAGTTAGTGAATTGTCTTTTGTATCATCGTAATAATAGCCTGCAAAATTTTGTTTAAATGCCCACCCTAACCTTGCGGAAAAAGTGAGGAAATGGCCAAACTGAACATCTGAATTCATCCCAAAACTCTCTCTTGTCGTGGTTGGGGAGAGTGATTTTGACAGGAGAAAAAGGTTTGAAGAAGAAATTGTTCTTTCGCTTCCGTTTTCTTCCGTAATTCTGATTTCACTACTTTTTTGGCTGTAATCTTTATATGTATTAAATAGTTTTGTTCGTAAAAATAATGCCGCATAAGGTCCAATATTTTTCGTAAAACGGTACATCCCAAGTGATTGAATTCTGGCAATATCTATTGTTGAAAGAAATCTCTTTTTGTCACCCCTTATAAAGCTTTCGTAAATATCTAATTTATTTGAGAAAAGAATTTGCTCTTTGTCATAAATTGCACTTCCAATGACTCTTGAGCCAAGATTGTAGTATGTTTCATCATTTTTTTCTTCTAAAGCACCAATGTTTTGGAATGAAAAAAGACCTGAAATCAATGCTTTAAATGTCCAGCTTCCTTTTTTTTGAAGAGCGCCGGCAAGCTCTTCGGCCTCTCCTCCGCCAGAAAGCTGCCCTGTAGTCTCGTCAAAATAGAGATTTGCAACAGCTAAAGTGCCTGCTGTTGTTCTGACTGTAACAAAATTTTTAAAACCATCTGTTGATTCACCTTTTTTAAAAATCCTGTAAAGCCCCGGCTTTAAAATCCATATTTGCGGCTTTTCTCCTCGGGATTCATCTGTCCCAAGACCTGATCCTATGAGAAGTTTTGATTGTTCTTCAGCAATTCCATAGCCAAATCGTAAAGAACTCCCGAATGAGTCATTTATATTTACAATTATTGCCGACCACGCAACCGGAATTGAGGTAACTCTTTCGAGCGAAACTGTAACTTCTATTTGGATTAATGATTCTTCAGGGCCTGAGCCGATTTCAACAATGTAATTTCCGGGATCAAGAGCAATCCTTTTACCAGGCTCGCCATCTGTAACAAATTTGTCTCCCTGATAAATATGGTAGAACGGATCAAGCTCGCGACCAGCAATATATGGAACAAAAAGAGCACCTTTTCCCATTGGAATCAAGGTCGTATCAATATCAAGCTGCTCACTTAACGATGTTGCGCTTTCTGCAGAGTACAAAAATAATGAGAAAATAAAGAAAAGAATCAACGCAAAAGAACGAAACATCTATCTTAAACTCCAGTCAAATCCCAACCCTGTCATAAGATAAAGTTCCTGTTCTCTGTTTCTGTCTTTAATGTTGTAGCCTGCCATTCCAAAAAATCGGGGCGAATCTATAAAACTGAATCTCTCTGCAGGATTTAAAGAAAACAAGATGCCAGCTCTGTGTCTTGTTATCTCTGTGTTTACTGCTCTGGTTGTCTGGTAGAAAAGCCCTGTCATCAAAGAGCCGCCCGAATTCCCGCTCCAGACCTTAAATAAAAACCGCAACCTATTTTCTACAATAAAATCAGAGTCTTCCTGAATAGTGTCATAGTCCTGATTCAGGTAATATTTTCCGTTTTTCTTTAAGATATATCTCGAAAAATCAGTTTGATTTATAATTAGCAGAGGGCCAATTTTTCCATAAATTGTCGGCTGTGCCATGAAACAGTGTCCATTTGCAACAGCTTCTTCTCCTTCTCTCTCTTTTTTAACAGCATCGCCATATTTGGAATCTTTTGAATCAAAAGCGAGCAAAGCACCATACTTTCCAAAAAAACGGTAGGCATCATATTCAAGGCGAAGTTTAAAAAAAATCAAAGGCTTCCATTCAATATGAGCACCAACCGAACCGTATGCAGGATTTATCATAGTCTGAAATCCTGACTGATAGTACGATGTTGGGAAAGATTTAGTCTCGCCGTGCTCTGTTATATGTCTGTAAAAACCGCCAGCAATAAGGACAATTCCATTAGGATTTCTCATCCCTGCTGCATCGAGATGGAGTGTTACAGAATCATTTTCCTTTGTTTTTTCCTGAGAAAACAAAGCCGAGCAAAAAAAAATAAAAAAAATAATGATTATAGCTTTCATAATGCTGCCGCCGTATCTTTTGCTGCACTGGCTAGAAAATGAAGTCTATTCGTGAAGTTAGCTTTTGATGTGTCGTGATCAAGGTCTATAAAAAGTATCTTAAGTCCGGGATAAATATCTTTCATTTTTTTCTCAACACCTTTTGCAACAATCTGGTTTGCGATACATCCAAAAGGCTGTAGACAGAGTATGCTTTCAACGCCTTCTTCAGCCATTGCACTTATTTCTCCGGCAATCAGCCAGCCTTCGCCATACTGATTACTTAAAGAAAGAACTTTTTCAGCTTTTGCCGCAAGTGTTTTTATATCAGGCTGTTCCCTATATCTTGAGAAATTCTTAAGAATTTCGTCAACACCGTGAACAAATCTTAGAAGATACTTTTCCGCAAGAAAGGAACCAAGCCAGAGAAAAGTCCGATCTTCGAGATGATGTTTTTTGTTGTATTGGATATTAAATGTTTCCTGAATAAAAAAGTCTGTCAGAGGAGGAACCACAACCTCGACGCCTTCGTTCATAAGCCAATCAACAACACCATGATTTCCAAAATCAGAATATTTGACATAGATTTCGCCGACAAGTCCAATCTTGGGGTAGTTTCCTTCATAGACAGGAATCTTGTTAAACTCTGCAACTGCCTGTTCAAGAAAGAGAAGAAGAGCTGTAAAGTTACTTTTCCCAACAGAATCTTTTGCAATGTTTATATATTTATCAACAAGTGCTTTTGATGCCCCCTTCTCTTTTTCTCTTACCGCTGTTGAATGGTACATTAAAGAGAGTGCATCGCCGAAAAGAACAGAGAAAAAACCTCTTTTCAAAAAATCGAACTGGTTGATTTTAAACCCTGGCTGATAGTTCAATTTTTTAGATGAAGCTGTAACAGATATAACAGGAATATCGTCAAATCCGGCGGAGACAAGAGCTTTTCTGACAAGTGAAAGGTAGGCGGAAGCTCTGCACTGACCTCCGGTTTGGCTGATTCCTATTGTAATCTCTTCTCTTTTGTATTTGCCTTGGAAAACTTGTTTAAGGATTGTTCCAATAACCAGAATTGCGGGATAACATATCTCATTATTTGTGTATTTAAGACCAAGCTGCAATGCCTCTTCGTCAGGAGGAGGAAGCATAATTGTCTCAAATCCAAGACTATTGAAGGTTGCTTCTGTAAAATGGGAGTGAAACTCTGAAAAGAATGGTAAAAAAAGTTTTCTTTTCCTGTCTTTTATAAGATATGGCGGCGTTGTCTTTCTCTCTTTTTTCTCACTTTTAGAGGCAAGCTTGAATGACTCCGCCATTGTCCTGAGTCTAAGCTTGATTGAGCCTTGCGAAGAAATTTCGTCAATTCTTACCGTTGTCGGATGTTTTCCAGATTCCTGTAGAATATCGTTTATTTCATCAATCGTAATTGCATCAGGGCCACAGCCAAAAGAGTTAAGCTGAACAAATTCTGCATTTTTTGTTTCTGCACAGAATTTTGCCGCACTGTAGAGTCTGTTTGGATAAGCCCACTGGGTTAAAACAGCAAGTTCATCAAGACTTCCTGACAAAAGAGCACTGTCACCAGTTATAACACTGATT
>CAZISX010000073.1:13294-20079 GCA_964542005.1 uncultured Spirochaetales bacterium
AAATCTGTAATCATTTCTGGGATTTTATGGTTTATCAAAGGATCAAGATGGTAAGGCCTGCCAACCAGAACAACAGTTCTATTCCCTTTCTCACCAGTTGCCTTTATAATTTCGCGACCTTTTCTTTGAAGTTCATCTTTAAAAAGTGATTGCTCAGAAAGTGCTTTCTCAAAAGCTTTGTCAAAAATTTTATCCGTTACTCTAAACCTGGCAACATAGCTTTTGCACGATTTTTTCAGAAGCTTTATGTTGTTAAGATTTATAGGAAAAGTGTCAAACGGAATATGATGTTTTTCTTCAGGATTCAGCGAACTTTTTACAACATCGGGATAGCCTGAAACCACTGGACAGTTAAAGCTTGCGTGACCATCTGTATCATTCTTCTCAAAAACAACAATAGGATAAAAAATCCTATCAACCTTCCGCTCAATAAGATCAGCAATATGGCCATGAACAAGCTTTGCCGGAAAACAAATTGAATCAGACATAATACTTCCCATTCCCTTCTCGTAAAGAGGTATGCAGGATGGAGAAGAGAGAACAACCTCAATACCGCAGTTGGTAAAAAGTGTTGCCCAGAACGGAAAGTTTTCATACATATTTAAAACCCTGGGAATTCCTATTACGGCAAGCGGTTTCCCCAAAGGTTTCAGATCTCTTTTAAAAAGGAGATCTCTTTTAATCATGGTAAGATCAAGCCCCTTTTCACTCGCAGAGCCTTTGTTGGTAAATATTTTCTCACATTTGTTACCTGCAAAAAATATATTTTTATTTGGAAACTTAATCTTTGTAACAGTGCAGAGATTTTCGCAGCCGTTACATCTTACAGCAACTCTTTCTGCTTTTTTCAGAGCATCGCTTTCGCTGAAACCCTCAAAAGAAGAGGGCTTTTTACATTCTTTCCATGTTTCAAGAGCTGTAAGAGCCGCACCATAAGCACCCATAATTCCTGAAATATCTGGTACAATTATTTTTCTTCCCAGCATGTTCTCGAGAGCTTTATGAACAGCAGGATTCTGGAATGTTCCGCCCTGTGCCACAATATGTTTTCCAAGAAGCGAAAAATCTCTGATTTTTAAAACCTTGTTAATGCAGTTTTTGATAACAGAGTAGGCCAGACCTGCTGAAATGTCCTTTATATCAGCACCTTCACGAAGGAACTGCTTAACTTTTGAGTTCATAAAAACAGTACATCTTGAGCCTAAATCGCAGGGTTGCTTAGCCCAAAGAGCACCAATTGCAAAATCTTTAACCGTGTGCCCTGTTGTATCTGCAAAAGTCTGGATAAAAGAGCCGCAGCCTGAAGAACACGCCTCGTTTATCTCAATTTTTTTTATATAACTGTTTTCTATAAACATTGCCTTCATATCCTGTCCGCCGATATCAAGGATAAAACTGACTTTTGGCTCAAATTTCTGTGCCGCCTTGAAATGGGCTACAGTTTCAACAATACCTTCATCAATAGAAAACGCAGCCTTAATCAGATCCTCGCCATAACCGGTAACGCAGCTTCTTGCCACTATCGGAGAAACGCCAGATTCTTTAATTTTTTCAGCAATATACAGAAGCCCTTTTTCTGTTGCAACAGCCGGGTCTCCATTATTTTGCCCATAGTAATCTGCAGCCAAAGAGCCTGATTCATCAATAAGAACAATCTTTGTTGTGGTTGATCCCGAGTCAATTCCAAGGAAAAGAGGCTTGCCTGAAAGAGAATTAAGAGGCGTTCTTGATGCTTTTACAAATCTTTTATTAAACCAGTTTTCAAGCTCTTCATCACTCTGAAAAAGAGGTTTTTCTCTCTCTGAAACAATCTTAACCAAAAGGCTGTTTTTTATAAGAATTTCAAGAAATTCAGAGGGTTTTACCACAAAAGCATCTGTTGCGGAAAAAGCAGCTCCCATCGCCGGAATCAGCTCAGGATGTTCAGGGTGAAAAACATCGCTATCCGCAGCTTTCATTACTAGCTGGAACTGTTTTTTCAGCTCAGGCAGAAATGTAAAAGGGCCGCCTGCAAATAAAATTATAGGAACAATATCGTGGCCTCTGACAAGATTGTTCATAACCTGAAGAGCAACAGCATGAAAAATTGAAGCAGCAATATCAGCTTTTGGGATATTTCTGCTAATAAGATTCTGAACATCTGTTTTTGCAAAAACACCGCATCTTGATGCAATTGGATAAATATTTGTATAATTCTCCGCCTCTTTTGAAAGCTCTGAGACAGGTGTTTTCATAAGACTTGCCATCTGATCAATAAATGCGCCAGTTCCGCCGGCACAGTTGCCATTCATTCTTATGTCCGGCCTGGCAGCATCATCAAAAAAAATAATTTTCCCATCTTCGCCGCCAATATCAACAAAAGTCTTGACCTGCGGATAGTTTTTTCTAACCATTTCAGCAGATGCTACAACTTCCTGCACAAAAGGTATATTAAACCGCTCAGAAAATCCCATTCCAGCAGAGCCTGTAATTGAAAGAGCTATTGATTCATGGCTGTAAGAGGCTGATATTTCTTCAAAAATAGCAATAAGAGCATCAATAACCTTAGCCTGATGCCTTCTATAGTCTTTAAAAATCAACAATCCCTTTTCATCAAAAAGAGCGGCTTTTGCAGTTGTTGAGCCGAGGTCTATTCCTAGTTTAAGCATAGTTTTATATTCATAATTAATAATAAAAATTTACGGATTGAAATATAACACAGAGCTCTTTTTTGTCAATAAATTCTCTTTTTCTTGTACAATTTCGGGCTAAAAATGTTTTTTTAATCTTTTAGCGGCTTAATCTCTACCCGATGCCTGCCTGTATGCATTCAGAATCTTTTTTGCAACTTATATCAAGAGAGGCCAATTATCAGCTCCGAGCATTTTTCTGTTTTTGCGTTCGAGAAAAACAGCGCGACAACAACAACTAGCAACATGATTTTACTAATTATTTACCCCATCAACAGGAATGCTTATCGTAAAAGTTGTCCCAGCTGCTCCCGTCTCTTTTAGTCTGATTCTGCCGCCCATAATTTTTATAATTTTTTCACAAATCGCAAGTCCAAGCCCGTTGCCATCTTTCCGTGTTGTAAAAAAAGGCTCAAAAATAGAGTTGACAGCCTCTGCCGGAATGCCAGGCCCGTTGTCTGCAACAGAGATTCTCACTTTTGTATCTGCTGTAATTGAAACAATTATTTTGCTCCCTTTCCCCGATTTTTCTATTGCCTGAATTGCATTGTTTATCAGGTTTACAACAACCTGTTTGAGTGCGTTCCAGTCAATTTTTAAAGTCTCTGCGACATTGTTTTGAAAATCTATTTTAACAGGCGAGGCTGCGTACAAAAACCTAAGTTCTTCAATAAACTGGGGAAATGCTCCGGCTATCGGCTCCAGCCTGATATTGCGGCCGTAACTAAGCATTTTCTGAACAGATTCATTGAGTCTTTTTATCTCTTTTGTTGTAATATCAATAAATTCGCCATCAACTTCGGGTACATTTTTGAGAGATTCTGCAATTAATTCAATATTAAACATGATTGAAGTAAGCGGAGTCCTGATTTCGTGCGCAATGATTGAGACCATTTTATCAACTTCGCTGAAATGGCGCTGTTGCTGCAGTTTTTTCTCGTTTTCAACTATACTTTCAAAAAGAGCAATTCTCATAATATTGTGGGTCATAATTGAAGTGATTGTTGCAATGCAATTTGCTGCCGGCATTTTTATGCTTTTTGCCTCAATGAGTATCGCACCAATTATTGTGTTTCTGCCATGAACCGGAAGCATTATGTCGCAGCCGAAAGCAGCAAAATCCTCAGAAAGATTTGCCGGAAATTCTACCGAATTTTTAAGTAAAAAAGGCTCTTTTGACCGTTCAAACCACAAAAAAATTCCAGATGCAGGATAAGTTCCAATTGGAAAGAGCGTTACTTTTGAAAGTATTCTTTCCTCCTCGCTATCTGATAAATACCTGATATCTTTGATTTCTTTAAAAGAATTCCTCATAAACAAATCATAGTAATTAAACAGCGCATCGTAAGTGGTAAGGTTTTGCATTTGCGCTCTGAATTTGGTGATTAATTTCTGAAAATAGAGATGCTTCATGTTGAAATAATCGTTCATTATCAGGCCAAGATACAAAATCAGAAGTGCTGCAAAATTGAGAAAAATAAAAGACAAAACTGCTGCCGGAACAAAAAAGTTGTCAACAGAAAAAAATGAAAGAATTGAAACACGGATTGATGAAAGCTCTTTAAAAAGAAACGCTAACGGCGCGGAAAGTATAAAGAATATCTGCATAAGAAAGGATGAAATATTTGTTCCTGACTCCACTTTTTTTGCAAGAAGATAGAGGAGGAAAATGTAGTAGAGAGGAAAGCAAATAGAGATAAACCATTTGAAATGATAAACATTGTATGAAAATATTGCAGCAGAGCTCATTACTCCTATTGCAGAAGCTTGAAGCGTGGTTGCAAGCGTGACCAGCAGGATTGATAATCGCCTGTTTTTTTTGATATATTTCAGTTTTTTGACAGAAAACCAGAGACCTAGACTCATGAAAAATATTGATGATACGAGATAGACAAACGGGCGAAAATTATCGGAAGCATGAAAAAATGAGAGAAACATTATATCGCCAAAAAGAATAAGCCAGACCCACCATTTTTTGATTTTTACTGAACGGGGAAACGCATAAACAAAAAGTATTGCAAAATTTATGAGCGCCAGATAGGTTGAGAAAAAGAATGAAGAATAAAATGGAAAATAGTTTACAACAGAAGCAACAGAGAGTAATTGCTGGAAAAAAAGAAACAGAAAAAGCCAGAAGTTTTCAACAATTCGTCGCCCTTTAAAAATAATATTCCATCCTGTTGCAAGCATAAAAAGTATCTGGGCAATAACAAAAATAAGAAAAATCTCGGCATTAAACATTATGGAGACCGTATTCTTCTATTTTTTTATCAAGCGTTGGTCTTGTAATCCCCAGTATTGCCGATGACTTACCTTTATGCCAGCCGGAAGTTTCAAGAATATAGGAGATATATTTTTTTTCAATCTCTTTTAGAGGAAGCATCTGAGCAAAAAGTGCGTCAGAAGAAGAAATCTCGTCTTTTGCAGTTTTTAACGCGCTGTGCTTCACAAACTCTAGCGCGTCGCGGCTTAAAAGAGAATCTTTTGCCGAAATCGCAGCTCTGACTATTACATTTTCAAGTTCGCGAACATTGCCAGGCCAGTCGTAATTCTTAAGATAATCAATACCTTCCCTCGAAATTCCATCAATTTTTGTGTGCATTTGCTGGTTTACCTTGGAAATAAAATGCTTAACCAACAAATCAATATCCTCATTCCTGTCACGCAATGGCGGCAGATGAATTGAAACAACATTCAAGCGGTAATAAAGATCTTCGCGGAATCGCCCCTCTTTCACCTCAAGCTCAAGATTCCTGTTTGTTGCAGCAATAATGCGGCCTTCAAATATTTTTGGGAGAGAACTTCCAATAGGGAAATATTCGCGCTCCTGCAAAACTCTGAGTAGTTTTGCCTGGAATTCGTAAGGAAGTTCCGAAATTTCATCAAGCAGAAGCGTCCCTTTTCCTACAGCGGCAAGTTTTCCCTGAGTATCTTTGTCCGCACCTGTAAAACTCCCTTTTACATAACCCATAATCTCACTTTCGATAAGATTTTCAGGAATTGCGGCACAGTTAATTGGGATAAAAGGAGTGCTGCCCCCTGTTGAAATCTGATGGATTGCATTTGCAGCCACCTCTTTTCCTGTTCCGCTTTCGCCAGAAATCATAACTGTAGCCTTGTTTTTTGATAAAACAGCAAGCGTCTTGTAGATTTCAACCATTTGCGAAGAACGGCCGACAAGCTTGTTTGGCTGATAATCACTATCATTAACCATAAAAGCAAGGGTTTCCTGCATCATAATTTTTTCAAAACTCCGCTTTATTGAAAGTCGAAGTTTTTCAAGAGGAATAGGTTTTGAAAGGAAATCGTAAGCCCCCAGATTTATTGCTTTTACCGCCGCATCCATGTCGCCATAAGCAGTAATAGCAAGAACCACAGGCATTTCAGCCTCTTCTTGCTGAAGCTTTTCAAGAAGCTCCAGACCTGTCATGCCAGGCATATTTATATCCATCAAAACAAGATCAGGTTTGAAACTCTTTATCTTTTCGTAGCCTTCAATCCCGTCTTTTGCAGTCTCCGCGTTGTAACCTTCCATTATCGCGAATTTTTCGTAACTCCGCTGAATCGAAGGGTCATCATCAACTATGAGAATTCGTCCTTTGCGTTCCATATTAACTCCTTGAAAAAAAGCGGTTTGATTTTATCTTTTAGAAGTGTTTTTTACAAATATTTTGAAAATAGATTTTTTTTAAGACCTAATAATTTGATTTTTAGAAAACTACCGAGCAGCCGCAGCCTGAATCAGGCGATTTTTTGTCAGATTTCGGAGTGTCTGAATCGGTATCGTTCTGCTGCGTGTCAGGCAACACAGAAGAGTCTGAGTCAGCAACAGCTGCATCGTTATCAACTGGCAAAATATCTGTGTCGGCAACGGTTACATCGCTATCAGCCGTCAAAATATCTGTGTCGGCAACTGCCACATCGTTATCAACTGGCAAAATATCTGTGTCGGCAATGGTTACATCGTTATCCGCTGTCAAAATATCTGCGTCGGCAATGGTTACATCGTTATCCGCTGTCAAAATATCTGTGTCGGCAACGGTTACATCGTTATCCGCTGTCAAAATATCTGTGTCGGCAACGGTTACATCGCTATCGGCTGTCAAAATATCTGTG
>CAZISX010000074.1:0-20019 GCA_964542005.1 uncultured Spirochaetales bacterium
AGGAAGAATATGAGAAATATCAAAGAGATCAATTCTGTTGTTAAATCCTGCAAAAGCATAATCTAAAGTCAAATCAACCGCCGACAGCCTAAATGAGGGCTAAAAAGGAAAAAAATGCGCTCAACGGACACACATAACATAAAATTCGTTATTTTTACTAAAATAATTGTCGTATACGCCGCCGTTGTTCGCGGAGGTGCCGTCAAAAAAGTTCACAAACCATCCACCACCATTCAACAATTCGGACGAGGAAGACCAATAACGCTCTGGATAAATCTCAGGAAAATCAGATGCTGGATTAGATTTTGCTCTATTTAATAATGTTTTTAGTTCATTAATATTTGGCAATCTCCAGTCGGTATGTCCACCAAAATCAAGATCTTTGCAATATTTTAAAGCCCCCCACCAGGAAAGGTTTTTTCTGTAGCGTGTACTCCATTGCAATTTTGTCCTTAAATCTGTGACAATTCGGGAATATTCGTTATATCTCCATTCGTCAACAAAGTCAGCAACTGGTTTGTATTCATTACCACTAACACACCTAAACACCCAACTTGAACTCCAATTTGACTCCACCTCTCCTGTATACTTCACAATCCATACCGAATCTTCCGAATAAGGTGAGGACGACAGCAATCCCTCGGCCCCAGGCGGTAAAAATAGAAAAGATTTAGGATTACGATTCGCAGAAATTCCATAATCAATTAATGTTTCAATCTCTTCAATATTTGGCAGACGCCAGGTTGAGATTCCTTCAAGAGTTAGATTTTCACAATAATCTATAGCTTCCTGCAAACTTAAAGAACCTTCTGAAAGTGGATTAGAAGTTGGTTTCCACTGCCAAAGAAGTCCTGTGTTGTTATCTGTTACTGTTTCACTATTTCCTGTGTAATTTTTTGGTGTGCAGAGGTCTGAATACTGTGGATCCTGACCATACCAATCAGACTCTTCTAATGATGGACAGGTTATCTCATTATAGCTGCCGTAACATTTGCTCTGACCAGTACAGAGAACTTCTGGAGGCTTGCGGACACAGTTTGTGGTTTTCCAGTTTAAACAGTCATCGCTACAACTTGCTGTACCGCTCTCATAACTTGCGTTTATTTCTGTGCAGTTTTTTGTTTCCTCTTTTTCACAGATTTCACCATTTTCAACAGTGTTGTTTCCGCAGACTGCTGCTGGGGCAGAATCTTCATCTGGAATTGGTTTAACTAAATCACTGTCAGGAGTTGTAGAACTGTCCTGGGTATGAGAATCGTTGTCCGGAATTATGGAATTGTCAGAGTCTCCGATGTTTTCTTTGTCTGATTTTGAATCTTCAGAATTCTGTTCTTCATTATTTGTGTTATCCTTTGAGGTGGAACATCCGGTAAATGCCAGAATGAAAAGTGTTGTAATTACTAAAAACTGTTTGATCATTTGTTTCTCCTGAAAATAAAATAAAATAAAATACAAATGGAGACCTCTCCATTTTTCCAAAAATAATTTGTTACATTCCCAGCTTCTTCAACAAATCCGCCCTTCCCTTGAGTGCCACCTTCGCGAAAGCGCGCAACTCTGAGATAGATGTCTCAAGCTCATCAAGCTTCTGGTCTCTTAGCTCAGTCGCGCGGATTGATTCAGCTCTCTCTTTTTCTGCGGTTGCTCTGTAATCCATTGCTTTTTTGAGTGAAGCTTCGCCTTCTGCAAGCATTGATTCTGTGATGCCTCTTCTTGCAAATGCTGTTAATATCAGATGATTTTTTGCATTAATGTAAAACTGGCTTCTTCTTGACGACCACTCTGCAAACGCTTTTTTGTCTACGCCATCGAGAATAAGAGCTTTTTTTGCTGATTCGTTATCTTTAAAAATAACGCGGGCAAGCTTGAGATAATCGGTGAAAAATTCGTCTGCCTCAGCTTTGAGGTTGTTGAATGTTTCGGTTGCAAGAAGTGATTCGCCTGACTCTTTTTTCTGCGCGGATTGAAGCTCAATAACCTGATTAAGGGTTGCATAAATAGCTTGAATCGTTTCTGTGGTAAAGCCGAATTTTTGAATAAGATTCATAATTTCGGGATTTTTGCTTGTGCCATCGAGAATAAGACTGAACGCTGCCAGTTTATCAGCAATTGCAAGCTGATTTTTTCTGTTTTTCTCTCCATTTTCCGGAACTCTTTCCTGTGTTGACATCTCGTTTCTCCTTCCTTTAAAGGGTTTTTATATTAAACTCTGCATCCTGATACTTGTTTTACTTCTGCTGCGACTCGATGAATGAATGATAGCACTCGATATGCCTTTGAAATGACTCGATGAACAAATATTTGCACTCAAGATGCCTCTGAAATGACTCTATGAACAAATATTTGTACTCAAGATGCCTCTGAAACGACTCGATGAACAAATATTTGCACTCGATGCGCCAAATAATTGAGTCTTTGCAGGATTTTTGTGAAAAAGTGTAATGATTTCTTGACTTTTGTTAGGCTGGCATATACTCGGCTGAACAGAGGAACGGCAAAACCGTTTTGTTTCTATTTTAATCATCTCTTACACCGCGGGATTAATTCTCTAAACTGTCGTAAATGTATTTAAAAAACAGTTTTATGTCAAGGAATTTGTTTATCTTTTGTTATAAAACTGTGATGGTATATTTTTTGTCAAAATGAATATTTGACTCAAAATATCTATCTGGTAGAGTTGCTTTTATTTGTTATTGTGGTTAATCATGTTTGCTTTAGTCCTTATTCCCAGACCTGAAATAGATTCTTTATATTATTCTGTGCCTGATGGGCTTTTGTCATCTATTAAAAAAGGTGATATTGTTGAAATAGAGCTTCAAAAACACCTTATTTGGGGTGTTGTTGCTGATTTTACTGATAAAGTTCCTTTCCATCTTGAAAATATTGATTTCAAGGAGATACAGAGAATTGTTGCGGAGACTGTTCTTTTCAGGGATGAGATTCAGACAAAATTTATTAGATGGCTTGCAGATTATTATTACTATCCTTTTTCCAAAATCATAAAACAGATTTTTACCCCTTTTGTTTCTGATAAAACCGGTGTCAGAAAAAAGAAATTTTATGATGGCGAGATTGTTGCTTTCGAGCCTGCAACTTTAAATGAAAATCAGCAGAATGTCTCTGATTCTATAATAAAAAGATGGGATAATTGTGATTTCAAGCCGACTCTTATTTTTGGAGTAACAGGCAGTGGTAAAAGTGAGGTTTTTGCTTCTTTGTGTAGAAATATTTTTGCAAAAAATCAGCAGGTTCTTTTTCTTGTTCCTGAGGTTAGTCTGACTGCCGGAACGCTGAAACATCTTGAAAAAAGGATGGGTGAAAAAGGGATTCTTATTCATAGTTATATGACTAAATCAAAGAGAAATCACAATTTTTGGAAAGCTTATAATGGTGAAAATAAGCTGATTGTAGGAACCCGTTCCTCTATTTTATATCCACTCCCTAATGTCGGGCTGATTATTGTTGATGAGGAGCATGATTCAAGTTATAAAAATATGGAGCCACCTTACTACAACGCCAGGGATGCTGCTGTTATGAAAGGTTTTTTACTAAAAATTCCTGTTGTTTTAGGAAGTGCAACTCCATCAAGTGAATCATGGCAAAACTCTCTTGATGGTAAGTATTATCTTGAAAAGCTTAAGGAAAGAGCAAATTCAAAACCACTTCCTTCTATAAAAATTTATGAATATAAAGGTGACAACTACATTCCTACTGAGGTTATTGAAAAGGTTAAGCAAGATATTTCTGAAAAAAAACAGGCTCTTTTTTTCTTAAATAGAAGAGGTTTTGCTACTATTGCTCTTTGTGATTCCTGTTCTGAGATTGAAAAATGTCCAAACTGTGAAGTTGCAATGGTTTACCACAAAAAAATTGGAAAACTTCTCTGTCACCACTGCAGTTTTCAAAAAGAGCTTTCTATATGCGGAAAGTGCGGCGAAAAAAAGGTTAGACTTCAGGGTATGGGTATTGAAAAGCTGACAGAATCTTTATCTCTTCTTTTTCCAGATTCTTCTATTATTTCAATAGATCGTGATTCTATTAAAAACGATGTTGAACTTGCTGAAGTTGTTGAAGATGTTGAAAATGGCACACATGATATTATTGTTGGAACTGTTATGGTGAGTAAAGGTCACAACTTTCCTAAATTAAAAACTGTTGTTGTGAAGTTTGCAGATTATCTTATAAATTTTTCAGATTACAGGGCTGGTGAAAGGTGTTTTCAGGTTATTTCACAGGTTGCAGGGCGTGCCGGTAGATTCGCTGATGAAGGTGTTGTTTTTGCTGAATCTATGAAAAAAGATCACTATATCTGGAAATATTTGATAAACAACAACTATGAAGGTTTTATTGAGGAAGAGCTTGAGTGGAGAAAACAACTTGGTTTACCACCTTTTTCACATATAATTTTAATAAAAATAGCATCTTCAAAAAAAGAGATTACAAATCAGTTTGCAGAAAAGCTGTTTAATGAACTTTCTTTAAAAATAAACAGTGAAAACAATACTCTTTACCCGCCATCAGAGCCGCCTCTACACAGGGTTGGAAACAGATTCAGACTTGTTATTTCTATTACTACTTTTTCGATTAAAAACACTGTGAAAACAATTGATTCTACTTTGAAAACTATTTCAAAACAGGGAAAAGTTACTGTGACTGTTGATATTGATGCTCTTTCTTCTTTTTAAATCTCTATAATATAAAATTCATCCGGTTTGACATCCAAAGAAGAGGTAATAATTACCTGATTTTTAAGTTCCTTAAGAATATTTATTAATATGTTTTTCCGCTCTTCATCAATAAAAGCAAAAATATCATCAATAAGAAAGACAGGATAAATTTTGTTTTCTGCATGAATTTTTATCTCAGCACATTTCATCAGAATAGAGAGAAAACACATTTCACCCATTGAAACAGATCTGCTGTTTCTTGTGTTAATTTTAATAGTTATATTGTCAAGATGAGGCCCATAAAGACAAAACCCTTTAATAATCTCTTTTTCAAGTTTTTCAGCAAGCTTGGCTTCTGTGTTAAGTTCAACCGGAACATGTAATTCAACCGAAAAATCAATTTTTAGAGAATTAAGAATTGAATTAAGTGCTGCTTCAACCTTCTCTGAGGTTTCTTTTCTTTTGTTTCTTATAGTCTCAATAAATGAGATTGCGCCTCTATTAAGATATTCGAGATTTTTCAAAGAATTATGTCTCAAAAGCTCAGATTTGTGTTTTAGATACTTCTTGTAATTGAGCAAAATATTAATGTAACTTCTATCATCAATAAAAATCATCTTATCAAGAAAATCCCTTCTTCGTGAAGGGCCGCCACTTAAAAGTTCAATATCATCAGGAACATGAATAACTGTTGAAGTTATAGAAAGTATTTCTTTTCTATGAATATCTTCTCCATCAAGAGAGAGTTTTTTTGTACCGTTTTTATCAATACCTGCTTTTATTTCTCTTAAAAAACCGTTTTCATCTTCAACTTCACTTTTTATGAATGCATAATTTTCTTCATCACTGATAATATCCTGCAGCCTGTTTGAGCGAAAGCTTTTACCTGTAAATGAAAAAAAAACAGATTCCAGAACAGATGTCTTGCCTGAACCGTTTTTTCCTTTTAAAAATGATTTCTGTTGAAATTGTAGTGATTTGTATTTAAGGTTTCTGATGTTTGTGATATCAATAGAATTTATAAGCATAAAAACTAGATTCTAAGAGGCATTATCATGTGAATATAATAAAAATCTTCTGCACTTTCAACAACAGATAGCGGGCGGAGACCTTCTTCTGCAATAATTCTTACTTCACTGCAGTCTAAAACAGAAAGAACATCAAGAAGATATTTTGCATTTATTCCTATAGTTCTATCTGATTCAAAACCTTTTTCTATTAAAATCTCATCAGAAGAATTTCCTCCAAATTCAGCATTAGCAGTAAGAGAAAGAGTGTTGCCTCTGAATTCAAATTTAGTTGCCCATATTTTTTCGTCAGTATTTAAAACTATAACTCTTTTTATAGCATCAATAAGCTCTTTTCTATTAATCAAAGCAAAAGACTTCTGTTCAATTGATTCAACTGTTCCTGTAACACTTCTGTAGTTTGGAAATTCATTTTTGATAAGTCTTGAAATAAAGATAACATTTTCAGATTTTATAGTGACTTTACCTTCATTTACAAAAGCTGTAACATTAACTTCATCTGTAAATATTTTCTGAATTTCAGAGAAGTTTTTACCAACAATTACAATACCTGAATTAATATCATTAACATTAAGCTGTGTGTTTTTGAGTGTTAAAACAGAAATACGATGAATATCTGTTGTTACCATTTCAAGATTCATCTCATTGTCTGCTGGCTTTATTATCAAAACACCTGAATAAGCTTTATTAACATTTACTTCTGTCATTGAAAATGACATTTTTTTGAAAAAGTTGGCAATTTTTTTAACATCAACAGGAGATCCTTCGTTTTCTTCGTAAATTACTGAAGGAAAATCATTGTAATCAGCACATGGCACATTGTATTTGGATTTTTCTGCTGTAATATTTAAAAGCATGTGTTCAGCATCATAATCAAAATAGATAAGTTCTCCTTTAATAACTCTGCAGAGATTACTTACATAGTTTGCTGGAATTGCTAAGGTTATTTCATTCTCAAATTCTAAAGCAGTTATTTTAGTAATAACCGATGTTTCTAAATTTGTTGAAATAAATTTACAGATACCATCTTTAACTTCCACAAGAATGCTGGAGAGTATAGGAAGAGCACTTTTCTTTTCAATGGAAGTCATACAGTAATCAATAGCTCTGGTGAATTCCTTTCTGTTAAAAACTATTTTTGTCATAAAATACCTCTCTATATAAGTAATTAACTATTGTTATTTGTGTTGAAATGTTGAAAGCTTTGTAAGTTGTTATATTAATGGATGAATAGTTGTTTTTTGATTGTTGGAAACTTGCTGATGAAAATGTTGGTAATAAAGTCAACATTCTTTCCACATACCTTTTGTCAACATTTGTTTAAAACTCATTGTCTTTGATTGCTCTTTCTAATGTTTCCACTATCTTACGGATATTTATGTCATCCATCATATCTTTTTCTATTTTTGCAATTGAGGATAAAATTGTTGAATGGTTTCTACCGCCAAATTTGTCACCAATCTCTATAAGTGTCGAGTTTGAGTATTTTTTTGCAAGGTAGATTGCTATGTGTCTTGAAAGAGCAATCTGTTTGGTTCTGCCTGTTCCATTAATATCTGAGATTTTAACTTTCATGTAGGTTGAAGCCATTTTAATGATATCGTCAATAGTTATGTTTGTTTTTACTTTGATAATATCTTTAAGCATTTTTTCAGTAAAAGGTTTGTCTATAATTTTTTTACCAAAAAGTTCAGCAGAAATTTGGAGAGTCTTTAAAGCTCCCTCTATTTCTCTAACATTGTTTTTTATGTTTTTGGCAATAAATTCAGCTATATCAACATCAAGTTTAATGCCATAAAGTTCTGATTTTTTTCTGACAATAGCAAGTCTTGTTTCGTATTCAGGAGGTTTTATTTCAAAAGAAACACCCCAAACAAAACGGGATCTTAATCTGTCCTGAATATCTTTTATTTCGCCTGGATAGCGGTCTGAAGTTATCATTATTTGTCTGCCTGTTGATTGATATTCGTTGAAAATATCAAAGAATAAATCTTCAGTTTTCTCTTTTTTTGCCAGAAATTGAATATCATCAACAAGTAAAATATCGTATCCTAAAAGGTTTGTGCGAAGTTGTTCTAGCTTGTTATGTTGAAGTGCTGAGACAAATTCGTTTACAAATTGCTGTGTTGTAATATAGCATATTGATTTGTGCTTGATTTTAAGAAAATTTCCAACAGCTTGGATTATATGCGTTTTACCAAGACCTGTTTCTCCATAAATTACAAGCGGATTGTAATTTACGCCTGGATTTTTAGCAATAGCCATCGCAGCAGCAAAAGCTGTTTCATTGCTTGGGCCTGGAACAAAATTGTTGAAAATATAGTTTTCGTTTAAAACAGTGCTTTTATGTTTCCTTTTTCCTGTATCAACACTTTCAGAGATTGGCAATAAAGGCTGTATATCTTCAAGAGAATTAGCTTTTACAATAAAAGATATATTCATATTTGAAGAAAAAAGATCATGAGCAATTTCACGAATTTTTTTGATATAACTATTCTTTTCAAGGACTTGAATCATTTGATCACTTGGAGCACCAACAACAATCTCTGTTTCAGATTCTTTTATTGGTTTAAGCGGTTGAATAAATGCTTCAATTATATGTTTGCTTTCTGTTTTTTTAAGTTCTTCTACAATTCTGACCCACATCAAAACGCTCCGGACTTTAATTGTAACTGTTCAAGCTCTAAATTTTTATATTCCCAACTTGAATATAGAGTTTCAATCTCATTTTCTAACTTTTGAAGTGAAAGACCTAGCTCAGCAAAGTTTCCTGTTTGTGCATTGATTTTTTCTATAATGATATTTTTATCATCTTCAATCAAAGCCATTTTTGCTTCAATTGATTCTATTTCTTTCTTTAGTTTATTCAATTTATTTCTTAATGTTTTTTGTAATTCCCAGTCAATGTTTTTTTCTATATTTTTGGAGTCTGAAATCTCTTTTTTTTGTGCAATAATGATTTCATCACCATAGGTTGAAATATATGAAGAATAGTTGTCTGAATGATTTATAAGATCTCCATTGTGTTTGAAATAAACAATAGAAGTTGAGAGATTATCTATGAAAAAAATATCATGGGAAACAAATATAATAGTTCCTTCATAATTTTTGAGGTTTTTAAGAAGTATTTCTTTGGAATTAATATCAAGATGAGTTGTCGGTTCATCTAAAAGCATAAGATTTTTAGGTCTAAGCATCATTTTTATGAATGATAATTTAACTTTTTCTCCACCTGAAAGAATTGAGATTTTTTTATCCCAGCTATCTTCAAAAAACAAGAAATTTGCTAAGATTCCTTTGATTTTTGGATATAAGTCAAAAGGGCATATACTTTCAATAAAGCCAATAACACTCATTTCTGAAGGTAGAAATTCTATCTCATTTTGTCTGAAGTATGATATTTCAACATTTGCGCCAAGCTTAACTACGCCGTCAGAAGGCTCAACAAGACCGGCCATAATATTCATAAGAGTAGATTTTCCAATTCCATTTTTACCAACAAGAGCAAGTCTCTCTTTTCTGTTGACTATTCGACTGAAATTTTTAAATAAAAATCCATTTCCCCAGTTGTGTCCGACTTTATTTATTTCACAAACAATATTTCCGCTTCTTAAAGGCTCTGGAAAGTGGAAAGAAAGTATTTTTGGCTTTTCTGGCAGGTTTAGGATTTCTTCTTTTAATTTATCAATCAGCTTTAATTTTGATTGAGCAAGAGATGCTGTCGCTGCGTTTGTTCTATTTCTGTCAACAAAGTCCTGTAATTTTGCCAATTCAGTAAGTTGTTTTTCTCTTTGTTTGTATATAAACTCAATCCTTTTATCCTTTTCTAAAAGATAAAAATCATAATTTCCTTTATATATCTCAATGTTGCCATTAAAAATTTCCCAGATTTCTTCTATAGTTGAATTTAGAAAATGTCTGTCGTGTGAAACAATAATTGATTGTCCTTCATAATTTTTCAGCCAATCTGATAAATATTGAATAGTTTCAATATCAAGATAGTTTGTAGGCTCATCAAGCAAAATAATATCAGGTCTTTTATATAAGATTCTTGCAAGTGCAAGCCTCATCTGCCAGCCACCTGAAAGATGCTCTGCTTTTCGCGAAAGCATTTCCTCACTAAAACCAAGATTTAGAAGAATTTCTTCAGGAGAAGTGCTTTTGTTTGATAATATTTCTTCTGCCAATATCTCTGAGTGTATAAAAGATAGTTTCTCAATTAAATCAAAATTTTCTGGGGTTTCTTTAATTTTTTCAATAAGAAGATGTTCTTCTTCCTTTAGCATAATTAATTTAATATTTTTTGAGTAACTTAAAAGTTCTTCCAGAACTGTTCCTTTAAAATTATAGCTAGAAAACTGAGAAAGATAGTCAATTGTTATCTTTTTTTTTGAAATTATCTCGCCAGAATCACTCTCGTCTATTCCTGCAATAATTTTCAAAAGAGTTGTTTTTCCTGATCCATTTAATCCCACAAGAGCGGTTCTTTTTGCTGAAAGAGAAGCTGTTATGTTGTTTAGGATGTTAATATTGCCAAAGCTTTTAGTAATCGAGTTAAGATAAATCATACATAATCCTTTTTCCAATATCTGTATAATTCCCATCAGAATCTTTCATAACAATAAATCCGTTGGAAGATATCATATTTTTTGATTCTCCTTTTATAAAAGAAGCTAAAAAAATGGATGATTCAGCCTGTTCAGTTTCTTTTATAAAAAGAATATCTTTGCAAAATAAATTGTTTGAATATGCAGAATAAAGGGCGTAATGGAGTTTTTTAATAGGATAAACCATAAAAAACATCCCTTTTCTTTTAAGTAGCGTGTAGCTTTTTTTGAAAAAAGAATCTATATCACCTAAAAATTCATGACGAGCGTGAGCTTTCTCAATATTTTCGCTTATTTTACCGTTATCACATGAAAAATAGGGAGGATTGCAGAAAATTATATCAAAAGAAAGAGGTGTAAGGTTTAGCTCCAAAAAGTTTCCATGAATAGGTTTTATAGAATCTGTCATGTTGTTTTTTTCAATATTTTGAGAGAGCATTGAAAAAAGTGAATCCTGAATCTCTACACAAGTTATTGGTAAAGAGAATCCCCTTCTTTTCATAGTTATAGGAACAACACCGTTTCCGGAGCCAATTTCAAGACAACTTGAAAAGCCTTTTTTATTAAGTGTTTTTTCAAAAACAAACCAGGAAAGAAGAAGAGAATCACTGGAAAAACGATAGCCATTTTTTTTTTGAATTAAAAGAGTATTGCTGTTAAAAATACAATCTCTGGAATATTCTTCTGATAAAAAAGTGGCATCATTCATAAAGTTTACGAAGAATATCTTCCTTTTTTATAGCACCTTCACGGAGTATTTCTATGCTGTGGAAGTCAATTTTTACAATAGTTGACGGAATATTTTCTGATTTGTTTTCCAAAGGATTATCATCATCAAAAATTAAAACGCCATCAATTGTGTTTTTAAAGTAAGCAAAAATTTCTTCGTAACTTCTTGCTGGCGGCATGTTTGTAGGATTTGCGCTTGTTGAAATAATTGGATGTCCCACAAGGTCAAGTAATTCGTTAACAATAGGGTGTGGAGAGCAGCGGATTCCAACAAAACCTGTGCCGCCTGTTATATAGTCTGGAACATCTTTTTTTGACTCATGAACAATAGTCAGTGGTCCTGGCCAGAAAAACTTAGATAACCGTTGAGCAGCTGGGAGGAACTTATCAACAACTTCGTCAAGCATTGAAGGTTTGTTTTTAGAAATAATTATTGATAAAGGTTTTGTTGCAGCAATTTGTTTAATACCTTTTATTCTTAACACAGCATCTTCGTCATAAATTACAGCACCAAGGCCGTAAACTGTTTCTGTTGGATAGGCAATTACAGAGCCGTTGCGTAATTTCCACGCAGCTTCTTCAATAGTCATAAGCTCCATTTATTAAATCTCCTTAAGTAAATTCTGTATAACTGCGTCTTTTTTATTAACTTCTTCAACCATGTTTTTTTTGTAGTTTAATAATTCGTTTTTAAGTGTTTCATCAGCTAATGAAATTATTTGAATTGCAAAAAGTGCTGCATTCTTTGCGCCATCAATAGCCATTGTGGCAACAGGAATACCGGAAGGCATGTTGACTGTTGAATATAGCGCATCAACACCGCCAAGAGATGTTGCATTCAATGGAACACCTATTACAGGCTTGATGGTATGAGCTGCCACAACTCCAGCTAAATGAGCGGAAGCACCGGCACCAACAATAATGCAAGACCCATCAAAAGATTCTACCAGAGAAACTGTTTTTTCAGGAGTTCTGTGTGCAGAACTAACTCTCAAATCAAAATCAATGTTAAACTGTTTTAAAACAAAAGCAGCATCTTTCATAATTTTCCAATCAGAATCGCTTCCCATAAGAATTAATACTTTTTTCATAAAACCTCCTGTTGAGAATGAAATTTTTAAATAGATATATCAGAAATTAAGCGTGTTGTCAACAACTAATTATGGGGTTTATGCAGGATGAAAAGGAAGAGTTTTTAATAAGAGTAAACCGTAATTTTTCTGGAAAAATCAGAGAGTGAAAAATGATAAGTATCAGCGGAGAGATTAATGTTTGGGTTTTCCTGTTCTTCAGACAAATAAAGGATTATAGATCCTTTTGGGCTTAGATTCTTTTTTAAAGAATTTAGAAAATCACGCTCCACATTAACAGCCCTTAATGAAATAAAATCATACTTTTTATCAACAAGAGAGACATCTTTGTTTTCAACAGAAATGTTGTTTAAGCCCAGGTCGGCCTTGACAAAATGAAGGAAACTGGTTTTTTTTGTAAGTTTTTCTATTAATGTAATTTTTGTGTCTTGAAGAAATATGGAAAGAGGAATTCCGGGGAATCCCGCGCCAGAACCAACATCTGCAAAAGAATGATTTTTAAAATCTAGAGGAGTTTTTAATAGTAAAAGAGAATCAAGCAGATGTTTGAATAAAAGTCTTCAAAAAGCGTGATTCGAGTCAGATTGTGGGTTTTGTTCCATTCAATTAGTTTTTTGTAGAAGTTGTAAAGAGAAAAGAGCCATTCTTTGTTGTATGCTAAATCTATTTTGTGGAGTTCTGTAGTTAATCTTTCAGTGAATGTTTCACATGAAACAATCTCGGCAATGTGATTGTTTTTACTCATATTATCCTCTGTTTTTTAGGTGAAGGGAGAGAATTGATATTGATGCTGGCGTTACTCCCGGAATAGAAGATGCCTGAGCAAGATTTTCAGGTCTTGTTCGTGTAAGTTTTTCTGCAATTTCGTTTGAAATGCCAGGAAGAGCTGTGTATTTAAAGTCTAAGGGAATAGTTATCAAAAGTGTTTTTTGATATTTGTTGATGTCCTCCAGCTCTCTTTCAATAAAATCGTGGTATTTTATCTCAACCTCAGCCCTATCCCATTCATCGTTTTTAGCAAAAGGAATGTTTGCAAGCTTCTCGAGTTTATAAAAATCAAAGCCCGGTCTTTTAAGAAGCGTGGCACAGCTGGCTTGTTTAGACAAAGGTGCTTCGTTTTGATTCTCAAGAAGACTGTTTATTTCTTTTGTTGGATTGATTTTTGTAGCATTGAGATGGTTTATTATTTCTGTTTTGCTTTTTATTTTGCCAACTTCGGCTTCGTAAGTAAAATCATCAATTAATTTATAGAGTTTTGCTTTTTCGATCAGTCTTTCCACAACATTGTTGTCGCGAATCATTAGTCGGTATTCCGATCTAGAGGTGAACATTCTGTATGGCTCATCTATTCCTTTTGTGATTAAATCATCAATTAAAACGCCTCCATAAGAGTCGGATCTCAAAAGAGAGAACGGATTTGCACTCTCCTTTGCAGTAAGAGCTGCATTAACTCCGGCAACCAGACCTTGAATACCAGCTTCTTCATAGCCGGAAGTTCCATTAATTTGTCCTGCCAGAAATAAACCGTCAACAAGTTTGCTTTCAAGGCTCTTTTTTAAATCTCTAGGGTCAAAAGCATCGTATTCAATCGCATAAGCAGGTCGTGTAATTATGGCGTTTTCGAGGCCATCAATGCTTTTTATCATTTGGAATTGAACATCTATTGGAAGGGATGTGGATATTCCGTTTGGATAAAATTCACTGCAAGCCCATCCCTCAGGCTCTATAAATAATTGATGACGCGTGCGGTCTGAAAATTTAATTATCTTGTCTTCAATAGATGGGCAATAACGAGGGCCAATCCCTTCAATTGATTTGTTTACGCCATACATAGGAGATCGATGAATGTTTTCTCTAATAATATCATGTGTTTTTTCATTAGTGTATGTGATAAAACAAGGTGTCTGATTTTTAAGAAGCTGTTTAGTTTGAAGAGAAAAAGGGCGATAGTCTTCTTCTCCAGATTGCTTTTCCATTTTTGAAAAATCAATGCTTGAGCCCAAAATTCTCACAGGCGTGCCTGTTTTTAATCTTATAGGTCTATGTCCAAAAGATTTAATAAAATTAGATAGATAATTGGAGGCTAAGTCCCCTAGCCTGCCTGCAGAGTAATGAACATCTCCTATGTGAATTTTGCCGCGCAGAAATGTTCCCCCAGCAATTACAAGAGATTTACAGGATATTTTGATTCCTTCTTTTGTAATAATTCCAGTGATTTTGTTGTTTTCAGATAAAATTTCAACTACCTCTGTCTGATAAATCTCCAGGTTTGCTGTATTAAAAAGTTGCTCTGACATGAAGTGCTGATACAATTTTATGTCAGACTGACATCTGGTGGAATGAACAGCCGGTCCTTTTTTCCGATTTAAAACACGATATTGTATTGAGGAAAAATCAGCTGCTTTTCCCATAAGTCCGCCAAAAACATCAATCTCCCTTACTATCTGTCCTTTTGCCTGACCTCCAATTGATGGATTGCAGGACATTTTCCCAATAGTGTCAATGTTAAGAGTTAATAGCAGCGTTTTTGCTCCAAGTCTGGCGGAAGCAAAACACGCTTCAATCCCCGCATGACCTGCTCCTACAACAATTACATCAAAATAATTCATAGAAACCTCAAAAATAATGGATTGCAAAAATAGCCTATATTGAACAAAAAGGAAGTTCCCAATGCCAAAGCATTTGAAAAGACAAAAATGCCAAAAAACAAAAAATCGTTCGCTTGATGATTATTTGCCAATACAGAAGCTTGAAAAGATTTTTTCATAAACAGTTTCTCTCTCTTCTTCACCTAAGAGTATAAGAATCTTTTTGTAAATTTGGTTAATCAGAAGCGATATTATTTCTATATCAGAAAAATGTAAATTCTCTTTAAGTTCATTGATTGTGCTGCAGATAATTTTACAAATTTCTTTTTGGTGCGAGTTTGTAACAACAGGAATGTTTGTGTCTGGAGCAAGCTTCTCAATATATTTGTTAATTTCATTTTTGAGCTCAGATATTCCTTCTCCTGTTTTTGCAGAAACAGAAATTGGTGAAAAATCAAAAGAGGAGTTAAAAGAAATATCTGCTTTGTTTGCAACAATAATAAAATTTTTGTTTTCAATTTTTTTTAAGATAGCTAAATCTTCTTCGTCTAATTTTTTAGAAGAATCAACTACAAAAAGAATTAGATCTCGGTTTTCAATCAGGCTTAATGATTTAGAAATTCCGAGTTTTTCAATTCCATTTTCAACATCTCTTATTCCTGCTGTATCAATAATTTCAATTTTTTTCTGACCTATAAAAATAAAATCAGAAATATAGTCTCTGGTTGTTCCTTCAATTTCTGTTACAATAGCTCTGTTTTTGTTGGTAAGGAAATTAAAAAGTGAAGATTTTCCAACATTTGGTTTTCCGGCAATTACAATTGAAAAGCTCGAAAGGTTTAATAATTTATCTGAGTTATCTATAATGCTCTGGATGTTTGAATAAGTAAAATCACAAAGAGAAATCAGCTCTTTTTCGGGAAGATATTCAGATATATCGTCAGGAAAATCAAGGATTGCGGTTGAAAGTGTGTGAATAGAATCCCATTTAAGCTTTAAGTTTTTAACAATAGAGTGGAAGCTATTTTCAAAAGCTTCTTTTCGTGCAAACTGGAGCATAAAAGAATCTGTCGCGCCAATTAAAGCGGAAAGATTTATTGCATCATTAAGGTTCATTTTGCCATTAATAACACTCCGAAAGCTGAACTCGCCATTAAGAGCGGGAGAGGCGCCATTTTCTATTACAAGCTTTAAAACATCTTCAGCCTGAAGTGAAGAGCCGTGTAAATGCAATTCAACAACATCTTCTCCGGTAAAACTTCTAGGTGCTTTAAAATAGAGCAAAAGAGAGTTGTCTATTAGGCTGCCTGATGAATTGTGTAATTTAACCAGGGATATTTTGTTAGGGGAAAAGTGTTTAACATTACTGATTTTTTTCGCAATATGAAGAGCCATGCTTCCACTTATGCGGATAATTCCGATGGAGCTTCCTGGCGAAGTTGCTATTGCTGCAATAGTGGTTCCTGTGCGATCAAAATACATAATTAATATTGGAACTTAGATTTTTGAGTTAGAATAAGCTGACCCTGTTGAGTAACTTTAAAAACAAATATTTCTTGTGAATCGCCAAGATCTTTGCCGGTAACAAAAGTGTTTTCGCTAAGCTGAATCATAAAAAAACCGTTGTTTTGATTAACAGGCAGACCAGGCTTTTTAGGTACAGCAGGTTGCTGACCATATATGAATATTGAGAAAATAATTAGTAATAAGAAAATAATGAAAAAAACATATTTTTTAGCCATAATCAGACCTCCAAATTGCATGTATTTTATCAGCTATGTTTTTGAAAGCAATAATAAATTCTAAAAAGTTTCACATGAAACAATAAAGTTTTGGAGAAAGCGCTTTTTTACAAATCTTTTTCCGGAATACTCAAAATAGCCTTGTTTTTTATAGAAATTATGTGCCGCATCTCTTTCCGGCCTAACTCCTGAAGTGATTTCAATAATTTTGCAGTCAGCCAGATGTTCTTCAGCTGCTTTAAAGAGCTCTGTGCCGATTCCTGAAATTCTCCTCTTTTCATCAACGCAAAAAGCTGTAATCCTTCCCATAAACTGCATAACTATTTATTTCTCCTGCTAATTTATCAATTTTTGCAATAATATCAGGTTTGTTAAAATCTGAATTTTCTCCAACACCCTCAAACATGGCAGTGATTACCGGCTCAATTTCAAGATGTGAAAAATAGTGTTCAATTGCTTTAATTATCTCAATATTTTCAGACTCTTTGGAGCCTCTGCGTAGGCTAATTGCAACTCCTTTTTTTCCTGCAGGAAAATTTGTAAAACCGTCAATTGCATTGCAATATTCAGTACTTCTTTCAAAGAAAACCTTGAGATGACCTGTCACATAGCCCCAGTAATCGGGCGAAGCTATACAAATTATCTCTGCGTTTTTGAATGATTGATAAATTGTCTCAACATCATCATGCTGAACACATTTTCTGGAAAGCGTTTCACACTCATGACAGCCAAGACAGTAATTAATTTTCTGCTCAGAAATGTTAATAATTTCAACTGACAACCGATTTTTATCCAGCTTTTCAACAATTTTTGACAGCAGGCAGGCGGTGTTTCCATTTTTTCTTCCGCTGCTGTTAAGAAATACTATTTTCATTAAAACCCCATGATTTTTGTAATATTATCAGCCTTGTTTGTTCCTGTTATCTCATTAAAAGCATGATAATGCAAGAAAGAATTTAAGGATTATAAACTGCCAGCTATCACAAAAAAGTAACACAGCTTTCTTTTCTTGCAAGTGCTTTTGCCAAATCATTTCTGGAAAATAGCAAAATGAGTATGAAGGAAGTAACACAAAGAAACTGATATGGTTTCTCAGATGTCTTTTAAAATTTTATAATTTTGTTTTTTTATCCTGACTAAGGCTGGGTTTCAGATTGAAAGAACAGAACAGCCGGAACTTTTATTTTTTAAAGATTTTGTTGAAGAGGAATCTGATCCTATCTCTTCTTCTGATTTAACATTTTCATCGTTATTTTCAATAATTATGGAGTCGCTATCGTTTAAAACATTTGAAATTTTATCTGAATCAGACATTATTTCTTCATCTGATTTAATCTTTTCATTATCATTTTCACTATTTTCAGAATCTGTGTCATTTAACAGCTCCGAATCTTTATCCGCCGGATTATCTTTATCATTTTCTTCTTCATATTCATAAATAGTATTATCCATTTCTGAAGATTTCCATTTAGCAATTAAAGGAGAGATTTTATCGCCTGCGTTTCCAAAACCACCACCAATCAAAAGGTCGCCTTTTTTATCTACTTTAATAAACAATGCATGACCATTAAGACCATCTCCAAGATTAAACCAAGATTTTCCGTCCCATCCCGCAATATTGTAGCATTTGGTTTCTCCGCACTCATCAATATAAAAATCTCCGGCAGCATAGAGATTGCCTTTTAAGTCAAATGCAAGTTTATAGACATCGCCTTCTATTTTATTTTCAATTTTCTGCCATTTTGAACCATCCCATCTAAGAATTAACATCTCTGACTTATCCTCTGCATATAACTTTCCGGCAACAAAAAGATTTCCTTTTTGGTCAGTAATCATGTCATAAATGTCAACATTCATCTCCGGCGAAATATTTTGCCAATTAACTCCGTCATATTGAAAGATAACATCAATATAATCATAATAATTTTCTACAAATGAGCCATGAACAAACATTTTATTATTTCCCCCAAAAACTATTTGGTAGATAATAGATATAGAATCTAAGTCCGAGTTTTCTCCCTCTTTATATAAAGCACTCCATTTAACTCCATCCCATTTGGCAATTTTTTTTGCATCTAACTCGTCAATTTTATTAAAATTTCCTGTAATATAGAGATTGTTTTCCGAGTCAAAAGTCAGAAACTGAATAGCATAGTCTATTGTTCCTGGAATAGTAAAAATTTTCTCACCATCCCATTTTTTTATCTCTGACCTCTCTATAAAATAAAAATTATCATTTTTATCTATTGTTAAGTTATCCATGGAGTTTTCAAATTTTGCAAAATAAACCCATTTGTTATTATCCCATTTATCAACAAACAATATTTCGTCAATCCAATAAAAAGCATAGACATTTCCCTTCGAGTCCGTAATTATATTATGCAAATTTTCTGTTAATCCTTTTGAGAAAGATCTCCACTCAGAACCATTCCAAAAGCCTTCATTTGAATAAATGGCTCCGTTGGAATATTCAAAAAGCTTCCAGCTCATTCTGTTTTGAGAAGTCACTAATATCCACTCTTTTCCATCCCATTTTTTCAAAGATGCGTAGCCGGCAGCATATATTGTTCCATCTTTGGCTGCAAGTATAGCTGTAACAGGTTCATCAATTAAACCCATTGGCTCAATATTTTTTCCATTCCATTTCAGGATATTAACAATACCATCTTTATTAAATTTTCCGCCAACATAAAGATTATTTTCAGAATCAACAGCAGTTGCATATATTTTATCTTCGTAATTTGAAAACGAAAAAAGTTCTTTAATAACAATACCTTTCCATTTTTTAACAACATTAGAACTATCCGTAATATAAAACCCGCCGCCATTCTGCGGAATCATCCGGCTTACATCTCTCCAATCCTCTTTTACCAGAACCGGTATCCATTTTGAGCCAAAGGCTCTGTATAGACTGGAGGAACACATTTCAAACATCTGACAGGATTCGAGCCTGAGATAAGCATTGTCATTAGAATCAATAAATAAACCTGAAAAGAAAACGCTGTAATATCCTTGGAAATCACCAACATGAATTGTTGACCATTTTTCATTTTCAAAAGTTAAGATAGAGAAAGCACCGTTTTTATAAAAACTACCGCCTGCATAAAGTTTGCCTTTAGAATCAACAGCAATATAAGATATACCGCTATTTCCCGAATTTATTTCATCCCAAACGCCACTTGGAATATGGAGTCTTGATATAACGCCGCTTTCTAATAAAGCATAAAGATAGTCTCCGCTAAAAACAGTTTGACCGAGTCGAGGATTAGATTTTTCATTCATTGAAACCCATTTGTCATTGCCATTTGATTCAACATTAGCTGAAAGTTGACGGGTTAAATTGTTGTTAAACTGTAAACTGCTCAAAATTTCTGACTCTTCTTTACATCCGAAAAAAAACAAAATCAAAACCAAAAAACTAATCAAACGAACAACACATTTCATTACAAACTCCTTTTTTAAGCTAAACACCGAATTAGACATTCATTTTTATAAAAAAGTTTTGATTTTTGTGGTTCTAATTCAGAATGTGTGGAAACGCATATTCATGAGAGTTCCACATTTTTG
>CAZISX010000075.1:0-7244 GCA_964542005.1 uncultured Spirochaetales bacterium
CCGCAATATCAAGATATTCCTTGAAGTTCTCGTCAATCTCCTCTTTTGTGAGTCCAACTATTTTACCATACTTCTGATTGGTTGTGATGTCGTTTAAGTTATTCAAATCTGAAAAAATCGCCACTTTTGAGAATTTTGTAACGCCAGTCAGGATTACAAACTCAAGATAGGGATCCATCGGCTTGATTATGCCGTAAAAATCTTTCAAAATCTCTCTATGTTCGTCAGCTTTTGGAAAATCACTTAGATTGTCAATTATTGGTTTGTCGTATTCATCAATTAAAACAACAACTTTCTCGTTACTTTTTTCAACAAGTGCTCTGATAAGTTCGCCAAATCTACCCCGATTACTCTTTTTTGTAAGCGTTATCCCATATTTTTCTGCATTAATATTAAGCAGTTCTTCGATTGCTTCTTCAAGTCCCAATTTTTTAAAGCTATCTGAAGTAAAATCAATCCTGATTACAGGTCTCTTTTTCCACTCGATTTTGTCATAGATAAAAAGCCCTTTGAAAAGTTCCTGATTCCCTTCAAAAATCTCGTTTAGAGTTGAAATCGTTAGCGATTTGCCGAATCTTCGCGGACGGGAAAGAAAATAATAATAACCTTCTGTTATCATCTTGTGAATTATTTCTGTTTTATCAACATAAACACAATTCTCTTCTCTCAGTTTTTTAAAATCCTGAATACCAATCGGCAGTTTTCTAAGCATTTTTGACTCCTTAAAAAAATTGCCCGATTATATCAGAGGAAAGAGAGAATGTCAAAACTGACTAATTTCTAAATCAGGATTTACACGCTATTCTGTTGCTGGAAATTTGTTTGTTATTTAATTTTTTCCGATTTTCTGTAGTCAAAGAAGATGAGAGGTTTTCTGGACATTTCAGGAAGCTGGATTTTAGCAACTGCTTCCGGTGATTCAAACTCAAGGTGAGGAACGACACGGAGTTTGGTTCTGCACTGTGATTCTATAATTTCTCTCAGTGGTTCAGGCGGTTCTTTTGTCCCTATTTTTATTAATAGATTGTCTGTTCCTATTTCACTTGTTCTGACTTCTACTACAAAGTTTGCTATGCCTGAAATATCGTTGAGTATGTTGTAAAGAGAGTTCGGATAAATTGTTGTGCCCAGGTATTTAATCATTTGCTGTCTGCGTCCTATTATTGGGCCAAGTCTCATTGTATTTCTGCCGCACTTGCATGGCTCTGAATAATGATAGCAGAGGTCTCCGGTTTTAAATCGAAGAAGTGGCATTCCCTCAATTCCAAGTGTTGTAATTGTTACTTCTCCAAGCTCTCCTGCGGATACTGGATTGTTATTTTCATCAAGAAATTCAACTATTATGAGTTCAGGATGATGATGTCCGCCACAGCCAAAGCTGCACTCGGTAAACGCTGATGCCATTTCTGTTGACGCATAGGTTGAGTATAGTTTTATATCCCATTTTTGTAAAATGCGATTTGCAAGTGTGTTCGGGGTAAAATCGTGATTTCTGAGTGGCTCACCGATGCAAATGGCTTTTTTTATTGATGTTTCCGCAAGTTTTACATTTGCGTTTTCAGCGTATTCAATAAGTTTTACCAAAAAGCTGGGAACTGCGACTAAAGCAGTCGGTTTGAAGCGAAGAATTGTCTCCAGCTGAAGCTGAGGAACGCCTGCACCTGTCCTTATTATTCCAGCTCCAAGCTTTCTAATTCCCAGGAAATAGGCAAGTCCGGCCATAAATCTTCTGTCCATTGTGCACATTAGCTGATAAATATCCTCTTTTGTTCCGCCTGCACATATAAAAGAAATGTATTCGTTGTATGCCAGCCTTTCGAGGTCTGCATCTGTGAGCATAAAAGAAACAGGTTCTCCAAGTATTCCCGAGGTTGTTATATAGTCTATTATTTTGTTTTGGGGAACGCACAGGAACTCTCTATTGCTTTGCTGCAAATCTTTTTTAGTTGTTGGCGGAATCAGGCTTAAATCGCTAAGTTCCCTTATTTTGTCGGGGTTTATATTGTGGGTTTGGAAAAGCTTTTTATAAAAAGGGGAGTTGTTGTTAAGGTATGTAATTGTTTCTCTCAGTTTTATTCCCTGAAATTTTGTTATCTCTGCAGGTCGGGCTTTTTCTATTTCAGGAATCATTGGTTTTCTCCAGAACATTCTTTTAGATTTTTTCTGATATTTGCTTCATCGTTTTTATAAGGAATTTGAAATGTTAGTGCTTTTTCGTAAAGTTTTGCTGCACTGGCACAATCTTTTCCATTTTTGAAAGCATCCCCTGGTAGGGAGTATGAAAGATAAAAATTCGGGTTGACTGCTGCAATTTCAGCTACAATTTCAGGCATAGGTTTTCCCCCGACTTCTTTTATTTTAGCTATTTCCTTTTTTAGCTCAAAAAAACGAAAAACATTTTTAATTTCAGGTGTTTTGAGGATAGGTGATTCTGGAATATCGAGTTCTTCTGATCTGATTTCCCTATTTTCGGTTGAGTCAGGGAATGTGCTAAAAACTTTTGCCAAATCGTAGGCCGCATATTTTCCCAGCTGCCACGGGCTGGTTGAAACCCACATAATTCCTTTGTCAAGATTAAATATTACTGAGTGATGAGAAACAAATTGATTAAGCGCGACCTCGTTTGTAAACCCGATATCTGTATTGTTTTTACCGCGGTAATCACGAAGAATTTCTGCAATATTTAGCGGATTTAACTTTCCTGTTTTGGCAATTAGTTCTTGAGCTCTTTGTAGTCTATATAAAGTTGGATCATTTTTTATCGTGGTTTTGTTTTCGTCAGTGTTTTTAAGTCCATTTGACTGAAAATGATTTGTTCCTGCAATTAAAGAGGCTGTTTTGTCAACTGTGTATATCTCCGTTTTTTCAGGTGTTTTTTCAATTATGACTGCAATTCCATCTTTTTTTGAGGCAACAAGAAAGGTTTCAGAAACAAAAGATTGCCTCTTTTTTATAATAGCGGCGGCTTCCTCAATATTTTCAGCATATTGTAATGCTTCACGAACAATTATGCTGACCGGAGTTGCTGCGCTGGCCGGGATTGTTGATGGCGCGGCATTTATTGTTATTGCAAGACCCTGATCATTCATGCCGCTGACAACTCCAATCATTCCGCCCCAAGTTATGGAGGCAAAGCGGTGTCCTTTTTCTGGATTAACAAACATCACAATCTTGTTTTCGCTGAAGTTTTCGCCTGCGTAAAAATCAAAATTCCGGCCAACAAGGAGTGAGTTGTTTTCTGATTTTTCACCCCATGCTGCAAAAGAGGTGCAGCCAACAAGGTGCATGTTCTGAACCATGTGGCCAATATCGTGAGCCGCATGATAGTTCATTATTCTTTGATATGGAGAGCCGAACATTTTAAATTTTTCTGTTGCTGAATTGCTTATTCCATAGATTTCATCAAGGTATTCCGGCAGAATAAATTGATCTATATTTCTGTTAAACCACAAAACAAAGAGTCCAACAACATACATATATGCCGGGGAGTAAAAGTATTTTTTTATCTCCTGCACAAAGTATTCTTCCTGAAGTGCGACATGTTCTTTAGTCAGCATTCCGGCAATAAGCCCCCGTTCAAATGGCGACCCTTCAATATAGAGCTCCCAGAGTCCTGTTTCACTTTTGCGGAAACGGTTTTTACCAATTAAAAAAAAGTTTTTCTCTTTTTCTTCTCTGGCTAAAAGCATTTTTGTGATACCCTTTTTTTCATTTTTCTCAGGCATTGTTTTAACAACTTTGCCAAAGCATGATATTACACCAATAGATATTAGAAAAATTAGTGCAATAAAAATATATAAAATTTTTCTTTTCATCATCATTTTTTTATTTTATTAAGAAGATAATTAAGCCCGATAATATCGCCGCAAGTCTGAATTGCTGCAATTGTAACACCCACAACACCATGAAGATTTATGTTCTGACCGGTAAATAAAAGGTTAGGGATTTTTGTTTTTGGCGAAATAAATGATTTTAGCGGATCTTTGTAATCTTTCAGAATTCCGTAAATCGAGCCATAAGCAGTTCCTGTGTAATCACGATAGGTTAGCGGAGTTGATGAGTAGATGTTTTTTATCCCTGCTCTGATATTCGGGAATCTTTTCTCAACAAGATTGAGAGCTTTTTCTGTTTTTTCTTTTTTAAATTCAAGGTATGAGTCGCCCCTGTTTTCAATATCTGTTTCTTTCCAGAAAGCAACATCTTCATAATTCATCAAATACATTAGCGTAACCCCGTCTGCCCATTTTTCTGATTTTGATGATGCCGGGGTCACAAGCATATATCCTTCAGGCCATGATTCTTTTGTATATTCTGTTCCTCTCCAGACATCAGGTGCTCCATAATCATAGTAGTTGTAATTAAGATATGGAAAAGATTCAGGTTTCATGCTTAAATAAAGAGAAAAAGCTCCAGTTGTGTTTTCTAGTGATCTGATTCGGTCTCTGTATGCTTTTCTGAATGCTCCAGGGTCAAGCATATCTAAAAGAATATTAGGATGAACTGCTGCTATAAAATATTTCCCCTCAATTGTCTCACCGCTTTCAAGATGGGCGTGACTCAATTCATCAACACTGAAAGAGAGCTTGACTGCTTTTGAATTTGTTCTCACCTCACCACCCATCTTTTTTATATCTTCACATAAAATATCGGTAAGCTGTTGAGATCCGTCAACAATCCGGTATGAACTTTCTATAAATGAAGCGTTTACAAGTGAGTGAATGTAAAGAGGAGATTTGTCTCTTACTCCGGCGTAGAGAGGATTCGTTCCTGCCAGCACATTTTTCAGTGTATGGTTTTGCGTTAAAGAATCAATGTATTTATAGGCACTTGTCTCAAAGTAGACAGTTTCTTTAAATTGTGTTGCAGTTGTATCGAGATTATATAGAGGGAACAGCGACTTAACCTCAATAAGTTTATTTACATAATTGGCAATAGCCTCTTTTTCTTCAGGAAACTGACTGATTAGCGTTTCTTTAAAGTTTTCAAATCCCATCGCATAGGAATACTCTTTCCCTTCAAAATTTATTTTGTCAAAGCAATCATTATCCATTCTCCGGAATTTTACCCTTCTATTCAAATCAAAGTATTTAAAGAATGAGTTTAAAACCTGACCTTCATCCATCGCGCCAATATAGTGAACACCTGTGTCAAAAACAACATCGTCTCTTTCAAAGTTCTGGAAACAGCCGCCTGGGGTGTGGTGCTGTTCAAGAACACAAACGCTCATCCCCTCTTTTGCAAGAGTTGCGGCACAAATTAATCCGCTGAGTCCGCTTCCAATAATTACTGCGTCAAATTTTGTCATAACTCACCTTTCCGAAGAATAAACATTGTATTAGAGGTGTATCTTGATTCAGGTAATGCTTCAAAAGAAAAATTAATTTTTCTTGCCAGAGGCTCAATCTCTTTTTGAGAGATAAAATAGAGCTCGCCTGTTGATGATTTATTAAATGCAAAAAGTTTTACAGAGAAAATCTCTGTAAGTTTTGTGAAAAAATGATTTGCCTCTTTCCCTGAATCACCGTCTCTGATTATAATGAATCCGCCATCAGAAAGGGCATTGCAGCATTTTGTCAGGAGAGATTCCTGATTTTCTTTTGGCAGATAATGGAGAACATGACTCAAAATAATTACATCAAACAAACCTTTTATCTCATAAGTTTTCAAATCCGCTATTTCATAGTTAAGAGATTCTTTGCGGCAAAAAACATTCACTGCTGTCTCAATTTTTTCAGCATCATAGTCGACACCGGTAATTTCTCTTTTATCTCCTGTTAGAGATAGCATAAGAGATAAACAGCCATGTCCGCACCCCAGATCAAGAATCCTGCAGCTCTGCGGAATAAGTGCATGAATATTCTCGTAATTTTTCTCAATTCTTGTTTTTATTCTCGTGTGCCACTCAAGAACAGGCCCTTTATAAATATAGCTTTTGATTAACATATCGCGGTAATATCCGGGGGTTTCAAGATTTTCTTTTAACGCAGTGTATTCTCTCCTGAAAAATCGGCATGATTCTTTTGATGCTTCGCTGTAGGTTTTTCCTTCTTCCCAAGGTCTGGTTCTTTCCCCTATTGTTACAACTATATGGCCGGCTCTGAGGAGAAGCTCATGCTTTTTGATACACTCTCCTGTTCCATGAATGAGAACAGGAAGTATGTCAATTTTAAGCTGCTCTGCGAGAAAGAATGCGCCTTTATGAAATCTTAGAATTTTTCCATCCTTTGATCTTGTCCCTTCAGGAAAAATAACAATTGAATATCCCTCTTTTATCAGGTTTTCAAATTTTGCAAGACACAGCTCTGCACCGGATGAAACTGGATAAAAATCAGCCAACCGCACAACTCTTCCAAAGAAAGGAGAGTTCCAAACCCAGTCATTCGTGAGCATGATTATTTTAGGATTAAGCATTACCAGTGCCAGAATATCAAGAAATGACTGATGATTAGCCACGATTACAGCAGGTTTCGTGAAATCTTCCTTGTATGGATTTATTATTTTTTTATCAACCGTGCAAATAATGTAGACAAGCGAGCGGGTAAAATAGCAGAGGATGTAGTGGTATATAAGTTTTCTTCTTTTTTTGAGGCTCGGGAAAGGGATTAATGAGAAAAGCGTTGTTCCTATCGCTGTAAGAAGAAGGCAGCCCAAGAGAAAATATGAGTAGGCAAAAATTGTGATAAATATGGTTGGAATTGTTGCAGGATATTTCGGTTTGTTATTTTTCATTGTGAGGAGCCGATACAAAAATGGTTCAACTGTATAGCTTATAATTAAAACGCAAATCATTCCTGTTATTGTTATGGTTGCAATCGAGCGAAGAGCTGGATGTTTTGCAAAAAGAAGGACGCCAATTCCCGCAACCGTGGTTACTGCGGAAAGAAATATAGCAACTTTATGAGAGTTAAGCTGTTTTTTGCCAGTTGTGTATTCGTGTTTCAGTCCATCCATAATAAAAATAGAGTAATCATCACCCAACCCAAAAATAAATGTGGCAATAATAATGTTTATAATATTAAAGCTTTGACCTGTAATTCCCATTATCCCTAGAATCCAAATCCAGCTGATAAGCATCGGAATAAAGGTAATAAAACCAAGTTCAAATCTGCCATAAGATAAAACATGAAAGAAAAACACAAGCAGTGAACAGAGAATAAGTATTGTGTTGAAATCGCTCTGCATTGTTTCAACAAGCTTCCGGCTGAGGTAGCTACGGTCAAAAAGTGTTGCACCTGCAATGCCGG
>CAZISX010000075.1:7254-13998 GCA_964542005.1 uncultured Spirochaetales bacterium
TGCCGGATAAAGATTTATAAACCAAGTCTCGATTTGATTCATCTGCTTTAATCGTGTTAATAACCATAAAGCCATCTGTAGACTCAGATATAAAATCGCTCACAAGATTTTTCAGAATTTTTGTCTCATCAGGGGTGATTGGTGTATAATTTTTTTCAGCAAATCCTCTAAATGAAAGAGCCGCCTCAGTTGTAAACCCGTTTTTTGCCGCAGCTTTATCAATTTTATCAAAAACATCTTGCTTTGTCTGGTCGTTGAAAAGAGCATTCCATCTATCAATACGCCTATTTTGTTCCTTCAGCGACGGAATAATTGTGTTGGGGGTTGATATCTGATTTATCTCACCACTATTTTTCATTAAAGATGCTTTTGCCATAACAGTTTCGCTGTTTATCAAAGCTTCCTCAAGCGTTTTTCCTGAAGATGAAACAAAAATGGCTTTCATTGAATTTTCAGACATTTTCATAACTTCTTTTTCAGCCTCTGCAAGCTCTTTTGACATATAATTCATTGCAGAAAGATCGCTTTCAAATCTTACGGACTGCATTGTAAAAATAAAAATCAGAGTAATTAGAGCAACTCCTATAAGTATCCATTTATTTTGGTCAAATTTAAGGAAAACAATCTTTTCGATAAAGTTGTCATGCTTTGATTTTGATTGTCTGCCAATAAGGTGAGGTAAAATAAGAAGGCTGAAAAATCCAGTAAAAACAAGAGTTAAACCACTGAAAAGACCAAAATCCGCCAGCGCATTGCTTTTCAAGAAAAGAAGTGACAAAAATGCACCAACAGTAGTGGCGCAGCCAATAGTAAGAGGCATTGAAAGATCTTTAATTAACTGTTCGGGAGATGATTCGTGCTTGCTGTGATTAAGTATATGAAGTGAGTAATTTATAGCTATTCCAAGTACAGCTGCGCCTGCTGCAATTGCTATTACCGAGATTGCCCCTTTCATTAAAAATATAAGAGAAAGAGCGGCCAGAGCACCAAGAATAACAGGAAGTAAAAGAAGCGGCATCGCACTTAATCTTCTAAAGAAAAATGTCAGAAACAGTGTCATTACCAGAATTGCAATATTTATTGTTATCATAGAGTCTTTTTTCAAAACAGTCGCATTTTCAACACTTATCGCAGTTGTTCCATACCATCTGATTAATATATCTTTCCCTATCTCCTGTTCTGTTTCTTCTCTTAATTTTTGAAGCTCTTCCATCAGCGTAGTATTTTCAGCTGTTGCGCTTGAAGATGCTTTTGGAGATAGAAACATGACAAGATGCTTTAAATCTTTGGAAAAAAGTGCCCCTTTATGAAGAACAAAGTTTTCATCAATATTAAGCGATTTAAAAGATTCCAAAGCTTTAAGACCAATGCCGAGCGGGTCTTTAACCATAAAGCTTTTTAGAAACATCCCTTCAGGACTGATTAATGTCCGTTTCATCCGTTCCAAAGAGGTGAAAACCGAGGCATCGCTTGTTTTTTCTTTCAGCATCAAAAATTGTTTATCATCAATAAATACAGGTAGATGTTCAAAAACTATATCAGAAATTTCCATCAACTGGTCATCATTGTATTTATAGCGGAGTTCTTTTATTTTTGGTTTTATTGATTTGTTAATTTTCTCAACAAATTTCTCCGCAGCCTCGATAAGTTTTTCGGGAGAAACATTTTTCCCTTCTGCAGGTTTGAAATAGATAATCATTTTGTCTGCAATTACACCTGTTTTCATAAAAGCATTAAATGCCGGATCTTTATCATCGCTTGAAATAAATTTTGTTATATCTTCCTCAAAATGAATTTTTGAAACAGCAAGAATAGAAAACGCTGCAAAAACAAGTGTTAAAACTATAAGCAGCCATTTTCTGACTCTAAAAAAACGGTACAAAAAGAGAAAAATTGTTTCCATAGCTATCTGCCTTTTTTCCTGAAAAAGAATAGTAAACAAAAAATAACACAGCCAAAAGTAACTGAGGCTGCTGCGGCAAGAGCAAAGCTTCCCGCGATGTATTGAACCAGATTATTCTGAATAGAGTCAAAGCTAATATTTGAATTTAAGGTAAGCAATTGATTGTTCTCAGGAATAACTATCGTTCCCACAAGGTAGGAGAAATATAAAATAAAAGGGATTGCAGGTGGCACGCTGATATTTGAACCAATCAGTGCATGAACTTTATTAAGCTTGAAAGCATGAGCCAGAGATGCGGCAAAAATCATCTGCCATCCCCAAAATGGTGCAATTCCCATAAAAATTCCAAGCATCAAAGAAAGAGTTATCACTCTATTTGAATCATTTGCAGCTAAAACCTCTTTTTCAATAAATTTCATTACCGATTTTCTGTTCAGATTCTTTAAAAGGGAAAAAGGCTTAACCCATAAAATCGTAATTAAAACAAGTATTGTGTTTAAAACACTTACCCTTGAAAAATCGTGGAACGGCCTGAAGTGGCTTACCCTTGTCTCTTTTGGCTCATAGATAACTTTTACAGGAACACTTGTTACTTTGATTCCTTTCCATGCGGCACGGACAATAACTTCAATCTCAAACTCATATTTAGGTGTAAAAAACCTCATCTCTTTTAAAAGGAATAGAGGATAAAGTCTGTAGCCTGACTGGGTATCAGGAAGAGTTATTCCAGTTTCAAACTCAAACCAGAAGTTGCTGAATTTATGACCGAAACTCGATTTTTTAGGAACGCCTGACTGCTCCATATTTCTTGCTCCAACAATAATTGAGCCAGGCTCTTTTTCAATCATTTCAATAAATTGCGGAATATCTTCTGCAAAATGCTGACCGTCTGAATCTATTGTAATTGCGTATTTAAAACCTTTTTCAGAGGCGTATTTAAATCCGCTTCTTAATGCGTAGCCTTTACCCCGATTCGGGTAATGAGCGAGAGAATCAATAGTTTTCCCAAAAGAAACAATAATTTCAGCTGTTTTATCTGTTGCCCCATCATTAACAACAATTACCGATTCACACCATTCGAGAACATTTTTGACAACATTTTCAAGTGTTTTCTGATTGTTGTAGGTTGGAATCAGGACGCAAAGAGAGAGCTCTTTGCATTTTACTTTGCACTCCGATTTATTCATGATGCCACAATCCTTTCATTTTGCAGAAAACTTTGTTTTCATTAAACATTTCAAGCGAGGCCAAGACCATTCCCTTTTCGCTTGAAAGAATATTCATATTTAAAGATATTTTCTTAATTGAAGGCTCCACAATAGCTGTAAATTTTATGCTTGAAGCTTCTTTGAGCATAAATTTTTTATTCTCAATCATTGAAATAAAGTGAGAAGTCAAAGAAACAAGATATACACCTGGAACTACCGGCAAAACCGGAAAATGCCCTTTAAAAACAGGGCTTAAGTCATCTATTTCTGCACTGCACAAATAACTTTTTTCGGTAATTTTTTCGACTTTATGATTGAAAAACATATATCCTCCGTTAGTTTGGCAGCTCTTTTAATCTGATTGAAAGATTAATGTTTTGGTGGGTAATTGCTATGTCACATAGCTCTGAATCACTCTTTTTTTCAAAGAGAGCTATGATTTTATAATCAAATTCATCAGTGTATTCAATCCGTTTCACATTGCTCTCTTTGTCAGCAAAATACCAGATGAAATTTTCCCCGTCTCTAATTTTGAAAACTGTTTCATCCGTTTCAGGGTTTAGAAAAATCTCGGCATAGTCATTGAAAGTGCCTGTAATTACTAAAAGTTCCATATCTTTGCTAAGTGTGTTGACAATATATGATTTATTCATCTCCTCAATCGCAAAATTGAGTGTTGCACTTCTATTAATTATAGAAAAATCAAGCAAAGTAGCACCTGTTGGAGTCATAAAAACAGTTCGGAAATTTCCTTCCCCAATTTTTTTCAAAAACATCAATCCGGAAAAAGATTTGCCATAAATTGAAATCTCTGCTGTATAAAGTGCTTTCTCTTTTCCCTCAGAAAAAAAATGATTTAATTTTGAAACGCCCTCTTTTTTAAGAAAAGAGTTATGGAGAGGTGCTGCGCAACTGACTGAAAATAAAATAAAAATAAGGGCTAACGCGTTTAGAATATTCATGTTTTCTAAAAAAGAGAGTCTGGCACTAATTTATTAATGCTTTTTTCAATGAAAATAATTTCAGACTCATCGCCAGAAACCTCTTTCATAATAAGTTTTGCAACATCTTTGTTTTTTTTATCAAAAACAATCTCAATACTCTTAATAATTTTGGAGAGCTGCTTTGATTTAGGAGTCATTTCGGCCATCCAAAAATCGGAGCTTTCATAAAATTTCAGGGAAAAATCACTCGAACTTGCAAGCAACCCCTGCAAAGCCGCACTCATCATCTTGTTGATTTCAAGAAAAAGTTGGCTTGAACCAGCATCGACACTGTTTTTTTTACCATCATCTTCAATTGTTATTTTAGTTCCGTTCATAACAATTTTATGTTTAAAAGGGGTCAGATATTCCCATCTCATCTTATCTTTCTTTTTAAAGTAAAATTTCCCTTTCGAGGTAATTGTCTCAGAAAGAAGTTTCAGCTTTTTTTTCTGGATAAAGTTGCTTTCAATTGTGTTGGTACTCAGCGATTTTTCAGAAATAGAGGCTAAAACCTCTTTTTCATTCGCGCAGTTTTTCCACTCACCAGTTTCAGCAAAAATAGAAAGCCATCCTAAAAAAATGATTAACACTATAATTTTATTCATATATTTGAGCTCCTGAAAGTGAATCAAGTGAAGCAAATCTGTATCCTCTTTGCTTTGATTCAGTAATTATTTTTTTCGTAATATCAGCAATTCCCGGTGTTGTGTCATGAAGAAGTATAACTGCTCCGGGATGAAGCTTTTTTAAAACCCGAGGAACAGCCATCGCAGGACTAAGTGTATCAAGCGATCGGATAGACCAGCCAACAACAGTTAATGAAAGGTTTTTTACCGCTTTTGCGAGACTTGGGTTGGTAACGCCAAAAGGAGGTCTATAGATTTTTGTTTTTACATTTGTGATATATCTAATTATTTCAAGGCATTGTGCAATGTCGGACTCCTGAAGTTTAACGCTCCGAAAAGGATTAGTCGAGCTGTGGGCAAACGAATGGCATCCGATAATGTGACCATCATGAACTATTTCTTCAACAAGTTTTTTATTTTCTTTAACTTTTGAGCCAATAAGAAAAAAGGAGGCCTTAATGTCTTCATCTTTTAAAACTTTAAGTATTTCAGGTGTTTGAGCAGAGTGAGGCCCATCGTCAAATGTAAGAAACACTATTTTTTCTTCTGTTTTTTTTGAACACACAGCTTTTAAAAACATATTGGAATTTATGCTTGACGAGCCCCAAGCAACAACAGATATCAGTAAAATTATAAAAACAACTAAAATTATTGTCAGCATCCGGAAACCAGAATAAAGGAATGATTTTTATTCATAAAGCTGTTGTGAATAAGGATGTTTTTCATTGGTGCTGGCGAAATGCCAAGTAAATTTGAAATGTTATCATTAGCCACGCCAGCTTCAATAAGTTTTTGGGCAATCCAGAGAGCGCTGGCACCTGATGAGAAGTTTTCGCCAAGCAAATATTTCCAGGGAAAACATTTTTCTAGCATATTATTTTTCCTGCAAACACTTTCCGCCATTTCATCATCAGCTTTTCCGCCATTTGTTCCTCTTAGAATAAGATCAATTAGAGACATGCTTTTATTATTTATATTAAGAAAATTGTCAAGCAGTTTTTCAAATTCATCACTATTTGAAATAGTGTGCCGGAGCATTATTCCATCAATTTGAGCGGAAGCATTTCCTTTATTCTTTCCTAAAACAAATGCTCCTGTGTTTTCTGATAAAGCTGTTTCTCCCCTGATGCGGAGTCTTTTTAAAATAAATTCCGAGTTTTTTGTAATCTCGTCAAAACCCATACACAAAACATTTTCCGAGCCATCTTCAATTTGCATACAGCTGTCAAGAAGTGCGGTCTCAAAAGAATTATTTCTGTGGGCATAGGTTCCGTTGTAGCTGTTGCACCCAAGTAAAATTGCGACGGTAGATGATGGCGTGTTGTGGGTTGACTGGATAAAAGGTGCCGGATTCAATAGAGTTTCCTGATTTGTAATCAATCCGGAAAGAAAAGTTTCAGTATCTTCAATGCAGCCAAGAGCAGTGCCGGCAATAATTGCGTCAGGTTTTTCAACTTCACTATCTTTTAGCGCAGATTTTGCTGCAGTTACAACCATTTTTATAAGCCTGGACATTCTTCTCGAAACTCGCGGATCAATCCACTCTTTATAATCAGGCTCAATCGTTTTTTTCGGTAAATTTTTTGAACATTCGCAAAGTGCTTCTATTTTTTTAACACCAAAAGTTGGAGCAGATGAGATTAATGATGATGATTTTATATATATTTTCATTGTTCTATTTTTGAAAAAATTAGTGAAGTGTTGTTGCCGCCAAAACCAAAAGAGTTTGACATTATATGTTTTAGAGATTTTTTAATAAGCTCTTTTGCCGGCTCACTTGAAAGTTCATCTGATTTTTCTTTAAAGTTAAGGTTTGGGAAAACCACGGAATTTTGAAGTGCAAGAATTGAAATTACAGCCTCAATTCCGCCAGATGCTCCAAGCGTGTGGCCTGTAAATGGTTTCGTTGAGCTGTAACACGGAACTTTTTCGCTAAAAAGTCTCTCAATTGCAGAGCCTTCAGAGAGATCGTTATTTGGCGTTCCTGTTCCGTGAGCATTAATATAATCAATATCTTGCGG
>CAZISX010000075.1:14008-19793 GCA_964542005.1 uncultured Spirochaetales bacterium
TCATATTCCACTGATAAAGGGGAGACCTGGAGTCCGGCAGAAAGAAGTGATTTTGACATCGCTAAAAAAGCACCGTTGCCTTCCGGCGATGATGCAGTCTGATGGTAGGCATCGCATGAATTTGCCCATCCGGAAAGTTCAGCAAGGGAAGTGGCTGAACGGGAATCCTCAGCAGAAAGCACAATATATCCGGCACCTTCTCCAAGATTTATTCCTGCCCTTGATTTATCAAAGGGGCGGCAATGCTCTCTGTCAAGAATCATCAGTGAATTAAAGCCGTTAATTGTAAAAAGGGTAAGTGAATCAGAGCCTCCACAAATTGCATAATCAACAATTCCGGCTCTAATAAGTCTTGCTCCGAACATAATCGCGTTTGCGGCGGAACTACAAGCTGTTGAAATTGTTGAAACAAACCCTTTTACTCCAAGATTTTCAGCAATTATTTCGGTGTGATCAGCACAGTCATGTCCAGCAATATCGTGAATATCTCCTTTAAATTTATTCTCCATAAAAGATGGATAGAATTTTTCGGAAAGATTCATTCCTCCAACACTTGTCCCGCTGAGAAGAGCAATTCTATCTCCTGGAATATTCAATAAATTCGAGTTTTTCCAAGCCTCTTTCGCTGCATAAAGTGCCATGAGTGTGGTGCGGCTTTTATGTTTTAGTCCAACGATTCCGGCAAGTTCGCTATCTTTTAGAGGAACTTCGCAGACAGGAATTTCAGAACTGTATCTTGACGAAAGATTTGTAATTGTGCCGATTCCACGCTTTTTTTTGATTAAAGAATCAAGTAATTCCGGCGGGTTATTTCCGATTGACGAGATAACGCCAAGCCCTGTAACAAAAACTTTTCTCATTTTTTGTGAGAAGCAATAAATTCAGCCATACTTCTAAGAGAACGGAGAACAGTTTTTCCCTCTTCCGCAGTTTTTATCCTTTGACCGGAGCGTTTTTCAATAATTACGATTAAAGTAAGAGCATCAATTGAATCAAGGCCAAGACTCTGGAAAAGAGGTGCGTCAATGTCTATTTCTTCAGGTTTGATGTGGTCAAGATTAAGCTCTTTGATTATTTCATTTTTCAAGGCTGAAATCAGTGCTTCCATATTATTCTCCATTTAATATAAGTTGGTAAATTTTTTCGAGATTTTCCTCAGTTAAATCCTGAATCTCTTCTTTTGTAGCAAGAAACAAAAAAATCTCGATCTTGTTTGTCGCAGATACCTCCACCCAGCCGCCAATCACGGCATCTGCTTTATCATTTTCTAAGAGGTTTCTAGTTGTTGATGCAAAAAAATGTGTGTCAAATTTCTCGCTGACAAAAAAGAATTGCTCTCCTTTAAAATGGTGTCTGATTGAAATTTCTCCCATAACTATATTCGGCAGCGTGTAGACAAAAATTCCCGGATTAGGGTAAAAAGATAACGGATTTTTGATAGTTTCATAAAATCTAAGATCGGTGGATATTGTCGATGTTTTGTTTGCAAAAACCATTGCGACACGATTTTCTCCAAATCTTTCTGCAAGATTTCCTTCTTTTAAAAGAAATTCTGCAGCAATAAATCCAGCACGGCTCATATCATCCATTTTGAAAAATTTCGGGTAGTCAATTTCTGATTTTTGATAAAGCTTTTTGAGAAAAAAAGATAGGTCTGTTTCCTCGGTGCAGATACAAATATTGTTTACATTTGTAATAAATTGTGTGTTTGTAACTATTGTATGTTTCAGCATGTTTCTAAAAACTAAAAATCAACCTAACATACACTACTTATTTTAATAACACAAATATTTCAACTCCTTTATTTTTATTTTGATTTTAAAGATATGTTAAAAAAAATAACAGAGAAACAAGCAAACAAAAAGTTGATTTTATTTTGACTCTTAACTATATATATACAGTTTTTTTGATGGAGAATATTTTGAAACAACTTCAAAAACCTGATAAGGTTTACGGCCTTAATTTTACAAAAGAAGAAATCGAAGAGGCTCGATTACATAATAAAATACTAACTCTTGATCTTGAAACTTCCTATATTTGCAATCTTCACTGTATTTATTGTTATGCAAGTTCAGGTCAAAAAAAATCAAACGAGCTTACTCTTGATGAGATAGAAAATGTAATAATTCAGGCAAAAGATTGCGGAGTCAGAATAATTTGCATTATTGGCGGAGGCGAGCCTTTAATGCATCCAGATATTTATGAAATAGTTGATTTTATTCATTCTTTAGGTCTTAAACAGGTCATTTTTACAAATGGTGTTCTTTTAAATGAAGAAAAGTCTTGTTATCTTTTAAATTTGCGTGTTGAGCTGGTTGTTAAACTCAACAGCTTCAACAATGAGGTTCAGGATTTTCTGGCTGGAGTTGAAAAAACTGGTGAGAGAATCAAGAAGAACCTTGAAATGCTTCAGGAAATTGGATATCACAAAGAAGGTCTTCTTGGGATTGAGTCAATTATCTGCCGCCAGAATATTGCAGAATTGCCTGAGATTTGGGTTTGGGCAAGAGAACGAGGGATTATCCCATATTTTGAGATGATTACTTTTCAGGGTAGGGCAAAAGATCACAATCTGAATGTTACGGTTGAGGAAGCTCAGCACCTTTTTGAGACTCTTTTAAAAATTGATGAGGAAAATTACGGTTTTACATGGAAGCCGCATCCTCCGATTGCCGGACTTTCATGTCAGAGAAATTATCACAATCTTGTTGTTGCTGCAAACGGGTTTGTCTATCCATGTGTTGGAATTGATATAAAACTCGGTAACATAAGACATGCAACATTGAAATCTATTCTTGAGACATCGCCAATTCTTAAAGATATAAGAAATATGAAAGAAAACATTAAAGGAAGCTGCAAAAACTGCGAATCTCTTGATGAATGTTATGGCTGCCGCGGAATGGCGTACCACCTGACGGGAGATTGTTTTGCATCAGATCCTTTATGCTGGAACAATACGAAAAAAATAGTTATTAATGATGATGGTTTTATAAAAAATTGAGGCAAGATTCATGAAATATGCATTAGTTACAGGCGGTTCCAGAGGAATAGGCAGGGCAGTTGCTGTTTCTCTTGCGAAAATGGGATACCATGTTTTAATCAACTATCATTCAAGAACAGATGAGGCGTTGAAAACACTTGAAATAATTACTGAAAATGGCGGAACTGGCGAGATTATGCAGTTTGATGTCGGCAGCATTGACGCAACCGAAGCTGTTCTTGGCAAGTGGCTTGATGAGCATCAGGACGATTATATTGAGGTTTTGGTCAACAATGCAGGTCACACAAAAGATAATTTGTTGATGTGGATGACTCCTGAAGAGTGGCATAGTGTCATAAACACAAATTTGAACAGCTTTTTTTATGTTACCAGACTTGTTCTTAAAGGAATGCTTTACAAAAGATATGGCCGTATCATAAATGTTACCTCTCTTTCCGGCCAGAAAGGTCTTCCGGGACAGGCAAACTACAGTGCCTCAAAAGCTGGTGTTGTTGCTGCGACAAAGTCTCTGGCTCAGGAGGTCGGTAAAAAAAATGTTACAGTAAACTGTGTTGCCCCGGGATTTATTAAAACAGATATGACAGCTGCCATAAATGAGAATGATCTCAAGCCTTTAATCCCGCTTTCTTGCATCAGCAAAATCGAGCTATATTACAGGGGAAGTTATCTCTGTAAATGGTGGACTTTATACTTAAAAAGGAGAGATATTTTAGATGAATCGTGTTGTTATCACTGGCATGGGCATTTATTCATGTATTGGAAAAAATCTAACAGAAGTTAAAAACTCACTATACCACGGCAGAAGCGGAATCGGTTTTGACCAGAGTCGTAAAGAATTTGGTTTCAGAAGCGGGCTTACCGGTATTTTAGAAAGACCTCAACTCAAAGGGAAGCTTGACCGAAGAATGAGGCTCGGACTTGCCGAACAGGGCGAATATGCCTACATTGCAACGCTTGAAGCAATGGAGCAGGCGGGAATAAATCTCGAATATTTTGAAAAAAATAATGTCGGAATCCTTTACGGAAATGACAGCTCTGTTGAAGCTGTTATGAATGCTGTTGATATTGTTAGAGAAAAAAAAGACACAATGCTTATAGGCTCAGGCTCGATTTTTCAATCAATGAATTCTACTGTTACCATGAATCTCTCTGTAATATTCAAACTTAAGGGTATAAATCTGACCGTGAGTGGAGCTTGTGCAAGCGGTTCTCACGCAATCGGACTCAGCTATTTACTTATAAAATGGGGACTTCAGGAGATGATTGTTGCCGGAGGAGCACAGGAAGTAAATCCGATGGCTTTTGGCAGTTTTGATGGATTATCTGCTTTTTCGACACGGGAAAGCGAGCCGACAAAAGCCTCAAGACCTTTTGACAAAGATAGAGATGGTCTTGTTCCAAGCGGCGGCGCAGCAACATTAATTATTGAAAGCTACGAAAGTGCAATCAAACGCGGTGCAAATATAATAGCAGAAATTATTGGTTACGGATTTTCATCAAATGGAGACCATATTTCTGTTCCTAATGTTGATGGGCCGGCAAGAGCAATCAAAATGTCTCTTGAAGATGCAGGAATCAATCCTGATAAAGTTGATTATGTTAATGCTCACGCAACCTCGACTCCAGTTGGTGACGGTAACGAGGCTGAAGCGATTTATGAGATATTCGGTAACAAACCGCTTGTCAGCAGTACAAAATCGATGACTGGGCATGAATGCTGGATGGCTGGCGCGAGTGAGGTTGTTTACTCAACTCTGATGATGCAAAACTCTTTTGTCGCACCTAACATTAATTTTGAAAATCCTGACGAGCATTCCGCAAAAATAAATATAGCAAAAACTACAATTGAGACACCAATAAATATATTCCTTTCCAACTCGTTTGGATTCGGCGGCACAAACTCGTCATTAGTTATAAAAAAAATATAGGAGAAAAAAATGTTAAAATCTGATATTATTGAGAAAATTAAAGATGTTCTTGTTGATGAGTTCGAGATTGAAAAAGAATTTATAACTCCTGAAGCAAATCTTATAGAAACACTCAAAATCGACAGCCTTGATCTTGTTGATCTTGTTGTTGTTATTGAGAAAAATTTTGGTTTTAAGGTGAAAGGCGAAGAGATGGTTAATGTTAAGACTTTCCAGGATTTCTACAACTATGTTTTTGAACGCATCAAAACTGATGACTAAATGAGCTGGAAAGGCAAAACCAGAGGCGGCCTGACCGGTCATTTAATTTTTGTCTTTATCTTGAAAAAGTTTGGACTTCCTGCTGCATATTTTGTTCTTAGATTTGTCTCTTTTTACTTTGTTTTTTTTGCGCCGAAAGCGACGAAATCTGCCTGGAATTACTTTAGATTTGCCCATAAATACAATGTTCTCAAAACAGCTGTTTCTGTTTATAAAAACTTTTATGTTTTTGGCCAGACTCTTCTTGATAAAATTGCCTCAATGGCTGGAGTGAACCCTATGATGGGCAGTCGCCTCAGGAGCGTATGGCTCAAGCACGCGCAATATTACAACGCCGACCACCCGACCATCTCAAACCCAAGTGGAAACAGACGCAAAGCATCGGTTAGAGGTAATAGTATTGGTCGGGATACTTTTTCAAGCGGTAGAGTATTGTATTGTAATGCACGCCAAGTGCAGCGGCAGCTTCCCTGATACTGCCAAAGTTACCCTGGGGCGTGTGCACAGGTCTGCTACTGGGATGCGCAGCTCCGCGCGGGCCTGCCTTGCCAAAATTTGGATGGGCCGCGCCGCACAATCCAGGTTTACCAAAGGA
>CAZISX010000076.1:0-3228 GCA_964542005.1 uncultured Spirochaetales bacterium
TTTTAACAAAAATTAGATGAACAGGCTATTGCTTAATTATGCAGGGGTCTTAAAAGATACACCTGCAGGTGATTGGACAGAATCAATTAAGGCTTCCGGTTTAAGAGTTTGTGATAAAAGCGAACTGTAGAATTATCTAATTATTTGAATTATCTGATTATTTTCAAAAGAGTTGTTAGAAGTAAAGCTCATATTCCTGAGGAGTCGGAGCATTGTAGACATACTCGGCCTCTTTTCTTTTGAGTTCAACCCATGCTTTGATAAGTTTTTCCGGAAACGCTGGTCTTAAATATTCGTTATCTTTTTCAAGCCCGTCAAGAACTGTGTTAAGATTGAGAGGGAAAACTTTTTCTGATTTGCCATCAGGGCAGTTGTAGCCTAAAGCAATAGGATCCATATTTTTCTTAATTCCATCAACACCGGCAAGAACCATTGCTGAAAGAGCAAAGTAAACATTGCAGGTCGCATCGCCTGTTCTGAATTCTGTTCTGACTTCACCTTTTTTGAGGTAGCCTGGAATTCTTATTGCAGCACAGCGGGAGCCTTTAGCAAAACTTGCAGAAACAGGAGCTTCGTATCCAGGAACAAGTCTACGGTATGAGTTTGTTGAAGGATTTGAAAAAGCAAGCAGTGAGCCGCTTACAGAATGTTCAAGAATTCCGGCAGTATAGCCAAGACCTTCTTTTGAAAGATGGTATATCTCTTCGCCTGTAAAAATTGAGGCACCATTTTTCTCAAGAAACTGATGAACATGCATACCGTTTCCAGCAAGTTTGTACATTGGTTTTGGCATGAAAGTTACAAAAACACCAAGCTCGTCAGCAATTGTCTTAATTATCCATTTAGCAAGACAAACTGCATCGCCTGCGTGCAAAAGATCAATAAAATTAAGCTCTATTTCAAGCTGTGAAGCAGAAACTTCATGGTGATGATACTTAACAGGAATTCCGATTGCTTCCATTTTTGAGACAGATTCATTTCTTAAAAACTCATATCTGTCTTCAGGAGTCATCTTGTGGTAACCTTTCTGAGCACCAAATCTCGGATAATCAGGTCTGTCGCCTCCAAGACCTTCAGCACTTTCAATCATGTAGTAGGAATGAGCAACATCTGATGAATATTTTACACTGTCAAAAACATGGAACTCAAGTTCAACAAGCATTTTAGCATTGTCTGCAATATTATTTTCTTGCAGATATTTCAGGGTGTTACGGGCGATATTTCTTGGATACTGATCGTAAGCCTCTCCGCTTGTAAGCATAACATCGCAGAAAACATGTAAAATTGTATAGCCGTCTTTCTCTTCTGAAAAAGCTGTTGTCATATCGGGAACTGCAACCATATCGGAATCTGTTACTTTCGCAAAACCAAAATTGGACGCATCAAAACCTATTCCATCTTTGAACAACTTCTCTGAAATATATCCTTTCGGGATTGAGACATGTCTGATATTGCCATAAATATCAAGCATCATCATGTCAAGAAAATCAATTGAGGATAAATTACCGTCGTACTTTCTAATGTCCATCTGTCAAACCTCCAAAAAACGATTAATAATAGTGGCGCAGTGAGCTATATTAGTCTTGTTTTTAACCAATTTCAAGATTTATGAGGCTAGGATTTAAGAAAAAAACTCTTTTTTTACAGAATTAATCCATTCAAGTTCAGCAAGATTTTCTCTTTTTTTTGCACCATTTTCAAAAATCTCAATCTTTTCAATAAGTTTTTCAATAATTGCATTTTTTTTCAACTCATCAGAAATATAAGAAGAACCAATTTTCAAAAGTGACAAAATCCTGTATTTATCAAGAAGAGGTGTACTGGAGAGCTGATCTTCGTGCCCTCCGTATTTTGTAACAAGAATTTCACGGAGATATCCAAATTTTTCAGATACACCCATTCTCAGCCACAAATCATAATCCTCGCAAGCAGGCAATGATTCATCAAAACCGCCATAACTTAAAAAAAGCTCCCGTTCCATCACAACAGCAGATGGCGTAACAAGGCATAAAGACAAGCTCGGAATAAATATATCTCCCTCAAATTTCTCATGTTTTTTCATTTTGTTGAGATGTTTGCCATTTCTAATCCACCGCTCATCAGCCTGTGCAATCCTGAAATCTCCTGAAATCATGTAATTAACTGTTTTATCAAGAAATTCAGCCATCCATTCATCATCAGAATCCAAAAAAGCGATATATTTGCCAGAAGAGACAGAAACACCGCAATTGCGGGCAGCAGAAACACCTCTATTTTCCTGATAAATATATTTAATGTGCGGAAAAAAAGATTGCAAAAAATTTTTAGTATTATCAGTCGAGCCATCATCCACAACAATAATTTCGGTATTCCAATAGGTTTGATTTATTACAGATTTTACCGCTCTTGCGACAAGCTCACGCCTGTTATAAGTTGGAATAATTACAGAAACAAGAAAGTTATAACGATTCAATTTTCCTCCGCAAATTTACAAAAAACAATAACCACAAAACAAGCCATACAGAAATTAATTTACCGTTAAATTACATCAATTAAAAAATCCTGTCAAATTATTAAGTCTATGGAAAACAATAATTATCTGTTTAAATCCCGTGAGAGGAATCTTTGAAACATGTAAAAACTTGCAAAATAAACCCTATTGTCATATATATACTTGAATTTATTTAAGGAGGAGTCATGCTTAAGTGCAGAGTTGTCGGAGAAGTCTGGGCTACAAAAATGGTGACACAACTTGAAAACAGAAAACTTATCCTTGCTGCAGAGCTGGATGCGGAAAACATAGAAACAGGTCAAGTTATTGTTGCCTACGACGAGCTTGGCGCAAGAAGTGGCGATATGGTTTCTGTAAGTTTTGGCAGCGGTGCCAGAAACACAATAATTCCAGTGAATAATCGTCATATTTTGTGCGATGCAGCTGTCAGCATGATTATTGAAAATGAGACAAAAAGCTTTTAAGTAATTTTAAATATTTGAGGTAAAAAATGTTTGTAGGAAAAGTTATCGGCAATGTTTGGTCAACAGTTAAATGGCCAAAAGTTGAAGGGATAAAATTTTTAATGGTTCGTCCTTATCATTTGAGCGAACTTAAAAACAAGAAAAAAGCTAAACGTTTATACTACACTGTTTTCTGTCGCCCGTTTCATCTTTTCCGCAAGTGCCTCCAACATAAAACCAATACCGTACAGCTCGACACTCGCTATGTCGTTGCTGGCCAGGTCGTAAAGTCTT
>CAZISX010000076.1:3238-12757 GCA_964542005.1 uncultured Spirochaetales bacterium
CTTACCATCTTGACGAATTAAAAGGTGGTAAAAAACCTAAGGAAATGGAAATTGTTGTTGTGGCAGACAGGCTTGGCGCAGGTATAGGCGAAAATGTTATCTGCTCATTTGGCCATTCAGCACGCGTTGCAATGGACGAGCTGTTTGGCTCAAACGGCAACTCAATCACCCCGATTGATGCTGCTGTTGTTGCTATTGTTGATCAGTGGAATGTTGAAAAACAGTAATTTTATTAAGGTGATATTATGAAAGTAATCGGAAGAAACGAAATCGAGGAATTGACCGTTGGCAAGGTTTTTAGAGCTTCAGCAGATATGATTATTACTCCACTTGCAAGAGACTGGGCGCATGAAAACAATATTGCGATTGAGCAGGAAGACAAGGATTTATTCTCAAAAGTAAAAAACGAAGTTAAAAAAATCAATCCTTCAGCAAGCGAAGAAGACATAAGAATGGCATACATGGAAGCTGTTGCAAATGTTGGCGGCGGAACAAATGATAAAAAAGACAATCCAAGCTACTACTACCGCGAAACCTTGGCAAAAGAAGAGAAAGCTATAATTTCTGTAATGGGCAGAAATGTTCCCGGAATAGTAGCAAAACTTACAGAAACAATTGCTAAAGAAAACGGCAACTTACTTGATATTCAGCAGACAATTGTCAGCGGATTTTTTACAATGGTTCTTGTTGTTGATATCTCGGGATTACGCGTTGATTTTGCGCAGTTTAGAAAAAAAATACTCGACTCCTCAAAACAAATCGGAGTTGATACAAAAATAATTCATGAAGGCGTTTTACACGCTATGCATAGAATCTGAGGTTAAATCATGGTATTTGATTTAAAAGAAATATTCCAAACCATTAACATGGTTGAATCGGAAAATCTTGATATAAGAACACTCACAATGGCGATTTCACTCCGCGATGCGGTGAGCGAAAATATTGATAAGATGGCCGACAATGTTTACAACAAAATCATGCGTAAAGCAGAAAAACTTGTTCCAACTGTTGAATATCTTTCAGCAAAATATGGAATTCCAATTGTAAACAAAAGAGTTTCAGTAACACCAATCTCAATTGTCGCAGAAGCAACAAGAGCTGACAGCTACCTTAAAATCGCAAAAGCACTCGACAGAGCTGCCGAAAATCTTGGAATTGACTATATTGCAGGATTTAGCGCGTTAGTTCACAAAGGAATAACTCCCGGCGATGCTGTTTTAATTAACTCAATTCCTGAAGTTCTTGCAACAACAAAAAGAGTCTGCTCATCAATAAATGTTGGCTCCTCAAAAGCAGGCCTCAACATGGAAGCATGCAGAATTATGGGAGATATTGTTCACGAAACAGCAAAAAGAACTGCTGATAGAGGCAGTATAGGCTGCGCCAAACTTGTTGTTTTTGCAAACGCAGTTGAGGATAATCCGTTTATTGCTGGTGCGATGTGCGGCGTTGGTGAAGGCGACTGCACAATCAATGTCGGTGTATCTGGCCCAGGCGTTGTTCTTGCCGCAATCAGAAGACTCAAAAAAGATTCAGGCGGCAAATTCACCCTCTCAGATCTTTCCGAAACAATAAAAGCAATGGCATTCAAAATAACTCGAGCTGGCGAACTTGCCGGAAAAGAGGCAGTTTCAATAATTGGCGGCGGCGTTCAGTTTGGAATTTTAGACCTTTCACTTGCTCCGACTCCCGCGATTGGAGACAGCATTGCCGATATTCTTGAAGAAATGGGACTTGAAACAATTGGAACCCACGGCACAACCGCAGCACTTTATCTTTTAACAGACGCTGTCAAAAAAGGCGGCTCAATGGCTGCAAGTTATGTCGGCGGACTTTCAGGCGCATTTATTCCTGTTTCTGAAGATCAGGGAATGATTAACGCAGTAAGAAAAGGAACACTTACAATTGATAAGCTCGAGTCAATGACCTCAATCTGCTCAGTCGGCCTTGACATGGTTGCGATTCCTGGCGACACCTCACCCGAAACAATTGCTGGAATCATTGCTGATGAAGCAGCAGTCGGCATCATGAACAACAAAACAACAGCATCAAGGCTTATTCCTGTAATCGGCAAAGGTGTTGGCGAATCTTACGATTACGGCGGACTGCTTGGCGAAGCTATAATTATGCCTGTTCACCGCGAAAGCTGCAAAGGTTTTGTAAACCTCAAAGGTAGAATCGCAGCTCCAATTCACAGTCTTAGAAACTGATCTTTCTCTTTTGTATTTTCACTATTTCTTTAATCTTCTCAAATATTTACGATATTCTTTTTCATGCTCACTCAAAATAAAAGAGAGGTATGAAATATTTTTTTCAAGTCCTTCTTGATAAAAATCCTTGTCAATTCCATATCGTTTTTGGAAGTGACTTTTCATATATTTGTAGACTCCGCCAAGTTCTGAGTTGAGTCTTTCGTCCATTTTATTGAAAAAAGTTATTGTATTTTTCAACAAATCAAGCTCTGTTGTGGTGTTTGGAATATTTCCCTCTTTTAATTCGTGGTAGAGAAAAATAAGTTTTTCCAAGTAATTTCTGTCTGCAATCTGACCTATAAGATCAGAAGTTGCAACTATTTTGCCAAGAAATTTAATTTCTTCAGATTCAAATGAGATTTTACCGAATCCGTTAAAAATATTCGTGCATAAAATAATATCAGAACAGTTCTTTGCAAATTCTAAGGATAAGTTGTTTAATTCACAGTATTTTTTAAGAAAAGAGGCACTCCTTTCAACATGGGTTATTGTGTATTTTGCACCAGTTCCTGAATTATCATCTATATCCTGAATATAGCCGACATCATGGAACATTGTGGCAACAAGGGCTGTCTCAGCATTTTCAGGTTTAACAAAAACTTGATCAATATGTGCACCATAAATAAGCCTGGCAGCTGAAAGCAAAACATCAGTTGTGTGCTTTAAATCATGATATTCAGTGTTGCATTTTTTGTAGCCTGGATATTTTCCATCAAAAAGGCTGCAAATATCAGAAAAAGTAGCTATAAGAAAATCTGTGGGATGTTTAGGATAGATTGAAGTAAAAAGAAAACAAATCTCGGAAATTACAGCCGCCGGCGATTTAAGATAAATACATGAGGAAACCAGTCCGCTATCTTGTCGCATCAGCCCGCCTGTCTAAATTAGAGTAATTATTATATTAATATTTTAATATGAATCAATATGCTTATCAAAATTTGTCAGAATGCTTAAAAAAGCAGCTATTTATCCCAGATTATAGAAAGCTTCTCATCAAGTTCCGTTATTGCCTGGTATGGATTTTTTTTACCTGAAAGAATCTCTGATGACCAGTTTTCTATAATATTGTGCTCCTTCAAAAGCGACATAATTCTTGTTCCGACTTTTTCCTGAATAATATGTAAAAACTGAGCCGTAAGCTTTTCTTTACGGATTTTATCAAAGTTGCTTTCAACAAAAACATGCCTCTCTTCAATTTTATTCTTCAGTTCATCGAGACCTTTCATCTCTGTTGCAACTGTCTCAACAATTGGCGGAACCCAATCCATCCGGTGCATATTGAGGTGTAAAATCATATTAATTTCAGCAATAAGCTTCTCTTTCCCGTCTTTGTCTGATTTGTTGATTACAAAAATATCTGCAATCTCCATGATTCCGGCTTTTAATGCCTGAATATCATCGCCAAGACCTGGAACAAGAACAAGTAAAACCGTGTCAGCAACACTCATAACATCAACTTCGCTCTGCCCAACACCTACAGTTTCAATAATTACCACATCAAAACCAACCGATTTGAGAAGATTTAGAATATGAACTGAAGCTGGTGCAAGACCGCCAAGACTGCCGCGACTTCCCATACTTCTTATAAAAACATTGGGATCTGTCGAGTGTGTCGACATCCTTATTCTGTCACCCAAAATCGCTCCGCCGGTAAAAGGAGAGCTCGGATCTACTGCAATTACAGCAACTTTTTTGCCTTCTGCCCGAAATTTCGAGATAATTCCATCAGTTAATGAACTTTTGCCAGCTCCTGGAGGGCCTGTAATTCCAATAATTTTGCAGTATTTGTTTTCCCTGTAAATTTTTGAAAGACGATATTCCGCAAGGCTTGGATTGTTTTCAATTGTGGTGATAAGCTTTGCAAGGTTGCGAATATTTATATCGCCTTCAGGGGAAAAAAGATCTTCGTAATTTTCAGGAATCATTTTTTCCTGACATTTTCCTTAATAAAATTAATGAAAGTATCGCTTGGCGTGCCTGGGGTAAAAACTGCCTTGATTCCCTGTTCCAGCAAAAAAGGAATATCAGTTTCAGGAATTACGCCACCGCCGAAAACAAGAACATCTGAAGCACCTTTTTCACTCAGAAGCTCAACAACTCTTGGTAAAAGTGTGTTGTGAGCACCTGATAAAATTGAAAGACCGACAGCATCAGCATCTTCCTGAATAGCTGCAGCAACAATAGCCTCTGGTGTTTGTCTAAGACCTGTATAAATTACTTCCATACCTGCATCTCTTAATGCTCTTGCAACAAATTTAGCGCCGCGGTCATGTCCATCAAGGCCGGGTTTCGCAATAATAACACGAATTGCACTCATAATTCCTCCATATCAACAGATAATTATTGTTATTTCAGGTAAAGGGATAAAACCTTTTTCAAAAATCGTCTGGATAATATCACAGAGGAGTAATTTGCTCAAGAAAAATGAACCTGAATTTAAAAATTCCTTTACAACACAAAGAGTTGGTGCTAAATTAACGCCGGATTTATTTCAAGTCTGGCCCCGTAGCTCAGTTGGATAGAGCGAGCGCCTCCTAAGTGCTAGGCCACAGGTTCAATTCCTGTCGGGGTCACCATCTAAAACTTTTTCCCATAATTTTTCAGAAATCTCATTAAAAACTAATTAAAATTTAGATCTTTAAAAATGGCTGAAAACCAGTGTTCCTGCCGGATTTTTGCATAAATGAAACAAGAGATTTTACATTCGACAATAAAATGGTTTTTCATAACTTTTTATTTTCTAAAGTTACAAAAAATACTGTGAAAAACTTGAATTGGAAAAGGTATTGTGATAATAATTTAAACAGAATTAATATTCCAAATCCCCCTCCCACCCCCAGAAAAAAAGGCGTCCTTCGGGACGCTTTTTTTATTTATCCCTGAAGTGCTCGATTCTTGATTAAGAGGTTTTAAAAATATTTTTGATTTTGACAGAATAAAAAACAGTGTTCACGGAAGCATTTATAGATTCAAGTGTTTGATTATCCTTTAGAAATCAGGAAAATAATTATTGCGACAAGAACTAGAACAAAAAGACCAGCTCCAACAAAAAGAGGCATAAGATTCTTTTTCTGTTTAACTTTAGGAATTTTTGTGATCTCTGTTTTTTCATTATCTTCATCTTCCACATCGTGGAGCGATTTAATTTTTTTGTGATCTAACTCATCAAGAAGTTTTTTTCGTCGCTCCTCTTCTGCTTTTAGAATATAGGGTGCCGGATCAAATTCTTTTCCTTTTTCAATATATTCAAAAGTGTTGTCTCCAATAGTAATTTCATCACCGTGGCGAACATCTATTGACTCAACCTTCATTCCGTTAACTATTAGAGGCATGTTTTTGTTTTTATCGTGTCTGATTAAAAGATTTACCCTGCCATCAAATATTATTTTTGAATGAACTTCAGGAATATTGTGTCCGAAAAGATAAACATCAGCCCCGGCATGAGAGCCAATTGCTGTTTCGACTCCTTTTACAGGAAAAACTTTACCGCCAAGAGAGCCTGTTTTAACAAGAAGAACATCATCTTTTGATTTCTGAGGTGCAGATTTTATCTCCTTTTTAACTGGCTTCTGATCTATTGAAGCCTCCTGCTCAAAGTAAATATTAAAATCACCAAGAGCAATAACATCACCCGCAAAAATCTCAACTTTCTGATTAATCTCGCGACCATTTACAAATGTTCCATTGTAACTACCCTGATCTTCTATGATTATTCGACCATCAGCAAGTTGTAATCTGAGGTGATGTCTCGAGATATTTCGTTCATCAAGGACAAAATCGTTATTTTTTGCCCTCCCAACTGTTATGAGATTGCTTTCAAAAGTATATACAGCAAGATCGTTTTTATCATTTTCAAGAATTAAATTAAACGGCATTATCTCCTCGCAATTGTGTAACGGCTAAACATTATACATTTTTTCGATGCGGTAAAAAAGTTTTTTTATCTCTCTATCTTCATTAAAATCATATTTTTCTGTATATAGCTTTATTTTTCGCTTAAACCTTTCAACGCCTTCTCTACCAGTGTAGGTAAACATAACTTTCAGAAGCAACCCTAAAAGTTCATCCATATAAAGATAATAGTGCTCAAAACGGTATTTTAATGATATATATTTTCTGTCATTTAAAATCTCCTCCCAGTTGACACATTTTCTTTCATCAGAAAACCTCATTTTTCGGTAAAGTGGAGGATATTTTTCTCTTAATTCTTTTATTATGTGATTCACCATATCAATAACATTTTCCTGAAAGCCCTTATCCAGCATTGTTTCGACAATAAGATTAAATATATCAAAGTAACAAAGAAGAAGTGTCACAACCACATCTTTCTGAAAAAAATAGAGCTCAATCATGGAAAGATTTTCCTTAAAATGAGATTCTGTTTTCATCATAATAAAAGGCTTAAGCTCCCGTATCTGCTTAAGATAATTTTGATAAACCACCTGTTTTTTCTCTAGTGCATAACTTTTTGTATCCGGGTGATAGTAAGAAAAAGAGACAAAATGGCCTTTTTCATATTTGGCTGTATTTAATGCAATTCCGTGCATAAAACCAAGGGTGCCTGAGATGTGATTTGCCTCAATATTTGAAATATATTTTTCTACATCTACAAAATCATAACTGCCGTAAAGTGAATAAAAACTGTTCATAAATCTGTTTAAATCATGTGCCGTTGACGATTCAGTAAGATTTGTATAAATATCAACCTTGCTGTAGTCGGAAAAAGAGCTGAAATTAAAAGCATTGGGAAGTTCATTTTTTTCTGAAATCAGAAGAGCCAGACTGCCAATAATTTTGCCTTCATCAAAAAAAATATATCCAACATTGTTACCTGAAACAGCCAGAAAATATCCTGAGCTTTTCGGATCAAAACGAAGATGGTCATTAATAAATGAAGGAATGTATTTCCCTTTAATTTCTTCAATATATGCAAGGTTTCTGTCAAAAGGAATAAGCATTTTTTCCCACAATTCCGTAACAAATCAAGTTTTGATTAAAGATGAACACAAAACTACCGCTATCAGCCTCTATTTATTACACAATAAAAACAACGGTGTCAATGACTTTTTTCTTTTCCTGCATAATCAAGAAAAACCTTGCCATTATTAACTTTATAATTATAGTGCACTCTGGACTTTTTTTGAGGGTATTTTGACATGAAAAAAATGGAACGGAACGAAAGAATCAGAAATATCGCTATTATAGCGCATGTTGATCATGGTAAAACAACACTTGTTGACGGACTTTTCAGACAAAGCGGAACATTCCGCGAAGGTCAGGAAGTTGCAGACAGAGTTATGGACAGCATGGATCTGGAAAGAGAAAGAGGAATTACAATTGCGGCAAAAAACTGCGCAATAAAATGGAAGGATGTGAAGATAAATATTGTTGACACCCCTGGCCACGCCGATTTTGGCGCAGAGGTTGAGCGTGCATTAGGCATGGTTGATGGTGCTATTTTACTTGTTGACGCTTCTGAAGGGCCACTTCCTCAGACAAGATTTGTTCTGAAAAAAGCACTTGAAGCCGGACTTTCAATGATTGTTGTTATTAACAAAATTGACAGAAAAGATGCGAGACCTCAGGAAGTTTTAAATGAAATTTATGACCTTTTTATAGATCTTGACGCAAATGATGAGCAGCTTGAATTTCCACTTCTTTACGCAATTGGCCGCGATGGTATTTCCCAAAAAACACTTGAAGAAAAAGGTGAAAATCTCCATCTTCTTCTTGATACAATTGTTGAGAATATTCCAGCTCCGGCACACAATCCCGAAGAACCTTTCCAGATGCTTGTAGCTGATTTGGGTTATTCCGATTATTTAGGCAGACTTGCTATCGGAAAAATTGCAAACGGTTATGCAAAATTTAATGAGTCAATGATTTGTGTTAATGCAAAAAAAGAACATCTTCCACTCAAAATTTCCAAGCTTCAGGTTTATGAGGGGATAAAATATCAAGAAACAGAAATAGCGGAACCAGGTGATATTGTTGTTCTTGCAGGTATTGCAGATGTTCATATCGGAGACACGATTACTACAAAGGAAAACCCAAGAGTTTTAAAAAGAATAACGGTTGATGAGCCAACTGTTTCAATGCGTTTTACAATAAACAGCGGGCCTTTAGGCGGAAAAGAAGGAAAGCATGTTCAGTCTAGCAAGATAAGAGAAAGACTTTTCAAAGAAACTCTTAGAAATGTTGCGATAAGAGTTGAAGAAAGCGAAGAAAGAGACAGCTTTATTGTAAAAGGTCGCGGTGAATTTCAGATGGCAATTCTTATTGAACAGATGAGAAGAGAAGGTTTCGAGCTTTGTGTCGGCCGTCCTGAAGTTATCCTGAAAAAGAATTCTGATGGCAAGGTCTTAGAGCCTGTTGAACATCTTTTTGTTGACTGCGAAGACGCATTTCTTGGCATTGTTACAGAAAAGTTATCTATAAAAAAAGGACGAATGACAAATCTTGTCAATAACGGAACAGGCAGAGTCAGAATTGAATTTTCTGTACCATCCCGCTCTTTAATTGGCTACCGTGATGAATTCCTTACCGACACAAAAGGAACTGGAATTATGAATTCTATCTTTGCTGGCTACGAAGAATACCGCGGTGATTTTCCTACCCGTTTTACAGGCTCAATTATCTCTGACCGCTCCGGCGAATGTGTTGCTTACGCAATATTTAATCTCGAACCGAGAGGCCAGCTTTTTATAATTCCTGGCGACCCTGTTTATGAAGGAATGGTTGTTGGAGAACACAACAAAGATAGAGATATTGATGTAAATCCAACAAAACAGAAAAAACTTACCAACATGAGAGCTGCCGGAAAAGATGACAATGTCCTATTAACTCCGGTAAAACCAATGACTCTTGAACGGGCTATTCACTTTATTGCTGAAGACGAGCTTGTGGAAGTCACACCAAAATCAATAAGACTCCGTAAAGTAGAACTCAATGCACAAAAGAGACATACAATGCACGGAGCTTTCAAAAAAGCACAGGAAATGAGCGAAGACGATATAGATTATTGATTTTATTTTCTTTTAATTATCAAAACCACCCATTTTTTGACTTTCATCCACATAGTGAATAAACTAACTTCATTTTTAACAGATTTTGGAGTTTTTGATGATGCAATTTTCACTTAATAACTCGCCTAAAACCTTTTCCGGGAACCCCGAGATGTCACTTCTTAACTATTTACGGGATATTGAAGGGATAAAAACAGTTAAAGATGGCTGTTCCTGCCAGGCGTTCTGCGGAGCCTGCATGG
>CAZISX010000076.1:12767-13402 GCA_964542005.1 uncultured Spirochaetales bacterium
ACTCTGGCAAAAGCATTTGTCCAAAAAGGTGCGGTGCAGTGCGGTTTTTGCACACCAGGATTTCTGACAAGAGTAAAAATTCTTCTTGAAAACAACAAAAATCCTTCAAGAGAAGAGATTGTCGAAGCTCTAAAATTCAATTTCTGCCGCTGCACAGGTTATCTTAAAATTATTGAGGCTGTTGAGCTTGCCGCTGCCGCACTTTTGGAAAACAAAAAAATTGAATTTCTTCCCGCCGCAAATGCCGGAACTTCACTGCCAAAATATAAATCGGTCGAAAGAGCTTTAGGGAAAACACCTTTCAGTGATGATTTAACATTTGATGGAATGTTATTTGGCGCACTTCGGTTTAGTGACCATCCAAGAGCTGTAATCAAAGAGATTGATTTATCTGAAGCTCTTAAAATTACTGGAGTTATAAGGATTTTTACAGCAAAAGACATTCCAGGGGAAAAGTTTTTGGGACTTATTGTAAAAGACTGGCCTTTGATGGTTGATATTGGCGAAACAACCAGATATATCGGTGATGTTCTTGCCGGAGTTGTTGCTGTTGATGAAAAAACCGCTAGAATTGCAGCTTCAAAAATAAGGATAAATTACGAAGTTCTTCCTCCTCTGACTGACTATAAAAAAGC
>CAZISX010000076.1:13412-19029 GCA_964542005.1 uncultured Spirochaetales bacterium
CCTTTCAAAAAACTTTCATGGCTGTTTATCCTGAGCTGTATACCTCCCGGTATAGCAGGAGTCCTGTTTGAAGATCTTATAACAAATTATCTCCGCTCTCCATTGATTTCAGCTTTCGGCCTTATTTTTGTCGGTGCTCTTCTTTTTTATGTTGAAAAAAGACAGGCAGGAAAGAGAAAACTTGAAGACAGCAATATAAAAAGAGGCGAAAATATTGAAAAAGTGCTTGCCGAATCAGATATTGTTGTCAATGCTGTGTTTGAAACGCAAAGAATTGAGCACGCATTTTTAGAAACTGAATGCGCAGTGGCAATTCCTCAAAATGATGGAATAGAGCTTTTCAGTCAGACTCAGGGCGTTTATGAAGACAGAAGACAAGTTGCCGAAATTCTTGGAATTGATGAATCAAAAGTTATTGTTACACTTATCCCTTCCGGTGGCTCTTTTGGCGGAAAAGAGGACTTGACAGTCCAGGGTCATGCCTCACTTTTTGCATGGATTTTAAAAAAACCGGTAAAAGTAAAGCTTAACAGAGAAGAATCAATCACGATGCATCCGAAAAGACACCCAATGGAACTTGAATACACACTGGGCTGCACAAAAGATGGTTTTTTAACAGGAATTAAAGCCAAAATCATAGGAGATACAGGGGCTTATGCCTCTGTCGGAGGGAAAGTTCTCGAAAGAGCTGCAGGTCACGCAACAGGCGCATATCATGTTCCAAACGGAGAAATCTCAGCAAAAGCACTCTATACAAACAATATTCCTTGCGGGGCAATGAGAGGTTTTGGCGTTAATCAGGCTGCTTTTGCGATGGAAAGCTGTATTGATATGATTTGTGAAAAAGGAGGTTTTGACCGCTGGCAGTTTAGATTTAATAATGCTCTTGAAAAGGGAAAAATGACAGCAACCGGCCAGATTCTTGATGAGTCTGCTGGCGTAAAAGAGTGTTTAAATGCACTGAAAGAATACTATGACAAATACAAATTCACAGGACTTGCCTGCGGAATAAAAAACTGCGGAATTGGCAACGGAATGATTGATTACAGCGAGGTTAAGATAGAAATTGTTTCAGAAAATCATATCAAACTTTACCACGGCTGGACAGAGATGGGGCAGGGAGTTTTTACAGTTGCAAGACAGGTTTTTGCATCTGAAACAGGATTAAACCCTGAAATTGTTGAAGTTATTGTTTCAACCAAAGATGGTGCAAAAAGCGGAATGACAACATCAAGCAGAGGAACATCTTTGCTTGGAAACGCGATAATTGAAACAGCTAAAGGGTTGAAGAATGATCTGAAAACAAAATCATTAAAAGAACTTATCGGCAAAACATATTCGGGCAGATGGGAATTTTGTGATTCAACAAAACCTGAAGAAAAAACAGAAACACCAATAACCCACTACTCTTACGGTTATGCGGCACAGCTTGTTGTTTTGGACAATTCAGGCAAAATTGATATGGTAATCGCTGCTCACGATGCTGGTAAAATTATGAACCCAACCCTTTTTGAAAGTCAGATAATTGGCTCAGTTCACATGGGACTCGGCTACGCTTTATCAGAAAATCTTTTGATGGAAAATGGATATCTAAAAAGCAAAAAAATGAGAGATTTAGGGATATTACCTATAAAAGAAATGCCTATTGTTTCTGTAATTGGGATTGAAGTTAAAGATACTTATGGGCCTTATGGAGCAAAAGGTGTTGGCGAAATAGGGCTTGTTCCAACCGCAGCAGCAGTCGCAAATGCTTTTGCCTTTTTTACAGGGAAAAGAGAGTTTTCACTTCCTTTAAAAAAACACGGCCACGAAGTCGCATAAAATCAATTTCAGAAAAAATTATTTATGATATAAAATCGAAGCATAGCTCACAAAATCTCTGGAAGGGCCTGAAATCAATGAAGAATTATAGTATGAAACAAATTCACCCTTGCAGCCGAGATGCTTCAGGATTGCTGCCATAAAAATAGCCGGATAAAGTCCACAAATAGTCGGAGAATCATTTTTTATGTCCTCAAAAATCTTTTCAAAATGATAAGCAGCTAAATTTCTTGCATATTTTTCGTCAAATTCCCGTACCTTCTCTTCAATTTTAACAGTATTATCAAGGCCAAAAGGCATGTAGCTAAACCTCGGCCCGTAATGGGTGAAATCTGAACTTGCAATAAAAAGAGTCTGTTTTAAGTCTAAAACGCCACCCATTTTCTTTAAAAAACATTCTTTTAAATTTGTAAGTGATTCCATTGAGCTAATTTGAGGAATGAGAAAAACTGTAAGTTTTACATTTTTCCGCATTTTATACTTTATAAAAGGAAGGAACATCTCAACAGCATGCTCCTGCTCAACAGCAGTTGAGTGTTCGTGAAAACACAAATCTTCAGAAAGACCGTCCATATTACCATCAATAATTCCAACAGGCGTTTGATGTTGATCAAAAAGACCGTAGTAAATTCTATCTTCAAGCAAATATTGATAATGGCTGGGCGCAAAAAGAACAACATGCTTATACTCTTCGGGAAGATTGGCAAAAAAAGGAGCCATCCCTTTTGCAGAAAATCGAAGCCCGGCATGAGGCAAAACCCCGCCAACAACACTCCACGGCAGTCTGTCGGTCGATTCAATCGCAGTTTTTATATCTTTTGTCAACTGTACCGAACTGGCTGCATACCAGCTTCCAGCAAACATCGCTCTATTTGTTAATCCTGGCATATTATCCCTCCATTTTGCAACGAAGCATTATCCACAGTTTCCCCCTCTAAGTCAAGTTCATATTTGCATCATCTCTTATTTACATCAGCTTCGTTGACTATATCCCATACAAATTAATAAAAATCACTCTAAATTGAGATAAGACAAAAAACCTGATAAAGAAGAGTGCAAAAAAATTGATTTTTTATCCCGTAACTAATACAAAATAATGGTATCTTTGTATTAACTTAAATTTCAGGAGTTACCTATGTTCAAAAATTATGAAGAAATCATTGCAAGCGTTAAAAAACATGAAAAGAAACAGAGAGTTGCAGTTGTTGCTGCAGATAAATCAAGTGTAATTGAAGCAGCTGTTGAAATTGCTGATGCCGGGCTTGCAGAACCGATCCTCTTTGGTGACAAATCCTACATTGAAAAAGCGATGAAAGAACTCAATGTTAAATACAATTTCCAGATTGTTGACTGCAAAGATGATGAAGCGTCAGCTCACTCTGCTGTTGACTGGGCTTTTGAAGGAAAAGTTGACCTTATTCTTAAAGGCAAGCTTGAGACATCAACTCTTGTTAAAGCAGTTTTAAGAAAAGAGCGTGGCCTCAAAGAAAGCGAAGTGTTATCAGATGTTTTGGTTTATGAAGATCCGATGGCTCCTGCAAATGACAAAAGACTTATTGGCCTTACCGATGGCGGCTTAATTCCACTTCCTGATCTTAAAACAAAAATTGAAATGACAAAAAGTGCAGTTGCAGTTTTTCACAAGCTTGGTTTTGAAAAACCGAAAGTTGCCTATATTTCCGCTGTTGAGAAGCCAACTCCAAAAATTCAGTCAACAATGGATGCTGCTGAAATCAAAAGAATGTATGAATCCGGCGAATTCAAGATTGATGCAATTCTTGACGGACCATTTGCAATTGACAATGTAATTTCCAAAAAATCGGCTGAAATCAAAGGAATAGATTCTGTCATGGCAGGCTGTGCCGATATTCTTGTTGTTCCAAATATTGAAGCAGGAAATATCTTAGGAAAACTGGTAACTTACTATGGAAATGGAAACAACGGCCATGTAATTATGGGAGCAAAAGTTCCGATTCTCATAACCTCAAGAGCTGACGATGCGAAAACAAAGATGTATTCTGTTGCATTAGGCATTGTTGCGAGCATGAAATAGGGGAAAACTGTGGGAGAAAGCAAAAATATTACATTCGGGCGGAAAATCGCTTCAGAAAAACCTGAAAAAAAATTTGATTTGAATGATCCTTTCCGCGATGAAAAACTGGAGTTTCCGATAAGTTTTCACATCAAGATAATAATGGAAAACATTGATTCTATTGAAGATAATGAGCGAGTATTAAAAATTGTTTTAGAAAGCAACAACATTCCTCACAGTGATTGGTCCCACAAAAAAAGCAGAGAACAATCTTACATAAGTTTTTCCGCATTTGTTACAATATCTTCAAAAGATGAGATGATTTACATTTACAACAAAATCAAGGAAGTTCCCGGCGTTAAGATGGTTATATAGAATTGTTGTCTTTGATTTTACTTTAATTTCTGAATCTCGGAAACAGAAAGCCCAGTTGCAGCACAAATAGTTTCAACAGCCACATTTTCAGAGAGAAGATTTCTCGCAATCTCGATTTTTGCAAAATGTTCGCCTTCAACTCTTCCTTCAACTCTTCCTTCAACTCTTCCTTCAGCTCTACCTTCAATTTTCCCTTCAATTTTTCCTTCAATTCTCCCATCAGCCAGGCCTTTATTTAATGCGGTTTGAATTTCTGATTCTTTGTCTAACACCCATTTCATCCGGTCTTCGTAAACTTCCCGCTCATCTTTGGTGAGGTGCATTTCAAATACCTGGTTTAGTGCTTTTTCTATCAGTTTGTCTTTCATTGTTTCGGGCATTTTTTTAGTATCTAGTTCATACGCGCGGTTCAAAAATGTTATCCAGCGGTCAAGCTGGCTTTTTACCTGCTCGAATGCTGAGTTGTGTTTTCTCATTTCAATAAAATGGAGCTCCAAATAATCAAGATTCGGATATAATTTGCCGGTTTCAACATCCTTCGGAACTACTATTCTGTGAAATCTGTTGTCTTCCAAAAAATAGTTGTAATCTAAAAGACTTATCACTATTGTTTTGCAAAGTTTGGAGTACATTTTTCCAACTTCTAGCTGGTTTGAATAGACTTTTGACCAGTAGTAAAGTGCCCGCTGTCCCCAAAATTCCTGCGGTTCTATCTGGATTTCAATGTTGTATAAAATCCCGTTTTCATCTTCTGCTTTTATGTCAAGTATGCTCATTTTGTCGGTGAGATACGACTGAAGATTATAAGGATTTCTGATAGTTACATCTTTTATCCGCCTTGTCTCAGGCATTATTGAGTTGATAAGTGAGAGCAGTAAATCTTTGTTTTCTTCTGCACCAAATAGCTTTTTGAATATTAAGTCGATTTTAGGATTAACTCTGCACATTTTTTATTCCTCCGGAAAGTCCACGGAAAATATAGTGAAATTAAGGGGTTTTGTCAAGGAATTGAAATAAGTGGAAATTTTTTACTTTATTCTCTAGTGCTTATTTTTTATGAAATACAAAAAGGTATTTATATAATTTTGCCGACCTGACCAGTAATGTCGGGATTCCATTACCATAATCTCCCGATTTAATTATACTTTGGATTGGATCTTTGTGTCTATACATCGGATTTCGCATAAATTGTCTGTCCGGATAACTACTAGGATTGTCTGGATCATTTGGAATTTCAAAGTATTCAGGCACCGCTTCTTTTTCGAACATTTATCTAAGTTTTTTGACCTCTTCTGCGGAAAGTCCGGTTTTTAATGAAATTGTTTCATTATCAAGAACATCAAGAAGATTTTTCGCAATCTCGATTGCTTTTGCGTATTCGCCTTCAGC
>CAZISX010000077.1:0-18717 GCA_964542005.1 uncultured Spirochaetales bacterium
AATGCTACTGCAAAGAGCAGCCTGATTCATGCCCGTTTCCGGAGTGGAGACCAGCGCCGCCGAAGAAGGTGAAGGCAATTAAACCAAAAAAATAGAATTTATCAATGTTGTAACATGCAGCAATCAGACAACTTAATCGGAAAACTTTACACCGGCGACAATAGAATAGAAATCATCCATACAGATCTTTTTCAGTAAATCTTTGTCGAAACGGTTTCTGGATAATATCTTTCAAGAATATATTTGTAATCTTTCCCTATTTGCCCCAGTCCAATTGCGCCCATCTGACAGAGTCCTACGCCATGCCCCCAGCCTGCGCCGCGGAAAACAAAGCCGCTCTCGTTTTTTGAGAGAATAAAAAGAGAGCTGTTAAGATTGTCTAGCAATTTTCTTATGTTAAGTTCTCCGTAAATTGTGGTCTTTCCTGAGACTCCTTCTATTTCAAGGACATAAATTCTCCCGGAGACACCTCTTTTAATCGGTTTTATTGCTTTTATTTCTCCGATTTTCAGCTTTTTGGTTAGATTGTTCATATCTTTGACAGAGATTGTTTTACTCCATCTGAATTTTGAGTTTATTTTGATGTTGTCCGCTGCGCCTTCAAGCTTGAAAAGTTGTTCGATATTTTCCTCTTTTGTGAGGTCAAGCTCGGGGAATTCCTCCATGTCCCAAACACCTCGCAGATACTCTTTTTCAGCTGTAAACCAGACATTTCTGATATCCTCGGTATGGCCGCCGCAGCTTGATGAATAGGGTGCTCTGGCAACATAGAGGCCGCTGTATAAAATTATTTCGCCGCGGGTTTGATCAACTGCCTGTATAAACTTGGGATTTATTGTTTTTTCCTCCCACTTTATTTTCTGACAATGAACCTCGCTGCATATATGAAACGGTTCAGATATATGTCTTTTGCCAAGCTGCATAAATATATCTGTTCTTGCCGCAACTGCCTGAGATTTAAGGGTTTCCAGCGGTGCAGAAAGAAACATCTCGCCCGGCAGAATCCTGTAGAGAATAGTTTCTACGCTCTCTTCTGTTGCAAGATTAAGTGTGTTGCCTGAATCTGCTGTGATAAAAAATGAGCTGGTGTTTTTGAATTCTTCTCCATCAAATTTATAGCTTTTTTCATCATTTTTGATAGTCACAACATTGCTGCAGAGATACTCTTTTTTTCCTGTATTTACAACAAGAGTGCTTTCCGGCTCTTTTTCAAGAACCTGTTTAAGGGTGATGCTTGCTTCCGGAAATTTTTGCTGAAGATTTCCCAGAAATTTTCCGGCAGTTTGTAAATCTTTTGCACCTTTTAGTACAACAAAGTATTCTCTGTTATCAATTTTTGAGCTGTTTATTGAGAAGACTGCGCCTGTTGTAAATATTTCGACCTCGGATGAAAGGGCTTCCGCCCAGAAAGATGCCCGTTCTTTGTAGATTTTAAGGCTGCTTCTTGAGAGTTCTTCGAGCGCAACAAAATAGCTGATTTTGCTTTTGGAAAATTTTTTAACACTTATCTTTGCTGAGTCGGCAAGAATTGTTTTCTCTCCGCACAAAATAGAGGTTCTGCCTTCAATTTCAAGTTGTTTCTGGTAGTTTTTCACATGAACTCTGACAAAGGGGATTCCTTCTTTAAAGTTTAAGGAAGCTCCAAAATAATATCTGAAATCTTCAGATGCGGCGAGGGAAAAAAAGAGAAAATTAGAAATCAACAGCGCGAGCGTTTTCTTTAACATTTATCACATCTCCAAGTCCGACATCATAAAAACTTCCCTCATAAAGATAGGAATAAATCTGATAGTAGCTGATAACTTTTTTCACATAGTTTCTTGTCTCAATGTACGGAATAAGCTCAATAAATACTGAGGCTTCTGTGCCTTTAAAGCTTCTCAGCCATTCAGAAACTCTTCTTGGCCCTGCATTGTATGCAGCAATTGCGAGGGGGAGATTGCCTGAAAATCTTTTCAAAAGTTTATCCAGATACCAGGCCGAGGCTTTTATGCTTTCGTAAGCATCGTAAGGATCTGTTATTTTTATCCCGCTTAATCTTGATATTTCACTGAAAGTATTGGGCATAACCTGCATTATTCCAATAGCTCCAACAGGTGAAACAAGATGGTCTCTGTAAAAAGTTTCCGCTCTCATAATTCCGTAAATAAGTGCTGGCGAAATTTGATACTCTGTTGCAAGTCTTTTAATTTCCTGAAAATATGGAGCAGGATACTCGGTTTTCCATTTTGTTTTTTCCCCATCTTTTCCAAGATAAGGAGCTGGTTTCATCCATGAAGAGCGTTTCGCCTGAAAGTAGCGGATTCTTTTTGCGGTGTTGTCTGTGTGATAATAAACATCTTCAAAAAATCTCGATTTCAGCACATCGGCGACAAAAGCTTTCTCTTTTTTACCTTTTTGCGAGCCAAAGAGTGCTTTTATCTCTTTTTTGTTTCTCCCTGTTTTTGCAAGTGCGGCTCCGATGGATTCAACAAAATCTGCATAAAAAAGAATGCCGGGCTTTATGTTTAACTCTGCAAAATAATAGAGCATTATAGCTTCTTCTGAGTCTTTGACTTTTTTGGGAAGAGAGCTCATTTTCGGTTTCATTGATTCAAAAAGAGAGCCTTTTTTGAGAATAACATTGCTTTCCCATTTTTCAGCATCAGATTTTTGAAAACTTGTTGAGCTTCTCTTTTTTTCATCAAGAAGATTGCCATGATTTGCGCTGAAAAGAAAATCATAATAAAAAAGAGAGCGTTTTTTAGCCCCTTTTTTTATGGAATGCCATGAAGCATTAAAAATACCGTAACCATTTTGTTTGTCCCAAAGAGCAATCAGTTCGTTCATGCTTTCCCAAAGAGGAATGCCGTAAAAAAATTGTGTTTGTTTGATTCCGCTTGAAAAAAGGATGTTTTTCCACAGAGTAAACGCCAGGTAACTCTTTCCTTCCATTGCGTAGATAAGTCCGAGTTTATAAAGAGAAAGCCCGTAATACTTTGATTTTTCTTTGGAAAAAACAATATTTTCATACATGTGTTTTGCTGTTTGCGTGTCGCCGGAATCAAGATAGCCAAGTGCTGCAAAAAATTCAGCTCTCTCTTTTCTAACACCAGTTAGCTGCTCAGAAAGTTTAAGTAAATAATCTGCGGCTTCTTTTTGTTTTCCTGAGTGAAGAAGTGTCTTGTATTTTTTCCAGCCATATTTATAAATTTCATCGTTTTTGTCTGATTCATTAAGCTTTCTTTCAATTAATTCAAGAGCATAATCATACTTTTTCTTTTCAGAAAGGTATTCGACAAGCTCGCCGTCTGCATCAGTTTCAATTGTAAGAAGTGCATCGCTGTAGAATTCATCAGCCTTCTTGGATTTTCTCATCTGACGAAACCATGCTTTGTAAAGAGGAGAGGTTTCTTGCGGCATATTCTTCATTTTTTTTAGAAAAATCAGCTTGTTAATAATGATTTCTCTTGTTGCTGCAAAGGGATACTCTTTAAGAAATTCAAGGTATTTCGGAAAAAGTTCTTCCTGAACACCTTTCCCTTTTTCAAGTGCTTCTATTTTTTTTAGTGAAGCAATATCGTTTTTCCTGATTTTGAGACATTCATCATAAAGAGTAGCAGCTTCATCATATTTTGCTTCATCAAGAATCATATCTGCCTCTGTGCAGACAAGTGCTTTGTTCCGGTAAAAAACGGGATAAGCTTTCTCAATAATTTTAAGCAGTTCCAGTGTTTTATCTTTGATTTTAAGCGAGGAGGATGAGCGCAGCTCAATATTTCTGACAAAAAGGCTCTCTCTAACCTCTTTTTTTAACAAATCAAGAAGGGGGAGAAGCGATTTGTAATCTGCAATCGAATAGTAGGCTACAATTTTACGGACAACATTTTTTTCGCTGTTGTTTATGGGTAAAGCTTCGGATTCTTTAAGAAATTCAGCATAGTGCTCTGTTTCAAACAGCGTATCGAGGCATTGCTCTGTTATCGGCTTTTTTGAAACACAATCCGGGAGTGCAAAAAGATAGGCCGGCAACAAAAGAGCATATATTATTAAGTATTTCATTTTATAAGTGCAAGTTGTCTAAATTCATAATAAAAGCTGATGTTATCTTATAAAAATAAGGTAGTTTTGCAAATTAGTTTTGTTAAAAAAGATGGTTCGTGTAACTTTTTACAAAAAATAGCTGTCAATCCCTTCGTAAATTTGATGGAGGAACAAGATGAAACGATTTTTGATTGGTGTTTTTATGGTTTTTGCTTTTTTGTCTCTTTCTGCACAAGATAAAAGTGCGGAAAAAATTATTGAAATTCCTAAGATAGAGGAATCATCAGCTCAAAACAAAACTGCTGAGTCTGCGGAATCGCTATCAACAGTTTCCGGAATTTTGCTCGAAAAAGGAACAAGGAAACCGTTAAGCTCGGTCTCTTTTTTTATAAAAGAGAAAAGCATCGAGATTTCCACGAACGATAAGGGACTGTTTTCATTCGATATTGAGGCTGGAACCTACACAATGATTGTTCCTGTTTTAGGTTATGAAAAGCTTGAAACACAAATTGTTGTTGTGAAAAATGAAAAACTTGAGCTTACCGTCAGGATGGAGCCACTCACAATAAACCCTTACCAGATTGTTGTCAGAGACAAAAAAGAGCGATCAGAGGTTTCTGCCCAGCGAATATCTATTCAGGAGGCAATGGCAACGCCGGGAACAAACAGAGATGTTTTAAGGGTTGTAACAAATATGCCAGGAGTAAATTCTATCTCTGTTTTTAACGGGATTGGAAGCGGTCTTGTTATCCGCGGTTCTGCTCCGGAAGATTCAATGTATCATGTAAATGACCAGTGGGTTCCTTCTCTTTACCACTTTTTCGGGCTTGAAAGCATAATTGAGCCAGAACTTGTTGAATCTATTGATTTTCAGGCTGGCGGCTTTTCTCCTGAATATTTTGAGGCTACGGGCGGAGTTATAAAGCTTAATATTCGCGATCCGAGAACAGACCGGCTTGGCGGATATGTTAATTTGAGCCTTTTATCATCCTCTTTTATGGTTGAATCTCCAATAACTGAAAAATCAAGCATAGCATTTAGCATGAAGCGGGGATTTCTTGATGTATACACAAGGCTTCTAATGGAAAACACTGACGCAGGCAAAGATGTTGGATTTTCACAGTATCCTGTTTACTATGATTCAAGCCTTGTTTACACCTACAAACACTCAAAAAACAATAAATTCAAGCTAATAGCGGTGGGTTCAAGCGATGCGATGGAAATTGTTGATCAGCACGAAATGGAATCAAGCCGCTTTTCAGATACAATAACAAATAAAAGCCGTTTTGGCGAAGTAATTGGTGAATGGCACTATAAAGATGGAGATTTCTCTTCGGTTTTTTCACCAATGGTCAGGGTTGACAGATTTGTTTTTGATTTCGGCCCGAGAGCTAATTTTCAATATACAAATTACCAGCTTTCCCTCTCTGAAAAAGCTGAATATAAACTTTCTGAAAATCACAGGATAAAAGGGGGTGTCAGATTCATTTCAGGACTTTTTGATATGGATTCAACATTTTTTGCTCCACCAAAAGAGGGAGAGATTTCATACAGTGCTTTTCAGAGTGAAATAAATGACAATCAGAATCTTCAATACTATCTCGGCGGATTTTATTTAATGGATATGATAACTCTTGGTAACTGGATAATTACCCCGGGATTCAATGTTCTTTTGGGCAAAGATCAGGAATATTACAAAAATATTGATCCAAGATTACAGCTGAAATACAAGGTTTTCAAAGAACTTACACTTAAAGCTGCGGGGGGAATTTATTCAAAACTTCCTTCAGAAGAAGAAAGAATGGAGCCATGGGGAACAAAAGGTTTAGATCCAGAGCACAGTTTTCATTCAATTGGCGGATTTGAGGCATTGCTTAGCGATAATGTGACTCTTGATATTCAGGGATTTTATAAATGGTTCTGGAATATGGTGGTAAGACCTGATACAAATAATCCGACAGCCTACACAAATGAAGGAATTGGAAAAGCTTATGGTGCTGAAATTCTTTTAAGACACAACATGACTGAGAACTTTTTTGGCTGGCTTTCATACTCCTACAGTGTTTCAAAAAGAAAAGATGGCAGCGACAGAGATTGGCGTTATTTTGATTTGGATATTACTCATAATCTGACGGCTGTTGCAAGCTATAAGCTTAATAAATACTGGCAGTTCGGAGCGAGGTTCAACTATTCATCAGGACTTCCTTATACAAATCTTCAAGGGGTTGAGACAATGTATGATGCAGATAATAGCGAATATGTTCCCGTCTACTCAGGAAAAATAAATGATGACAGAATGGAATCCCGCCATCAGCTTGATTTGAGGATTGATAAATACTGGCTTTTTGACAACTGGATTTTATCAACCTATCTCGATGTTCAGAATGCTTACATGAGAAAAAATGCAATAAGCTACGCATACAACGATGATTATACTGAGAAAAAGAGTGTAACAATGCTTCCTGTTATGGTTTTTCTGGGACTTAAAGGCGATTTTTAGAAGGAGAGTAAAATGATGAGAAAAATCACAAAAAAAGCAGCAATAACAATAGTTTTTATCGCTACAATAATTTCTGTTTCCTGTTCCGAGGAGATGCTTCCCGCTTACATGGTTGATACCCCGAAAATATTAGGATTCCAAATTGATGAGCCTGAGGTCGCGCCGGAAAAAGAGGCTAAAATCAAAATGAAAATTCTTGTTGGCGGGAAAAATGTTGATCAGAAAATGGAAAACAAGGTTGAATGGTTCAAAAATCCAGGAGAAGTCGATTCCAAAGGATTTGAAGTGCCGTACAATCAACCGCTGGAAATGGTTCTTAATAATGAAATTTTCCAAGAAGCTCCAAAGGAATTGCTCGAAAATTATGAAAAAAACGGGTGGATAGATTTTCCTGTAACAGCTGGAATAAATATTGACGGCAAAAACTATAACACCATGAAAATTCTAAGAATTACCAAAAAACCGCTTCACAAAAATCCTGGGATTCTGAGCGTTTTTTATAAAATTTCCGGAATGGATTATTTTCTTTCAATTGAAGAGGCTGGCTCTATTATAAAAATCCCCTGCATAAATGGAGAACTCCCTGAATCAATTGGATTTTCAGCAAAAACGAAATCTCTTGAAGAAACAGAAAATGAGAGACATATTTTCCGCTGGTTTGTTTCACTTTCAAAAACTGGAGATGGCCGGATGTATCTTGCAGATAAAGAGGAGGTGATTGAAAAAATTATGGGAAAAAACATTGAAGCAAGTAACCTGAAACAGGCTGCTGTTTTTAAAATTGAGGAAGGCCTTTATGATTTTTATCTAATTGTTAGAGATAAGGCGGAGAACTCAACAAAAAGGGAAAACGACCGACTTGGGCAGGAATTTTTCTATTTCACAGTCGACGCTAGCTGCAACTAGCAGGAATTTCTACATAATTTCAATATCAGCATCGAGAGCCCCTGCTTTTTTGAGAGCCTGAAGAATACTCATAAGATCTCTTGGCGTTACTCCGAGTTTGTTTAATCCTTCAATTAAATCATTAACCTTGCCACCCTTCATCATTGTAAGCTTTTTCTCTTCCTCTTTTATTTCGGTTTCTTTCGTTGTGCCAGCAACTGTTGCCCCTTTTCCAAAAGGATTTGGCTGACTTACAAATGGAGTAGTCTTTACTGTGATGGTAAGATTTCCGTGGGAAATAGCTGTGTCCCTAACAATAATATCGCCACCCATCACAACTGTGCCTGTTCTTTCATTTAAAACAATTACTGCCCTTCTGTCTGTATTTACCTCAATTTGCTCTAAAAAAGCTGACATTTTTACAGGATCAAAATCTTTTTTCATCTGCACTTTTATTTCTCTGCTGTTTATCGGAGTTGCCAAAATTTCCCCGAAATAACGGTTTATTGAATCGGCAGCCAGATAAGATGTAGAAAAATCTTCTTTATTCAAAACCAGTGTCATAAAATTGTCTTTTGCAAATTCACCTGAAATGTTTCTTTCAACAATTCCTCCTTCCGGAATTCGGGCAGTTGTGAGATGGTTTTTTGTGCTCCCTTCAGACCCAAAACCGCCAAGCGAAAGCTCTCCCTGAGAAACAACATAAACCTTGCCATCAGCACCTTTTAACGGAGTCATAAGAAGCGTTCCGCCCTGGAGACTTTTGGCATCACCAAGAGAGCTGACCGTAACATCAATTCTGCTGCCTGACTGGGAAAATGGAGGCAATGTTGATGTAACCATTACTGCTGCCACATTTTTGACTTTTAACCTTTTTGGGTCAACCTTGACACCCATTTGAGAAAGCATGTTGGAAATTGATTGAACCGTGAAAAGAGTTCCCTGCCCATCACCTGTTCCTGATAAACCGACAACAATTCCATAGCCTACAAGCTGTTGATTTCTCACACCTTTTATGTATGTCAGGTTTTTAAGTTTTGTTCCTGAAAAAGAAATAAAGGGAATCGCAATAAGTAGAATAAATATAATAAATTTCTTCATAGCACACTCCTGCAAAAAAAATTACCATCTAAAATGCAAAGTGTATGCCAAAAAAAAAGGAGGCCGAAGCCTCCTTTAAAGAATATCAGTTTTTGGGAAAATTATTCCGTTATTTGCTCCATTCTATAACATTTTTATTGTCAAAAGGTTCACATGTTCCTCTTGGCGTAGAAACTTGTGTTGTTTCATCTACATTTTCAAGGAAAAAGCCCTCTCCCTCAGGGTTATCCTCTTTACTATAGTCGCCACATGCTTTCTCTAAGTCTGTAGGAGTTGTAGTTTCTGGTGTTATGTGAGGATATTCATTTGATTTCTCTACATATCTAATATACTCAGTGGTATTCCAGATAGGGGCATTTTTACAATCCTGCATTGTGCACCATTCATACTGATCTGCAATGTTTGTAACTGCACCGTTTTCTGTTTTTTTAGGATCTATGTTTACCCAGCTCTTATTCCATTCAATTTTGGCAACAACTACATACTGATTTGGCAATATGCTGATTCTTTTGATTATTTCTGCGCTATCAGGATGCGCTGGATCTGCACCCTCTTTTCTTGGAGCATCTTTTCCATCAAGAGTAATAAGAACTGTTGGTTGAACTGGCTTTGCACATGCTCCTGAGCCAAAATCGCTGCAGTTAAAATAATTTACAACAACAAGGTACTCTCCTTCAGGAACAGGAAGATCGTTAGGGATTGAAGCAGTTTTGTAGTGACCAATATTGATGGTTTCGATACCGTTTCCAAAGGTGTTGTCAAGATCTATTGTGCCGTTCCATTTATTTGTTGTTTTAACAACTTGTCCTGACCATTCATATCCTGCGCCCTCAACATTTCCAGGATCTCCAAAATAAACATCATCATGTGTGTTCGTAAAGTCTCCAGTAGCATATTCTGCTTTAGTGCACATATAGCCATCTTTGTAATCTGGAAGACATTTACTTACTACTTCACCTGTTTTTCTGACAATATGAAGATCTAAATCGACATCCACTCCTTTTCCTGTTCCAGGAGAATCATTTCCGTAACCTTTCCACTGGAGCTGAACCTGAACTCTTGATTTAGGAACAATCTCAGGTCTGCAGGAAGTTGAAACTTCTGCGCTGCAAAGATTTTTTGTTGAATCACAAGTTTTAACACTCATTTTTATAAGATAATGGTTATCTTTGTAATCATCACAGTAAGTATTTAAATCAGTAACATTGTCATGAAGAGCAGCGTCTTCACAAATAATTTTTTTGTCTGCATCAGCGATAGCTTCGCATGCTTTTTTTGCTTCTGCTATTTTTGCAGTTACGGCATCACATTTTGCTGGGTCTATGACAGCTTTTTCGCCTACATTGTTAGGTGTTGTAACATGTCCGTTGAATGTTGCAAGTGCTCCGTTATCTATCCATGTGTTTTCATTTTTTATAGCATTAATACGAAGTCTTGTAGCATCATCTAGCGGCGTTGGAGTTTCTACAAGTTCCCATTTATATTTGTAATAAAAATTGGGATTTGTAACTTTATTTCCATTTGCATCATAAAGACCGGATCCGGTAGCATCCAAAGTTACAGTGTCTTCAATATTCAAGAACTCTTCAGCTCCTACACCATTTTTTCTGCAATTAAGATATGCAATTGGTTTTGCCGGCGGCTCTGCAAGTCTGACAATCTGAATTCTGTGGGAAGTTCCTTTGGTGCAGGTGCTTGATGTTGACTTTGAAGGATCGTTTGTGCAAAGCTCAAGATAGTAATTGCCAGGAAGCTGTTTTGAGTCAGGAGTGTAGTTTACTTTCAAAAAAATATTTTGATTGTATTTTGTCGTGTCAAAACCACCTTTGCAAAGCGTTTTACCGTTTTCTTCTTTTAAAGGGCAAAGAGGGCTTATGTTTTTATTATCTAAGGTGTACTCTGCTTTTGTGCCAAAAGAAGGTTCATTACTTTTAAGAACTGTAATTCCATTTTTGTCAACGCTGGAAACCATAAATCTGAAAAGATTGCTTTTTTCAAGTTTTTTGCCTTCAGCATCAACAAGATTCATAGAGTAAAGCTCTAAGCCGCCAGTAACGCCTTTGTTGGCAATTTTAAAAATCTGAGATTGAACTTTGTCTTTTGGTGCAAAATCAACAACCCATTTTTCAGGATCTGAACTTGATTCAGGCTGGCCTTGAGCCTCATAAGTGTTGCATGAATAGACTGAAATCATTAAAGAAATCAATAATCCGCCAAAAAAAGCTTTTTTCATATTGGGTCCTCCTAAAATATAGATATCTTAACTCGTCTTCAGTGAGATTATAAAAACTCTATTTTAAATGTCAAATAAATGGTAAAATAAAAAACAAAACTTGAAACAATGAGGTTAGTGAGAAAAACTTTTGAAATTACTCAACAATTATTACGGTAATTAATAATACAATTGTTTTAAAAAAAACAAGAACGACTCAGTAACTTGTTAATTTTTCTTGAAATATCAAAACAACACTATAGACTTTGTGAGTCAAGGCAAGTTCGCAGGAGATTATGAGTTTACCTGTCTATTGGGTTGCCTGTATAAATCCTGTTGAAAAAGGGTTTTTACCGGGAACCAAAGTTCAGCTGACACAATGTATAGAGTGTCATTATTCGGGTTGTGCTATGAAAGCCACCCTTTTCAAAACTTATTTTACAGAATCGGTATCTTTAGAATTTTCTTCTTTGAATAAAAAACTCATGGAGCTTAATGCCAAAATTGCTAAAAAAGCAGGACAATCAAGGCTTTACTGCCCAAGAAAATCAGAGCCGACAACCGCGTGTGTCGGATATACAAAATTCTGTAAATTTAATCAGATATGCGGAAAAATTACAACTAGAGATGGACGCAATTTTATACAATACATAAGATGGAGGAAGATTATGATTTATGTTGTTAAATTTAATGACGGGACAATTAAAATCATTGACAAGAATGATTTTAGCAGTGTAAACATCGACTCTGTTGAAATTGTTTATCCGGGCAATCTGGAAGTTCAAATTGTAACAGAGCTTGTTCCTCAGGGTGAAGAGAAGGAGAAAATGACAGAAACGGTTCAGACATTTCGTGAAAAATATACAGGAGATGTTGTAACCCGAGATGGTCTTGTCGAATTTGAAAGATGGTTTGGTGAGGCGAAGACGGGAGATACAGCAATTATTCCTGAACATGCGCTTATTCCGCAGAAAAGCTATCGAGTTGTCAAAATAAAAACTGAGGAGAAAAAGGTTAAAAAAGAGAACGAGAAAGATGTTCAGCCAAATATTTTTGATATGGTAGAGCTTCCTGAAATATCAGTGCCTGTTGAGCCAGTTCAAAAACCTAAAAAGCCTAAAAAGTAGAATGAAAAAACTTATTGAAACATTGAAAAATAAAGCGATACAAAACATAACCCCTGATTTTGAAGAATCTCTTCAGATTTTAAACCTTCCGCCGGAAGCACTTCCTTCACTTTTGGAAGCTGCATCAAGTGTTCGTTTTCATTATAAAAAGAACACGGTTTCAACCTGCGCCATCGTAAATGCTAAAAGCGGCAGATGTTCTGAAGATTGTAAATATTGTGCTCAATCAGTTCATCATGATTGTCAGATTGCTGTGTATCCTCTTCTCTCACCCGAATCAATAATTGAAAAAGCTAAAAATGAAGAGGTTGGCAGTGTGCGATTTGGAATTGTGACTTCCGGCAAAGCTCTTTTTGATTCAGATTTAACGCAAATTGCAGAAACAATTTATGGTTTTAGTAAAAACAATTTAAAACAAAAGCCTTGTGCTTCATTGGGACTTCTTACAAAAAATGATTTGCAAAAACTACAATCAGCCGGACTCTGCCGTTATCACTGCAATCTTGAAACTTGCAGAGAATATTTCCCGCAAATCTGCTCCACTCATTCTTATGATGAAAAGCTTGCTACAATTAATGCGGCAAAAGAGATTGGGCTTGAGCTTTGTGTTGGCGGCATTTTTGGGCTTGGAGAAACACTTTGCCAAAGAGCCCAGTTTTTATATGAACTTAAAGAGGTTTCTCCCGACTCAATTCCCCTAAACTTCCTTGTTCCAATTAAAGGGACAAGGCTTGGGCACCTGCCTCAAATAACTTTATGGGAATCTGTGAAAATTATTGCTCTTGCAAGATTTCTTATGCCTGAAATGGATGTTCGAGTTTGCGGCGGTCGTGTTGAAGTGTTTAAAGATACTATGGATTTGGTTTTTCTTGCCGGCGCAAATAGCATTATGGTTGGCAATCTTTTGACTGTCAAGGGACGAAGCGTTGAAGATGACTTAACGCTTATTGCAAAGCTGTGTCTTGAAGTTTTCTGAAGACTCACAGGAACAAATGCAACACTTCATGGTGGTGGAGCTCTCTACAAAAAAATCTCGACACCATTTACAAAACCTGGAAATGCGGGTTCAAATATTGTCTATATCGGCGTAAATACAAAATAACTTTTTGATTTCTTTCCTCAATTCATATAAATTAATATTGTTTTTTACTATTGATGGAGTTCTTTATGAAAGTTCTTATTACAGGCGGAGCCGGTTTTTTTGGTCTCCACATGACAATGAAAAGTGTTCAGGAAAATGATAGCGTTACATTGCTTGATATTGCCGACTATAATACAAAAGAGTATGACAAATCTGTAAAACTTGTAAAAGGCGATGTTAGAGATGCCTCGATTATGGATAAATTAATCAGCGAAACAGATGTAATAATTCACGCAGCGGCAGCACTCCCGCTTGAGTCAAGCAAAGAAATCTTCTCGACAAATGTTGATGGGACAAGGAATGTTCTCGAACTCGCCTTAAAGCGCAATGTCAAAAAAGTTGTCTACATTTCTTCAACCGCTGTTTATGGTGTTCCAGACCATCATCCTCTTTATGAAACAGATGAGATGATAGGCGTAGGAGCTTATGGCGAATCTAAGATTGCTGGTGAAAAACTCTGTGAAGAATATCGCAAAAAAGGACTTTACATCACAATTATCAGACCGAAAACTTTTATAGGAACACATCGTCTCGGCGTTTTCCAGATTTTATACAACTGGGTTGAAGAGGGTCACAAAATTCCTGTAATTGGTAATGGTAAAAACAGATATCAGCTTTTAGAGGTTGACGATCTTGCAAATGCCTGTTTTCTTGCTTACCGCTGCGAAGGCGATGCAGCAAATGATGTTTTTAATGTTGGCGCAGAAAAATTTAATACAGTCAACGAAGATGTCGGTGCACTTTGTGAATTTGCAAAAAGTGGAAGTCGTGTAATGCACACACCCGTCTGTCTTGTGATTCCTGCGCTGGTTGTTTTTGAAAAACTCAAGCTATCACCTCTTTACAAATGGGTTTACGGCACAGCACACAAAGACAGCTTTGTTTCGATTGACAAATTGAAGAAGACTCTTTCATGGCAGCCTCAGTACAGCGAGGCGGATGCTCTCATCCGTTCATACAAATGGTATATAGAAAACAAAGATTCAATAGCAAAAGAAGCAGGGACTTCTCACCGGGTGCCGTGGGCGCAGGGAATATTGGGAATTTTCAAAAAATTCCTATAATATGTTTTGCTCAACAGCTGATTTTTCTCAGTTATTTTTGAATTTTATGGATAACTGCAAAGAATAATTTGCATTTGGCGACTCTTTGTGTATTATAACGCTTGATTTTTTTTGGCTTATTAAAGGAGAAAAACATGTCCCGTAAATGTGATATCTGTGGCAAAGGCAAGAATTTCGGCCATAATGTTAGCCACGCAAACAACAAAACTCAGAAAATCCAGAGCCCGAATGTGCAGAAAACCAAAATAAAAACAGACAATGGAACAATTATGTCTGTTAATGTTTGCACTAGATGCATCCGTTCAGGAAAGATAACAAAGGCTCTTTAAATGCAGCTTTGCAAAGTAAGGGGAGAGGTTTGGGGTGCTAAAATAAATCCTGGAATTGAAGGATGCAAAATTCTCAGACTCTCTCCTTATCTTTTAAAAAATGATAAGTTAATCATTTCTGACTCGGAAATACTTGCACTTGATATGCTTCATGCAGGAGCAGGAGATGATGTTCTTATCTCATCAAGCTCAAGAGTTAGAGACTTAACTGTTGGCAAAGCTCTTCCTTTAAAAACAATAACTGTTGCAGTAGTCGATGGAGTTAATCTGAATGCTCTTGGGTAAAGTTATCGGAAATGTCTGGGGCAACAAAGTTGACAAAGGAATGGAGTCAAGAAAGCTGTTGATTATTGAATCTATTGGCAAAACTTACCCTTCTATTTGCGGCAACCACATTGTTGCAGCCGATACAACAGGCGCAAGTATTGGTGATTTTGTTATTGTTGCTTTTGGAAGTCCTGCAAGAACAAGTTATGGCGAAGGAGAAAACACTCCATTTATGACTTCTGTCATGGGAATTGTTGATAATGCTGAAATTTTAGCCAGCGAATGCACATCTGGCGCATCTTTTCTTTCAAAAATTTAATTTCTGGCACAATCCAATTTTTTTTTAAAATTCAACACAAAAGGGAATAATTATAGATTTTCAACTGTTCCTGTCGTTGCTTAATTTTTTGGAAGGTTTTATTATGAACTTTAAAAATCCCGAATTTCTTTCACTTATAGTTTTGCTCCCTTTTCTCTTTTATTTTTTGAGAAAAAGAAAAAATATTGGAGGAACAATTCTTTTCACAAATTTTTTAGGCATGAGAAGCTTTGCCGGCAGTAAAATCTTTTTTCCTTTATGGCTTGATATTCTTGCTGTTTTGCTCTTAATTATCGCGTTAGCCCGCCCTGTTTCTTTAGAAAAAGTTGTTACTCCGCCGGTTCATGGCAAAGATATTATGGTTGCTCTTGACATCTCAACCTCGATGGAGGCTCTTGATTTTGAACCAAACAACAGACTTGGTGCAGCAAAGAGCGTCATAGCTCAGTTTGTAGAAAAAAGAACAACAGACAGACTCGGGCTTGTATTCTTCGCAAAAGAGAGTTTCTTGCAGGTTCCTCTTACCACCGACTACTCTATCTTTATGAATTTACTGGCAAAAATAGAAACAAGGGTGATAGAGGATGGCACAGCAATCGGAAACGGAATTGGACTTGCTCTTTCAAGACTTGAAGATTCCAAAACAAAATCGAAAATTATCATTCTCCTCACAGATGGTGACAACAATAGCGGAAACTTAAGCCCGGAATCCTCAGCAGAGCTTGCTAAAAAATATGGCATCAAAATTTACACAATCCTAATCGGGACAAACAGACCAGTGAAATTTCCAGCTGGAGAAGATTTTTTCGGCAGAAAAACATATCAGACAGTTCAAATGAAGGTTAATCCTGAACTGCTTAAAAACATTGCAGAAATTACTAATGGAAAGTTTTATCAGTCAATTTCGACAGAAGATCTCAAAAAAGCATTTGCAGATATTGACAGACTTGAAAAAAGCATTGTTCCTGCAAAAAAATACAAACTCTACTCAGAATTTGCCCCATATTTTATTTATGCCGCAATTTTTCTAATACTTCTTGCAAGGCTTTTTGCACTCAGATATCGGCTTTATCCTGAAGTTGAAAGATAGAAAAGGCAATCCAATCACAGTTCATCAGAATCATTTTCAATAAAATCATCATTGCCCAAAATTTCTGTTTGTTTGAAACTGAAGTCATCTTCCAGCAGATTTAAAACAAGATGATATCCGCGTTTAAGTGAAATAGGATATCCTGTTGTTATCGCAATCTTGCCGGCAGAAGTTGATGAAATTATTCGTATAAATGTCACATACCATTCACCTTCATATTCTTTTTTTAAATAGATGGCGTTGCTGGGCTCCATCTTTTCTTTTTTAAGATGTGCCGGTATCAGATTTTCCGTTTCCTTATAATTTCCTTCATTGGAGTGGATGTAAAGTTCCAATATTTCAAAGGCTGATTTGTTAATTATTGTGAGTCTTGGTGGAGGAAGAGATGTCTCGCCGTTATCGCCGGAAGAGGCGCAGCTTACAGAAAAAAACAAAAAAAGAGAAACAAAAAAACATGCAAGAGTGATTTTGATTCGAATCATTCGCTTCCCCATAATTTAAAAAACAGACTTAAATAAAATCTGGTTGCTGTTATTTGAGAGCTTTCAACAGAGATTCTTCTCTGCCTGTGGAGCTGCATCTCTTCATCAAAATAATTTTCTCTAAACTCAATAGCTCTTTCAAATTCAAATTCTCTGAAATATGAATATTCAATTCCGGCACGGAATCCTGTTCTAATTACAGGAAAATAAATTCCTGTATCAAAGTCAAGGCCAAGAGAGTTGATAAAAGGCTTGTTGTTAAAATCTGGGATCTGAAATTGTGATTTTTTGAAAGATCTTTCTCCGTTATCAACAATTGTTGTTCTGTATTCCAGAAAATTCAGGAAAATTGAAGGGTTAAGAAAAAAAACCATGTTGTTTGTTCCTGCGGTCAGATTGAGTCCGCCTCGAAGACCAAGATAGAGCGACTTAAAATCAGCTTTGTAGGATAAAGATGAAATATCAAGTTCTTGAGCAGTGTCAGGGTTTGTTGTTATTCCAGGAATAAAGCCATCTTTTCCTGAATTTATATCAGAGACATCTTTCCCAAAATCCTTAAGTTTTATAGATCTTGAAAAAAAACCTGCCTGCGGCGCATAGTAAAAAAGGGTTTTTGATGATTTTGTGGTCAGGAAAAGGTCGTATTCTTTAATTGTACCTTTCCCTTCAGCCCCTTTCCCGCCATTTTCTTTGTATGCTTTTACAATTGTTGTTCCTTGGTATCTTCTTAATTCGGTAAATACGGCACTGTCAAGAGCACTTTTGTTTCTTATAATATGGACTTTATCTTCAGGTTCTTCGATTTTCACAACACTCAGCAATTCCTCTGCTTTTTTCCCGTTACGGATATTTGCAATATCTTTTGCCAGTCGAGAAAAATTAGAGTCAAAAGCTTTGGAGAGAGCTTTTTCGTTGGGAGATGTCCGTAGTTCTGAATAAAAAATCATGCTGAAATCAGATTCCGCAACATACTTCATCCGGTTAATTTTTTCGTCACTTTTCATTGCATAAGTGACATCAAATTCAACAGTGTAGGTTCCCCAGTTAAAAACAGGAATCGGTAATATAAAATAAGATCCGGCATGAAGCAATTCAAGAATAAAAGTTCTGGAGCTTTCTCGGTTAATTTTTGTTTTAATGTGCAGAACATCATCATATTTGCCTGATTCCTTGGCAAAGAGCTTTCTGTCGAAATATATAACACTGTTTTCTTGTAGTGCGTAATCAAGCTTTTCTTTCAGATATTGGTTAAGTACTGTTTTGTCAAGCTCTTCAGTCAATCCAATTCTGATGTTGGATGAGCTGCCAGGCAGATAGTATTTAAGGGTTGTTTCATCAAGTCCTTTTTCCTGATTTTCTGATTCGATAAGAACTGCTGTTTTGCTTGGAAAATAGTTGTCGGGAGATATATAAACAGAGCTTTTAACCCGAAGCGGGTTGCAGCTGACAATTAATAAAAGGTAAAACAAAAAACAAAGACGCCGCATTTTCAACTTTTTTTGTCTCATATAATTTGAAGCTTATAGATTCTGCATTTAAAAATATGCGGAATACCCCATCTATTTTTACTTTTTATTGACTCTATTAGTCAAGAATAAAATTTGAGTTTGTTTAAATTCATGCTTTTAATGAACAAAAAAAGTGTAAACCAAAAAAACTTTTTTTGTAAATAAAATTTACACTTTTAAATAAGTTAAGGTTGGAGATTTTGTGATTTCAATAAAAACAAGTAGTTATGGTGCCGAAAATCTCTGGTCTATCTTTTGCATAAGGCGCGCGCATTTTTTTTATCACAAACAACAGGTTTGTGGGAGGTTTGATATGAAAAAGCTTGTTTTAATTGCAATATTGTTTGCAACTACACTTATTTTTCTTCTTGTAGCACCGCTTCGTGATTTTTTTAGAGGACGATTTAGTCCGGTATCCAAGTAATTCCATCAAAAAGGAAGTTGCATCCCGCTGATAGGAAAAAGATCTATTCCTAGAAATTGTTTTAGCATCATAATTCCTGATATTTGAATAAGAATAAAAAAGCCTAAAAGCATTAGATAAAAAGCAACTTTTAACACAGCGCTAAGTATCTGATTTGAGAGTTTCGTGTTATGAATTCTCTTGTCTCTTCGCCTGTCAATGCCGAAAAAAAGACAACATAAAACCGTTTTATTGCCCACAGAGTA
>CAZISX010000078.1:0-3493 GCA_964542005.1 uncultured Spirochaetales bacterium
CGACACCTCTTTCTGTAACAGGTGATCCTCCATCACTTGTTACATTACCTCCACTTATAGCTGTTGTTTGAGTAATTGAAGAAACAGAAGATGTTGTAACGGTAGGCAAAACTGTAATAGTAACATCTCCTATTATAGTTTCTGCTTTTGCAAAATTTACTCCTGTAAAAAAGAAAAATAATATTAAGAAAAAATTAATTAAATTTTTGTTTATTTTTTTCATTTTGATTTAATAAGAAATTAAATAAATATAGAGATCAATATATTTATTATATCATATAAAAAAAATAAAACTCGAGCGGTCCAACCCCTAGGGATTTTTAAGGCTTATTTTTTAAGGAATTTTATTTCGTTTTTTCGTAGGTGGTACAGTATTACCATTACCTACTTCAGAAAAAGTAGTGGTGGATAATATAGACTCAGATAAAAAAGTTGAAGTATCATTTAGATACAAGTACGATGAAGGTACTCCTGAATGGTATTTGACTCAATATGTTTGGGTTGAAAGCGCTTGGTGGTCACTTATAGATAGCGTATGGTGGAATTTTACAGAAACCGACCCTCTTTATATTAGTACGTATTGTTATAATCCTGATGGAACATCTGTTCAATTATGGAACAACCGTACAATCAAAGCGAATTGGTCTTTTGATAAAAACACAAATCCCATACGTCTTGTTATGGAAAGACGTGAACTAAATGTTTTAGTCCTAGATAACAAAGAAATGGTTGTATCTATTAAACACGGATTAACAACCCAAAGAATTCATTATAAAAATAATGGATTGAAAAGGTTCAAATAAAAAAAGTCGTTTTATTGCATATGCAATAAAACGACTTTTTTAATTTAAATCTTCAAAAATTAAATTTTAATCATCACTACATACAATATCATATTTTTTAATTGAATCTGACATGACGTCAAAATAAGCATCATTGAAATCATTTTCTAAATAAAACATTCTCCTATACCCATTAGGATAACCAACACTAGATGGTTCGTCACAATAAAACGGAAGATTCAACCCAGTGGGAGTATAACTTATTCTTATTGGAGTCTGTGGTTTTACACCTGATGAAGTTATCTTACTTGATTGTGAAATACTTTGAGTTGAAATAATTTCATTTTTATTTACATCAATAACTCTTATTTCAATAAGTTTTTCAATACCTTGCAATTTATCCATAATTTTCTCCTAAAAATACAGAACTTTTCGGGCGTTGATTATACACCTTTAAAAAAAATTTACAAATTGAGGCTGATATGATAGTAAAATCATTGTATTCAATTGTTTAAAAGAGGAATCTATGATTACAGCACAAATTTCAATTTTTGCATTTTACACAGCGAGGATAATTCTGGGAATTCTTCTTTTTTTATCTGTTCTGACAGTCGCTTTTTTTATTGAACGGCTTATCTTTTTTAAGAGAAATCTTTTGAGCGATGAAGAATCTCTTTTAAATGATATTGAACATTCAAAATCAAAAGAGGAGATTCTTTCATCCCTAAAAAGATACGATTCTTCCGAAGCCGATCTTGTGAAAAACGCTCTTGCCACAAACATGATAAGTGAGCGAAATTTCAGAGAAAAAATTAATTCAAGACTGGTTGTCGAAAAGCAAAAGTGGGAACGGTTTCAGAGCTTTCTGGGTTCAGTCGGCTCCAACGCCCCTTTTGTTGGGCTTTTGGGAACTGTTCTTGGTATTATGAAGTCTTTTGCTGATTTAGCCGGCAGTATGAAAGGCGGCCCTGGCGTGGTAATGTCAGGAATATCGGAAGCTCTTATTGCAACAGCGGTAGGGCTTGGTGTTGCAATTCCTGCAATTGTTTTTTTTAACATCTGTAAAATGAGAACAAAAAGAAGTGTAAGTGCAATAGATTCAATTACTTCTCTCATTATAAGTCGTGATATTTTTAAGCAGTAACCATTCGATTTTTCAGGAAAAAAAATGAAAATTATAGCTTTAATTCCGGCGCGAGGTAAAAGCAAAGGAATTCCCGCAAAAAACATCAGAATAATAAATGGGAAGCCTTTGATTGCTTACACAATAGAACAGGCCTTGCAGTCAGCCCAATTTACAGATGTTTTCGTGAATACAGACTCTGAGGAAATTGCTGAAATATCTTTGAAGTATGGGGCAAAAATTCCTTTTTTAAGACCAGAATCTCTTGCAGAAGATAATTCAAAAACCATAGATGTGGTAAGACATGCTATTCCAATTTATGAAAAACTGTCAGATTTTCAGGCAGTTATGCTTTTGCAGCCGACAACACCGTTTAGACGGAAAAAAGACTATGAACAAGTTGCTTTTTTTCTTGAAACCGGCTCTAAATGTGTTGTTTCCTATTCCGAGCCATCAGAGCATCCGTCAAGAATGCGATATATTGATTCCTCGGGAATCAGCGAAATAATGAATGAACACAACTCGTTAAGAAGACAGGAGCTTGCTGCGGTTTTTGTCAGAAACGGAGCTTTTTATGGATTTTTGAAAAATCTTCCTTTTGAAGAGGAAACACTTATTTCAAAAATTCACACACCTTTATTTATGGACAGATTTGGCGGAATCAACATAGACACGCCATTTGATATGGCGGTTGCAGAGCTTTTATTAAAACAGTATTATAACAATGATTTTTTTGAAAAAGGAGAAGTGTTTGGACATTTTTAATTTTCTTCTCGAAAGGAAGCCTGTTCCTGATTTTGCTGAAATGCTTTATGGTGAAAATATTGTAAAAAACAATATAACAGAGATTGTTAACCTTGGAATTCTGGCCGACATAACCCTTCCTCAAAAAGAAAATCAGTGTTATTCAGGGATTATTTCAAAAATTGGGCGAATGGATGAGCAATTATTTTTATTAGTTGACTCAATTTATTCAACAGAACAGATAAAAATGATGGATAGTGCAGGTTACGCGCTTTTTAGCTATGAAATAGATGGCGCTCCACACGGATTTTTCTCTAAATTTATTTCATTTAATAAAGAAATTGAAAAATTTGTTTTCAGTTTTCCAGTCAGAATATTTAAAATTCAGAGAAGAAGCTCCTACAGACTTAGCATAACAACTGATTCAATGCTTTATCTTCAGATTTCTATTTGCGGCAGAGAAAAAATCTATGATGTTTCTGATATAAGTGAAGAGGGAATCGGTTTTTTTACAGACGATGAATTGAGTTCTGAAAGAGATGGAATTCCGCTTGTTTATAGCGGAGAAATTATATTTCCTGATGACAATAAATTAGAGGTTAAGCTGGTTGTAAAAAGAGTTAGTCCGAACAAAAGTGAATCTGCAGCCGCTATATTTCAGGCAGGTGCAGAGTTCCTTGATCTTGGTGACGATAAAAAAGACAGAATAGCTCAATATATCTTTGAGAGACAAAAGGATATAATGAATACAAGGCATATAAAAATAAAGACTTAGCGATTTGTCTTAACTCCTCAAAAAAACTCGTAATTATTTATTTTTATTAATTATATTGACAATCGGCTT
>CAZISX010000078.1:3503-6073 GCA_964542005.1 uncultured Spirochaetales bacterium
TGACTTTAATAGACTGTAGTGCTATTATGAATGATAGAGTTATTATTCATCTGCCGGAGGCTTGAAATGAACATTACAAATGTCCAAAACAATCTCAATATTCTGGCTGTTCACCTTAATAAAGTTAAGGTTGAAAGCGATAAAAATGAGATTAAAACAATCGAAGAAGAGCAGCTTTTGGCTGTTGAAAATGCAGAAAAAGCGGCACATAAAGCTGAAGGTGTAAATAAAGATGTTATTATCGCAAACATTGACGCTGCTTCCATAAATCCAGAGCTTATCAACAATATTAAGCTTTTCAGATTTCATACCGAAAGTGATTATCTCAAAACCGCAAAAGAAACCGGCAAAAACATTAATGTTTACAGCACTTCCAATAATTAAATTAGTTTAACTTCTTGAAATCCGCATTTAACCTAATCTGAGTTTGCAGGCAGAATTATCTTTTATAAACACTTGTGATGCTTATGTTGTGGACAAGTCCCATCAGGACGCTGTTTAATAAAAGACTTGAGCCGCCGTATGAAAAAAACGGCAAAGGGATTCCTACAACCGGCAAAACGCCTGTAACCATTCCGATATTTACGACTATCTGTATCCAAAGAAGGCTTAAAGTGCCGACAATTACCAGTCCTGAAAATTTTTCTTTGACTGTCGGGATTATCTTTATCATTCTGTAAAAAAGTAAAAGATAGATGCAAAACAAAAGAATTATCCCAAAAAATCCGAATTCCTCAGCATAAACCGAGAATATAAAATCTGTGTGATGTTCCGGGATAAATCTCAGTATATTTTGTGTCCCTTTTTTGTAGCCTTTTCCGTATAAACCTGCGGAACCTACCGCAATCATTGATTGTTTTGTGTGATATTGTGATGTTAGGCTTCGACTTGAGTTTTCTTCCGAGTGCATTGTTACAATTGCGACAATTCTTGTTTTCTGGTAAGGTTTGAGCATGAATTTCCACAGAAGCGGTGCGCAGATAAGAACTACAATAAAAAGGTATAAAAGGCTTTTTATGTTTACCTTTGAGCTTGCTATCATTGCAAGTGCCATCATCGCAACAAGAAGCGCGGTTCCGAGATCAGGCTCTTTGTAGATAAGTGCAAAAGTAGCGAAAACTGCAAGTATTTCAGGCACTAAGTCAAAAATTCTGTATCCGTCCATCATTTTAGGTTTCTGGTTGAGACGGTAGGAAATAAATAGTATTATTGACAATTTAGAGAGTTCTGAGACCTGAAAATTCATAAATCCGAGGTCAAGCCACCGCTGCGAGCCTGCAATTTTTTTGCCGATTACTAAAACAAGTATTAGGAGAATTATGTTTGCCCAAAATAGCGGTATTGAGGAGTTTTCCCATATTCTTTTGTTTTTGTAGGAGGTAAAAATAAAAACGCCGGTTGCAATTACAACCCAGAGAACCTGTACAAAAAATTTCTGCGGATTGTAGGAAAGTGCACTTGCAAGAGTCATCAGTCCAAGAGCAATAATTGCGATTAGCGGTAAAATCAGAAAAATATCAATTTTCTTCGTAATCACTTTTTATTTTTCCTTTCTGGTAGTAGGCTTTTAGAAGTCTGTAAACAACAGGCGCAGCAGCAGAACCGCCATGTTCGCCGTGTTCAATTATCGCAACTGCTACAATTTCGGGTGATGATGATGGAAAAAATGCTGCAAAAAGTGCGTCATCATTTGCCATCTGTTTTTTGTCTTCTTCAACAATATCTATCTTTTTTTTCTGAATATTTGAGATTACCTGAGATGTTCCTGTTTTGCCTGATGCATCAGGAATTGTGTGGTCTGCAAAGTTGAAAGCTGTTCCGCCGCCTTCATTTGTGACTGCCCAGAGTGCTTTTTTCACTTCTCTAAATATTGATGGTTCAATCTCTAAAACCTTGGAAACTTCATTCTCATAAATTGTTTCTTTGCCTGAATTTTCAATTTCGCCGACAACAATTTTGGGAGTTATGATTATCCCTTCATTTGCTATTGCAGCATATAAAACCGCAATCTGAAGCGGCGTCATTCTTATGTCGCCCTGTCCAATTGCCATATTCATTATGTAGCCTCTGTTGATTTTTTCCTCAGAATAGTTCTGTAAAAACCACTCTCTTGTCGGTAAAACACCGGATTGTTCTTCTGAAAGATCAATCCCTGTCGCTCTTCCAACATTGAAAAGGTCGGAAAAATCAACAAGCCGCTGATATCCTAAATCCTGAGAAAGCATGTAGTAGTAGATATCGCAGCTTTCTGTTAATGATTTCTTTAGGTTGACTGTTTTATGTCCTTTGCGGTTCCAGCAGCATTTTGTCTCTTTTCCCCACGAAAGGCAGCCGCCGCAGGTGTGGGTTGTTGATGGGGTAATTTTGTTGTAGTAAAGTCCGGCCATGGCAGGAATTACCTTAAATGTTGAGCCTGGATAGTAGGATGAATTTACAACTTTGTTTAATAGCGGCTTTAAGATACTTTCTGAGTATTCACGCCATATTGAGGTTGGAATTTTTCTTTTTGAAAGTATGTTAGGGTCAAAAGCAGGACTTGAGTAGAGTGCCAGAATATTTCCTGTTTTTAT
>CAZISX010000078.1:6083-8489 GCA_964542005.1 uncultured Spirochaetales bacterium
CGCTATTACAGCTCCAGCCGCATCTTTCAGTGCATCCGCAGCCTCTTCCTGAAGATAGCTCAAAATACTTGTTTTAAGTGTTTTCCCTTTTATTGCAGGTTTAAGAGGTGGAAGGTTTTTCTCAATTTTGTCGGGAAAATCGACTTTTCTTCCCATATAATCAATAATATGGAAGTTTTTGCCATAAGAGCCGTGAAGCTCTTTTTCGTAGCTGTTTTCGATTCCTGTTTTTCCGGTAAAACTTTCAGCATCATAGGCAGGGTTTTCATCCATTTCAGGCTTGGCAATTTTGGAAACATAGCCTGTAATGTGGGATGCAGCTTCCCCAAAAGGATAGATTCTTTTGTAGGAGCTTGATATGTAAATGCCTGGAATTATTGTGAGATAGCTCGATATGGAAAGCATCTCCTTTTTATCAATTTCATCTCTTATTATAATTGGTATATATCTGCATCGCCCTTCACACTCGGAGAGTTTTCTTTCTATTTTTTCCTCCTCGGCTGGAGTCAGCGATAAAACAGAGCTCATTCTCATAATATTTTCGTTTAAATCCTCTTCTTTTGAAAAAAGAGATGGAATAAGCATGATTTTAAAAGCTGGAACAGTTGTCGCTAAAATCTGCCCATCGCCGGAAACAATATCGCCTCTTGCCGGGAAAATTTTTTCTGTCAGAATAAAGTTGTTTTTTGATTTCTGGATATATTCGTCCCCTTCAACAACCTGAAGATAGCCGATTCTGGCAAGTATAAGGATAAATGAGCCAATAATTATGTAGAAAAGTATTCTCGATTTTTCGGTAAGATTTTTGACCTCTTCCTGCTGATTAAGAATTCTCATCTGTTATATCCATGAATCTCTAATATAAAATCTGGAAACATTTTTTTTGAACAGAGTGAACATTATGATTATAAGAATAGAGCTTGTAGCAAAATGGAAAAAATTGTCTGAAATAAAAAATTTACCAGTATTTATGTAGAGCATAATTGCATAGTTGATTGTGCAGAAGATGTTTGATGTGAAAGCTGCAATAAAAGCAACAACAGGAACATCAAAAGTAGTAATATCAAAGAGTTGCATATTTATTAAATAAAGCTGGATAAAAAGAAGCGTTATAAAAATTGCGGAAGCAGGTTCTGAAAGCTGAAGAAAAAGAAGCAGATTCAGTCCAAGCGATGCAACTCTTTTTTTTACCGATTTTTCCATTGATATTATGCCGATAAATATAGCAATATGCGGGAAAAAAAGTGATGAAAAGTTCAGAAGGTAGCAGAAAAATGAAAAAGACTGGAAGATAAGTGAGATGAAAAAAATAAATTTAAGGCTGTAGCTTTTCATCTTTTTCCTCAACTTTTCCGTTTTCCTGAGTTTTCAGGTTGTCTCCGGCAATAATAAAAAGATGGCTCAACCGTCCCTGTTTAAAAAGTGGTGTTACATCGCCTTTCATAAAAAGCATATTGTTTTCGTCTTCATAAAGATTTCCAATAGTTCCAACCGGAATATATGGGAGACTGAGATTTTGGCTTATATTTGCAGATAGCAGCTTTTTACCTGAAATGGATGGTTTTGAGCAGACTTTATCAAGAAAATAGAGGTTAAGGCTGGTTCCGTTTCCCTTGATTACAGCAGAACACTCTTCTCTTGATTCTAAAATTGCAGGGAGATTAAACTGTTTTGAGGTAACAAGCTCGACTTCTGCACTGTTTTCAGAAAAACTTGTTACAAGTCCAACCAGCCCCATGCTTGAAACTACAGTTGCCCGCTGAGAAATAATGTTTTTGTATTTTTCTGCAAAATAGATGTAGACAATGTTCGGGTTTGTTGATGAGTAGTTGAGAAGCTTTGCAGGTATAACGGTGTATTTAGCGTAAGTATCTTTAATTTTTAAGAGTTTACTTAATTCTTCGTTTTCTCTTTTAACGCCTTCATTCATCATTAGAGAGACTTTGAGCTGTGCAATCTCCTCTTCCAGCTTCTCGTTTTGTTCGCCGACAGAGTAAAGTGCTTTTATAATTGAAACCCTTTCTTTAAAAGCTCTTGTTTCGCTATCTATAAAAATCCTCAGATTTCTTACAAGCGGAAGCCTGTAACGCCACTGCATAAGTTGATGCGGCGCGAAAATAAAAAAAATAAGAGATAAAATAATGGTGTAGAGTAATAGTTTTTTTCGCAACAACTCAGACTAATGATACAGTTTTTAGGAGTGTAATGTTTTCAAGTATTTTACCTGTTCCTATAACAACAGATTTGAGCGGATCTTCGGCAATAATAACAGGAAGATTTGTCTCTTCTCGAAGTAGAATATCAAGATTTTTAAGAAGTGCGCCGCCGCCGGCAAGAACAATTCCTTTATCAACAATATCAGCCGCAAGTTCAGGCGGTGTGTTTTCAAGAACCATTTTTACAGCA
>CAZISX010000078.1:8577-10794 GCA_964542005.1 uncultured Spirochaetales bacterium
TTCGGTTGTGCCACCGCCAATATCAACAATCATGTTTCCGGTTGGTTCTGTTACAGGCAAATCAGCACCAACAGCAGCAGCCATTGGCTGTTCAATAAGAAAAACCTCTCTGGCTCCCGCAGAATGAGCAGCCTCGCGAACTGTTCTTTTTTCAACTTCAGTAATGCCATAAGGAACGCCGATAGCAATTCTCGGATGAATCAGCGTGCTTCTTTTGTAGGCGTGGCGGATAAAATGCCTCAGCATCTGGTGGGTAATTTCAAAATCAGCAATAACGCCATCTCGAAGCGGTCTGATAACCTCAATATTCATCGGTGCTTTTCCAATCATCTCTTTCGCTGCTTTTCCGACAGCAATAACTGTTTTCACACCGCGATTATCTTTCTGCATACACGCCACAACACTTGGTTCGTTAGCTACAACGCCCACACCTTTCACATAAATCAAGGTGTTAGCTGTTCCTAAATCAATCGCAATGTCGCTTGTAAAAAATGAAAATAACTTGTTAAGTACCATATCTTTCTTCCGTTTTATATTATTTATAGGTTAAAAAAAACAACTCAAAAACCTGAACGAATGAATAAAATCAAGGAATTATATACACAAACAAGGTCAAGTCAAAAGAAATTTGTACTTCGTTTCATTTTGTTGCCAAAAGAGTCGCCTGCGGCTTGTCTCTTGATTTTCTTGAAAAAAAACCTCTTTAATTTCTTGCTAAATGAAAAAAAATAATTAAATAATACTAGGCTTAGACTTTTGGTAATTGCCTAATTTTAGTAGGATAAAGGAGGAATTAATGAACAAATCAGACTTAATTAATGAAATTTCTGAAAAAGGTGGACTTTCAAAAAGAGGATCAGAACAGTTTGTAAATCTTATGATAGATGCAATGATTGGTGCATTGATTCAGGAAGAGAGAATTGAGATCAGAGGCTTCGGCAGTTTTACAATAAGACATTATGGCAAATACGAAGGCCGTAATCCTAAATCTGGTGAAAAAATTAAAATCGAAAACAAAAGACTTCCTTTCTTCAAAGCAGGGAAAGACCTTATTTCGAGAATTAATGAGAATTAATGGCATTCAGCCCAAAAGAGTTCTTATATCCTGAAATAATTCCTCTTTTACAACACTACATTAGAGAAAACAGCGGAAGCGAAGTTCTTGTCCTCGGGAAAACAGATGCGCATGGCATTGTTTGTGATGCTATGCTTCTTGCCATGGGCAACGATTCTATGGTTCCCGGTGTTTTAAAAGCAGCATCCCCAGGTGATATTTTAATTCACAACCATCCATCAGGCGATATCAGACCATCAGAGGCTGACCTTAATCTTGCTGCAATAGCGGCGGACAAAAGGGTTGGTTCTTATATTATTGATAATCTGGTTTCCAAGATTATGCCGGTTGTCAGCTGGATTCCTCCCGAAAGATTTGATAATATTCCTGTTTCAAGTGCTGAAATTATTGATGTTTTAGGTGATTCAGGAAGACTTAAAGCTGCTTTTCCCGATTATGAATACCGCGAAGTTCAGGTTACAATGGCCAGCGCAGTCGGAGATTCTATTAACCGGAAAAATCTTCTCTGTGCAGAAGCGGGCACAGGGACAGGTAAAAGTTTTGCCTATCTTGTTCCAATAATGCTCTATGTCCGCGATAATAAAGAGAAAAAAGCTGTAATTAGTACCTCGACAATTGCACTTGAAGAGCAGCTGATAGAAAAAGATATCCCTTTTTTAAAAGAAAAACTTGAGCTCGGCGGGATAAATTGTGTGATTTTAAAGGGTAGGGGGAACTACCTTTGTCTCCGCCGTTTTGATATTTTCAGGAAGACAGCTATCCAGACAACAATTGATACAAAAGCCGATAATTCAATGCTGGTTCCATTAATTGAAAACTGGCTTGATTTGCCTCACGATGGAAGCAGACACTCGCTAAACAGCTCGATGAACGGCGATTCCTGGGCTGAGATTAATGCTGATGAACATAGCTGCGAAAGGTCAAAATGCAGATATTTTGAAAAATGTTTTTTCTTCAGAGCACGGCGCAGAGCCAACTTTGCCCACATAATTCTTGTAAATCACCATCTTTTAATGGCTGATGTTTCAATAAAAATGGAGGAAGAGGTAGGAAACACAATTCTTCCAAATTATGATGTTTTGGTTGTTGATGAGGCGCATAATCTTTTCAAATCAGCTGTAAGCTTTCTTGGTGAGTCTGTT
>CAZISX010000078.1:10804-17974 GCA_964542005.1 uncultured Spirochaetales bacterium
TATGGCATAAGTTATCTTTTAAAGAGACTCTATTTTCAGGAAAAGGGATCGGGTATTCTTATAAAACTTATGGATTTTACTAAGGATTCTACCAGAAATTCTCTTGAGACGCTTACAAAAAATATAGCACTTTTTTCCCACTACTTCAACAACTCGATTTTGCCGGAGTTTATGAATGCTCTGCCAGCACTTGCAGAAAATTATATTGATTTAAGTGATTATAATCTTAGAACCGAGCTCTCTATAAGACTTAGTAAAGTAACCGAATTTATTGAGAATTTTACGGAGTCACTCAAGTCGGTTCACAAGGAGATGAAAAGCAAGGTTGAATCAGATCCTCTTTTCAGAACAAAGGAGGATGACGAATTTTTGAGTCATCTCTCAGATTTAAATGGTGTTATCAAAAGATTTGTTTCAATGGGTGAATTTTTTGAGAAATTTTTCTGTCAGGATGTTTCTGAAAAAGAGGTTTTGTGGGGCGAGCGGAAAAGAAAAAATATATTTTCCTTCTCAATCACGCCTCTGACAATTCAGGAAATCTTAAACCGTGAACTTTATGAGAAAATTCCCTCAATAATTTTTTCTTCAGCAACCCTGACAACAGGGAAAAAGCAGGATAGTTTTAACTTCTTTTTTCAGCAGTCAGGGCTTGAGTTATCAAAAAAAGAGATTGTAAAACTTCAGCTTCCAAGCTGTTTTGACTACAAAAAACTGTTGAAAGTCTACATTCCTAAAGATATCTCAGACCCGAATTCTCCACGGTTTGATGACCAGAGTATTGAGATAATAAGCGAGCTTATAACAGCTTCAAAAGGTGGTGCATTAGTTCTTTTTACCTCAATAAAACATAAGGAAAAAGCTAAAACCGCACTGATAAATCATCAGTACGAGATTTTGTCGCAGGGAGAACTTTCGGCAAACGCTTTAATCAATAAATTCAGGGAAAGCGATGAAAGCTCACTTCTTGCAGTTGATACTTTCTGGGAAGGGATTGATGTTAAGGGCGAAACTCTCAGAAACCTTATAATTGCACGGCTTCCTTTCAGGTTTCCGAGCCATCCTTTTATAAAAAGGTATATTGCCGAACTTGAGGAAAAAACCGGCAAAAGCGGTTTTATGCTTTACACTCTTCCTGATGCTGTTATCAAATTTAAGCAAGGATTAGGGAGACTTATCAGAACAAATACAGACCGCGGCACAGTTACGATTCTTGACAGAAGGATGTTTGAAAAGTCTTATGGCAAAGAATTCCTCGGAGTTATTCCTGCGGGGGTTGAAATCTGCGATTTTCCCGCTAAAGTATCTATTCAGCACATTGCTTCATTTTTTGCAAAAAGGAGATTTTGATGAGCGGCAGAAAAAATCCACAGATAAATGAAGAAAGAGGTCTTAAATTAATGGAACGGGTGAAAAAACCCGATATGTATAAAGTTATCATGCTTAATGATGATTTTACCACAATGGAATTTGTTGTTGATGTTCTTGTTTTTGTTTTCCAGAAATCTGCAGCACAAGCAACAAATATTATGCTGGACATTCACCGGAAAGGTAAAGGTCTTGCAGGAGTTTACACCTATGACATTGCGGCAACCAAGGTTGATATTGTTCATAACATGGCGAAAAAACACGAGTTTCCGCTTAAATGCACGATTGAGAAGGAGTAGGTTATGAAAATAAATGATGAACTTAACAGTGTGATTTTAGGTGCGTTTTATGAAGCTAGGCAGGAACATCACGAATTTGTGACTCCTGAACATATTTTGTATGCTTCTCTTTTTTCGGAAGAGGGTGCTGATATAATTCTGGCATGTGGCGGCGATATTGAGGTTTTGAAGGATAATCTTAAAACTTTTTTTAAAGAACATATTCCAAAATCACAAAAAGACGAGGTTGAGCAATCTCTGAATTTTAGAAAAGTTATTGATTCTGCTGCATTAAAAGCTGCTTCAGCTGGAAAAAAGGAGCTTTATATTTCTGATGTTATGATTGCTTTTTATGATTTGAAAGATAGTTTTGCAGCTTACTATTTAAAAGAGGAAGGGATTGAGAAAAGTGACTTAATTAACTATGTTTCTCATGGTATTTCTGCTTTTCCTGACGATTATCTTATGAGAAATGATTTTGAAAATGATGAAGTTAGCGAGACAGATTCTCCAAAAGAAAAATTCAGACTTGATGCTTTTACAACAGATTTGACAGCTCTGGCTAGAGAAAATAAGCTTGAAATTCTGGTTGGAAGAGAGTCTGAAATAGAAAGAACAATGCAGGTTTTGTGCAGAAGAACAAAAAACAATCCTATTCATGTCGGTGATCCTGGCGTTGGCAAAACTGCGATAACAGAAGGCCTTGCCCAGATGATTGCGAAGGGCAATGTTCCAGAACTACTTAAAAATGCTAAGATTTTCAGACTTGATATGGGCTCTATGCTTGCCGGAACAAAGTTTCGTGGCGATTTTGAAGAGAGGATGAAGCTTGTTTTGAATGCTCTTGCAAAAATAGACAATGTTATTGTTTTTATTGATGAAATCCACACAATTGTCGGGGCAGGCGCAGTTTCAGGCGGCTCGATGGATGCTGCAAATATTTTAAAACCAGTCCTTACTGGCGGCAGAATCAAGGTTATAGGCTCGACAACTTTTGAGGAATACAGAAAATTTTTTGAAAAAGATCATGCGCTTGCAAGAAGATTTCAGAAAATTGATATAGTTGAGCCAACAATTGATGAAACTTACAAAATTCTTCTTGGACTTCGTGAAAAATATGAATCTCACCACGGCATAAAATATTCGGATTCATCACTCCGGGCTGCGGTTGAGCTTTCTGCAAAATACATTTTTGATAGGAAACTTCCTGATAAAGCTATTGATATTATTGATGAAGCCGGCGCTTTTGCGAGAATCATAGCGAAAGAGAAAAAAATTATTGATAACAAAGATATCGAAAGAGTTGTCTCTAAAATAGCAAATATTCCTGAAAAAACTATCTCTTCCGGCGAATCAGAAAAGCTCAAATTTATAGAAGATAATCTTAAAAAAGTGATTTTTGGACAAGATAGCGCAATAAAGCTTGTGAGTGAGGCAATAAAAAGATCGAGAGCCGGATTCGGAAGAGAAGAGAAACCTGTTGCTAGTTTTCTTTTTGTCGGACCGACCGGAGTTGGAAAAACAGAGCTTGCAAAACAGCTCGCACTTGAGCTTGGAATTCCTATTCACCGTTTTGATATGAGTGAATATCAGGAAAAACACACAGTTGCAAGATTAATTGGCGCGCCTCCAGGATATGTTGGATATGAAGAGGGAGGGCTTTTAACAGAAGCGGTAAGAAAAACACCTCATGCAGTTTTACTACTTGATGAGATTGAAAAAGCTCATTCTGATATTTTCAACACGCTGCTTCAGATTATGGATTATGCGACGCTGACCGATAACACAGGCAGAAAAGCAGATTTCAGAAATATAATAATAATAATGACTTCCAATGCCGGAGCTAGAGAAATCGGCAAGGCGCAACTTGGTTTTGGCCAGAGAAATATTGATTCAACCTCGATAGGTAAAGCTGTTGACCGGATTTTTTCACCTGAATTCAGAAACAGACTTGATAAGGTTGTTACCTTCAACCATCTTCCAAAAGAGATGATTCTAAGAGTTATCAAAAAAGAGATAGCTGATTTTGCCGAAAAGCTCAAAGCAAAAAGCATTACTCTCACAGTTTCCAAAAAAGCTTATGAATGGTTTGCGGAAAAAGGATTTTCAAGAGAGTTTGGAGCAAGAGAAGTTGGCAGAATTATTCAGGATAATCTTAAAAACTTTTTTGTTGACGAGATACTTTTCGGCTCACTTATAAATGGTGGAAAAGCGAAGGTTGATGTCAAAAACAATGAGATAAAAATTGAGACATGATTCTCTTTTTACAATTAGTGATGAGGCTGTTTTTTACAGTTTTCTTAATAAATTCGGGATTAATCCTCTGCTTGATTCTTTTTCCGCTATTGATGCTGTTTCTGCTGCTTTTTCCCATCTTCCATACGAAAATCTGACAAAAATCTATAAAACAGATGCTGTTTTAACCTCGAAAAGTGCGAAAAGAGTTCCAGATGAAGTTTTGAGTGACTATCTTAATTTTGGAACAGGCGGCACCTGTTTTTCGCTGACCGCTTCATTGGTTGCGCTTCTTAGAAGGTTTAAAGTCGAATCTTTTCCAATACTTGCAGATAGGAGGTATGGAGCTGATACCCACTGCGGCGTTATGATTATTATGAATAACTCTTTTTTCCTTCTTGATCCCGGTTATCAGATTTTTGAGCCGAGGCTTCTTCCTGTTGAAGAGCCGTTTCTTTATTCTTCAAAGTTCAATAATATCAGGCTGATACCAAAAGAAATGGGAAAAAAAGTAGAGCTTTTTACAGAGATTGGAAATGATAAAAAATATAGACTGACATACAAAATAAATCCTCTTGAAAGTGATGATTTTGGTGTTGCATGGGAACGGAGCTTTGGTTGGGAAATGATGAATTATCCTGTTTTGACAAAAATAATAGGAAATTCCCAGCACTATTTTCAGGGTGATTTGCTGACAATTAAAAAAGATGGCAAAAATGAGAAAATGAAACTTGATAGAGAGTCAGGATTTTGTTATATTGTCAACACACTTGGTATTTCTCCTGAAATTGCAAAGAAGGCTTTGGAGGTGATTTATGGCTCAAACAACTGATGTTTTACCTGTTAAATTTTTTGTCGCAATCCTTTTTAGGTTGCCTGAAGCACTTGTTCAAGGAAAGCATGCACTTATCTCCCGCTGGGGAAAAATTGATTATGATGGGCATGATTATCTTTTCGATGTTACAGATTATTACGAGCCGGAGATGGGCTCGCCGCTTTACCGCAGAATTGTTTCGTTTGAAGAGCTTATGACTCCGACGCTTCTTGTTGATATGAAAATTGCTTGTAATCAGGTTGAAAGAATGCTTGCTCAAAATGGTGCAAGAATCATAAATCTTGATGCCGGTTATATTGATCATCACAAAGTTGTCCTCGCTTCCGCAAAAGGTGCAGGTCATAAAATCTATCTTGATCACGGAATCTGGGCTGATCTGGCATGCAGATTTAAAGGTGGAGTTTTCCAGCCTTTTGAGTGGAGTTTTCCCGATTTTAGGGAGCTTAGATATCAGAAAGATTTATCAGACATAAGAACTATCTACCTTGAACAACTTAAAGATTGGCGCATTAATAATCCTCAATAATCACAAATAATTAAGAGGTCTTATGAAAAAATTTATGTTTTTTTTCTTGTTTTGTCTTTTGCAAGGAGCTGCAGATGAGTAAATTCAGAGTGTTGTCTATTGATGGCGGCGGAATGAGGGGGATTGTTCCGGGAGAGATTCTCGCAAAATTTGAAATTATGCTAAAGGAAAAATCGGGAAGGGATGATGCCTCAATTTCTGACTATTTTGATATGATTGCAGGGACTTCTTCAGGCGGAATAATTACCGCGATGATACTTGCTCCTTCAAAAGCAGATAATTCAAGACCAAGGTTTTCCGCAAGAGAAACTGTCGATTTATTCATCAAAAGAGGCGGTGAAATCTTTGATTATGATATTTTTCGGAAACTAATTTCAATGGACGGTTTTCACGATGAAAAATACAGTGCCAAACCTCTAGAAGAAATTGTTTTTTCTTACCTTGATTATGTGAAAATAAGTGAATTTATTAAACCGTGCCTTATTCCTGCTTATGATATTGAAGCAAGAAATACCAGGTTTTTCACAAGCCACACTGCAAAAAAAAATAAGGATGAAGATTTTTATGCAAAAGATGTTGTGAGAGCTACAAGTTCTGCTCCAACTTATTTTGAGCCTTCGCGGATAAAATCATTTAGTGGTGAATTTTATACACTTATTGATGGCGGTATGGTGACAAACAATCCTGCAATGTGCGCTTATGCCGAGGTGAGAAGCCATTTTGGGAACAAAGCAAAAGATATGATACTTCTTTCTCTGGGGACAGGACTTGATAATAGGCCTTATCTTTATGATAAAGTTAAAGATTGGGGTGTTTTGCGATGGGCAAGGCCGCTGGTTGATATTATGATGACCGGCTCTGCCGAGATTATTCATTATCAGATGGAACAGCTTTTTGATGCTGTTGATAAATCTGAACAATATCTGAGAGTTAATTCTGAGCTAAATGATATTTCTCTTGATATTGACGATGCAAGTCCTGAAAATATCAGAAAACTGGTGGCAGAGGGAATCAGACTTTTTGATGATTTCAGAGATGAGCTTGAAAAAATTGCAGATATGTTGATAGAAAATGATAATATAACTTGCAAATGACAGAAAAATCGCCTATATAAATTGAGTCTTTTTGAGTAATTGATGGTCAGTTTTATACATCAAATAATCTTTTAGGAGGATCTGATCAATGGTAACTATTGAGGAAAAATTAGCGCAGCTTCAGGCAAGAAAAGAGAAGGCAAAACTTGGCGGCGGTGAAGAAAGAATCGCGAAACAGCACCAGACCGGAAAATTAACAGCAAGAGAAAGAATTGCAAAACTTCTTGATCATCATTCTTTTGATGAGGTTGATTCTCTTCGTTCCGACAGAAAAGAAGGCTCAGCATTAGGTGATGCGGTTGTAACCGGATATGGCACAATTGATGGTAGAAAAGTATTTGTATTTGCTCAGGATTTTACAGTTACTGGCGGTTCTCTCGGTGAAACAGTTTCTTCTAAAATTTGCAAAATTATGGATATGGCCCTTAAAGTTGGTGCTCCATGTATCGGTCTTAACGATTCAGGCGGTGCTAGAATTCCAGAAGGAATCCACTCACTTTACGGATATGGCGAAATTTTCAAAAGAAATACCCTCTCTTCAGGCGTTATTCCTCAGATTTCAGCTATTTACGGACCTTGTGCCGGTGGTGCAGTTTACAGCCCTGCATTAACCGATTTTATTTTTATGACAAACACAAATTCATACATGTTTCTCACTGGCCCTAAAGTTGTAAAAACAGTTACACACGAAGATGTAACAGTTGATCAGCTTGGCGGTGCTGTTGTTCACATGCAGAAATCAGGCGTTGCCCACTTTTCACACGACACAGAGGTTGAATCGCTTGAATCTATTAAAAAACTTATAAGCTACCTCCCTTCAAACAACACAGAAGAGCC
>CAZISX010000078.1:17984-18363 GCA_964542005.1 uncultured Spirochaetales bacterium
TGTCTCGATATTAACAGCTCAATGAAAGGTGCCCGTTTTATCCGTTTCTGCGACTGTTTCAATATTCCGATTATTACTTTTGTTGATACTCCTGGATTCTTACCTGGAACATCCCAGGAATACGGCGGCGTAATCAAGCACGGCGCGAAAATGCTTTACGCTTATTCAGAAGCTTCAGTTCCAAAACTTACTGTTGTTATGAGAAAAGCTTACGGCGGTGCATATATTGTTATGAGTTCAAAACACCTTCGCGGCGATCTCAACTATGCGTGGCCGACAGCTGCAATCGCAGTTATGGGCGCAAAAGGTGCGATTGAAATTCTCAAAGCAAAAGAGCTTGCAGCAGCAACTGATAAAGAGAAATTCATTGCTGAGCAGG
>CAZISX010000079.1:0-2009 GCA_964542005.1 uncultured Spirochaetales bacterium
CAACCGAAAACGCCAGGTGCGCCCTGATAGAACGAGCCAACATATCCAACAGATTTTATACCTTCGGAAATTCTTATCTTTGCCCAAGGCTGTTTTGGATCTGTAGGAGTAGAGAAGCGGTAAACTGCTTCATGAGGATTTGCTGAATCTTTTTTCGTATTTTCATGGTTTGAACCAACAGCTCTAGCTACTCCGTCTCCGCAAAGGTCTGGAATCATTGAAAGCTGAATTGATCTGCCGGAATCGCCATTTATCACATGTTTTGTAAATGATGCAGCTTTTGTCATATCTGTTCCAATTCTTTCATACCAGATAAAAGATTCGATTTCGTTAGCTCCAGCACCAAAAAACTGGGCACTCATAATATCGAGATCTCCATCATTATCAATATCTTTTACTGTTGGAATACTACCAAGTCCGTCATTGAGAGTAATCGGAGTTTTGTCAAATCTGTCTGCAGTTGTGTTACCTTTAAACCACTGAAGATGAGCTTCGCCATCATCAAAAGTACCTTTATCTTCGCCAACTGTTACAAGATCTTTAATTCCGTCGCCATCCCAGTCAACAAATTCTGCGTGGTGGTAGAACCATTTGTAGCCGCTAATAAGCGTGTGTTTTTTAAATGAGCCATCTTCATTCTGTTCATACCATGACATTTGACCGCTGTTTGAAGATGCAAGGAAACCGCTCGGTGCAAGAATATCAAGTCTGCCGTCTTCATTTAAATCAAGAATAGAGGTTGAATTGGCAAATTTTGTACCATCGCTTCCCGCAAGAGTCTCTTTTGACCACACGCCGTTTTCCTGAGAATAGATAGAAATATAACCGCTTCCGAAAGGTCCTGAACCATCAAAAATAGAGATAACCATCTCTTTAACTCCGTCATTATTTAAATCTACAATAACAGGGAAAGATGGTTTGTTCGGATCGTTGTCAATTGTTTTAGCTTCAAAAGTTGCATTCTGAACAGGCATTTTGTCAGCACAGGTTTCTTCGCGGCCTAAATCATCATAACAAGTACAAATTCTGCCGTTTTGATAAGCAAGTGCAGGCTCAAGATCTTCGGCGAGATCAGCAACATTTAAATTTGCCATTGTGTCGATTGTTTCGCCAATTGCAAAAGTTTTGTTGTTGTTGGTGCAAACAAACATCTCGCCTTCATAAGGAAGAGCCATGTAGCAGGCTTTTTTAAGTTTAGTAAATTTTGAATCATAGTAAAGCTTAGCGACTTCAAGTCCTGCATTAGCATTTTCATCAAGTGTAAGAATTGTTTTACCTTCAGCTTTCATAGCTTTAAGAGTATCAATCCCAATATATGAAATTGTTGAAATCATTGAATATTCTACATTGTTTTTTGTGCCCCAAGCATATCCTACAACATAGCCGGCATCATTCATTGCATATTTTGCAACATCATCAAGTTTGGGAGTCGCGCCAGCTATTTTTGCATCATATTTGGTTGTTGCAGCAACAGGAGCTGTAGTTGCTTTTGGATCATTAATCTTACCTACAAAATTGTAAGCAACATAAGAAGCAGCGGAAGGAGTCATAAAATCGTCAGGTGCTTCACAAGGAACAACCACAACATCTTCATCCGGAGTTGTTGCATCAGCATCTGTTGGAGCTGGTGTATCAGAATCTGTAGGCACTGGTGTGTCTGCATCTGTTGGAGCTGGTTTATCAGTATCTGGAGCTGGTGTATCTGTATCTGTTGGAGCCGGTGTGTCGGTATCTGTTGGAGCTGGAGTATCGGTATCTACAGGAGCTGGAGTATCGGTATCTGTTGGTGCTGGTTTGTCCGCATCTGTTGGAGCCGGTTTGTCTGTGTCTACAGGCGCAGGAGCATCTTCATCAAGAGGCATATCATCTGTCAGATCTGAATCCACTTCATTTCCGCCGCCAGATTTACTGTCTGAAGAACAGCCAGTCATTGAAATACCTGCGGTCAGAATCGCCGCAATAAAACATAAAAACAATTTGTTAGCCATGGTGTCTCCCTCGTAAAATTG
>CAZISX010000079.1:2019-2539 GCA_964542005.1 uncultured Spirochaetales bacterium
ATAAAAGATTTGAAAGAAAAAGCAATTCTATAGACCATCTAAATTTTGATTTTGTTTCATAAATGTGCAATAATCTTTTGTTTTTTTATTTTTCTTATAACAATTTGAGGTGAATGATGAATCCTGTAGAAAGATTGAAGATACCAAAACAGAACATGGCAGAACAAAAACCGGCAGAAAGAATCAAAAATATGGAAGAGGTTCCTTTCGGTTATTCAGATGAGCAGGTTATTCTTGAGTCAAAAAGATGTCTCCAGTGCAAAAACGCACCATGTGTTAAAGGTTGTCCGGTAGGAATTGATATTCCTGGATTTCTTGATGCAACAGCTCAAGGTGATTTTGAAAAAGGGATTAAAATCATAAAAAAAAGCAATCTTTTGCCTGCTGTCTGCGGCAGAGTATGTCCTCAGGAAGAACAGTGCCAGAAAGAATGCACGGTTGGAAAAGCTTTAAAAAACGAGGCATTATCTGTTTCAATCGGTCATGTTGAAAGATTTCTTGCTGACTGGGAGCGGACAAA
>CAZISX010000079.1:2549-5029 GCA_964542005.1 uncultured Spirochaetales bacterium
GGCGTTTTGATGTACGGCATTCCAGAGTTTCGACTTCCTAAAGAAATTGTGAGAAAAGAGGTTGAATATCTTAAAAAACTGGGTGTTCATTTCCACTACAATTTTATTGTCGGGCGAACTCTTACAATTGAAGAAATTACCAAAAATTACGACGCAATGTTTGTGGGAAGTGGTGCAGGACTTCCTAATTTTATGAATATTCCGGGAGAAAACCTGCTCGGCGTTTATTCTGCAAACGAATATCTGACCCGCGTAAATCTGATGAAAGCATATAAGGAAAACTCAGAAACCCCAGTCTACAAACCAAAAACCGTAGCAGTTGTCGGCGGAGGAAATGTTGCGATGGATTCAGCAAGAACAGCTCTTCGTCTTGGTGCTGAAACAGTAAAAATAATCTACAGAAGAACAGAAAAAGAGCTTCCAGCAAGACTTGATGAAGTTCATCACGCAAAAGAAGAGGGCGTAGAATTCCATCTCCTTGAAAATCCTACAGAAATTTTAGGAAACGCAGAAGGCTGGGTAACAGGTGTCAGATGTGTCAGAATGGAGCTTGGCGAGCCTGATGAATCTGGAAGAAGAAAACCTATAGTAGTAAAAGGCTCTGAATTTATTGAAGAAGCAGACGCTGTAATTATGGCAATAGGCAACTCCCCTAACCCGCTAATCCCGAATTCAGCCAAAGAAATAAATGTCAACAGATGGGGCGGAATTATAGTAAATGAAGAAACAATGGAGACATCGGTCAAAGGAATTTTTGCAGGCGGCGACATAGTTTTAGGCGCGGCAACAGTTATAAAAGCAATGGAACACGGCAAAAAAGCGGCAGAAGCAATTAATAATTTTTTATCAAAGGAGTCAACATGAAATTTTCAATTATCGCAGCATTATTTTTAGCAATTCCGTTATTCGCGGAATGCACACTTGAAAATCCAGACTTTATTAAGCCGGTTGCGGGTTGGGATGAATTTGTATCAGTAAAACTTAACGGAGTAATTAACCCGAACATAACCCAGCCAGTTCTTGACCCCGATGCAACAGGAACAATGGTTCTGGCCGGAAAAGAGTTTGATCCGACAGTCAGCAATGCTGGCAAAAAAAGAAATTACTGGATTAAAATTGAAGATTCAATTCTTGGAATGATTCAGGGAAATTTCCGCTGGATTGAACAGGATAAAATGGCAGTTGCAACCCTAACCCAGATGCAAATTCCAATAAAAACACTCAACTATATGAAAGCAAATAATATGGGTGAATTTACCGATACCGGAGCTATAACGCAGGTTGATGATGTTACTTTTGAGATTAACGAATCAGGCGCAGGAATCCGCAAAATCTGCCATATTGGAGCAAGCACAATAAATGTAGTTGAGCAGGAAGGTCAAACTTATAATCTTGCAGAAGGAAAGCTTTATGGATGCCTTGCCGGCAACACAGCATTTGCTGAACAGGAAACTCTTGGCATGCTTATCAACACAAGAATAACCTCAGATGAAGCTAAAATCGAAGAGTTTTTTACAGCATTTTCTACAGATCCTTACCAGAAATGCACCTGTTATCAGTTTGAAAGAGACAACGATGGAAACCTTGTTGAAGAACCATGCGCAACAGAAGAAAATGATTCAGACACAATAGCTGACAACGATGTTTTAACAAACAGCGACAACGATATTCTTGCTGAAAACGATACCGCAACAGATTCAGATCAGGTAATTCCGCAGGCAGATGAAGATGTTATAACAACCGAAGATACAGATTCCCAGGTTTATGACAACGATAACACCCTTATCTCTGAGACCGATACAGAAAACAATATGTTACACACAAAATCAGATAGCGGCTGTGGCTGTTCCGTAATTTAATCTTTCCATTTTCAATCTCTTAATCTCGCCGGTTTTGCTGGTGAAACTTACACCAAATAAGAACAAGACAAAATTAATGTCATCGAGAGAAGCCTTTATTTATTTAAACTCTGCTCGCGCCTTGAACTCAGTTTTTACCTGCTTATATAATTCTGTGTTAGAAAAATATGAGTCAAAACGGAGGTTTTTATGGAAAATTTCACAAAAAAAGTTTCTGAAGCGCTCATTGCAGCTGAGCAGGAAGCGCATCGAAGATCGCACCAATATTTTACGCCGATTCACATTCTTAAAGCAATGCTTGAACAGTCGGGAGGGCTTCTTCCTATGATTTTTCAGAAGGCAAATCTCAACATTCAATCAGCAAAAGGTGATGTTAAGCTCGAGCTTGACAGACTGCCAACGGTTGAAGGAGATACTGAAGTTCAGATGAATAGCGATTCTCGTAAACTTATAATGATTTCAGGCAATAAGGCTAAGGATATGGGTGATAAATTCATCAGTGCCGAGCATATTCTTCTTGGGTTTTTATCGCTTGGCGGCGAGGTTCCTAAGCTTTTTATGAAGTGGGGCATAACCCTCGATATGCTTAACGCAATGATTAAAAATTTCCGCGGTTCGCAG
>CAZISX010000079.1:5039-6379 GCA_964542005.1 uncultured Spirochaetales bacterium
AAGTTGAATCAGAAACGCCTGAAGATACTTATGACGCGCTTTCAAAATTTGGCAGAAATCTTGTGAAGCTGGCAAGAGACGGAAAGCTTGATCCTGTAATCGGGAGAGATGCAGAAATCAGGAGAATTATCAGGGTGTTATCGAGAAGAACAAAAAATAATCCTGTTGTAATCGGGTCTCCAGGTGTCGGAAAAACTGCAATTGTCGAAGGACTTGCGAGGCGGATTGTCCGAGGCGATGTCCCGACAACGCTTGAAAATAAGGAAATTTTTGAGCTTGATATGGGTGCTCTTATTTCTGGCGCGAAATTCAGAGGCGAATTTGAAGAGAGGCTGAAAGCTGTTTTGAAGGCAGTTTCAGAGTCCAACGGGCGGATTATCCTTTTTATTGATGAGCTTCATCTTATTGTCGGGGCTGGCCGGACTGACGGTGCGCTTGATGCTGCAAATATGTTAAAACCTATGCTTGCCCGCGGCGAGCTTCGTTGTATCGGCGCGACAACGCTTGATGAATACAGAAAATATATTGAAAAAGATGCTGCTCTGGAACGCCGTTTCCAGCCGCTTTTAGTTTCTGCACCAACAGAGGAAGATACAATTTCGATTCTGCGCGGTTTGAAGGAGCGGTTTGAGGTTCATCACGGTATAACAATTTCAGATTCCGCGATTATTGCTGCTGCAACCTTATCAAACCGCTACATAACAGACAGATTTTTACCTGACAAAGCTATTGATTTACTTGATGAAGCTGGCGCAATGATGAGAACTGAGATTGACTCAATGCCGGCTGAATTAGATGATATGAAGCGAAAAATGATGCAAATAGAGATTGAGCTTAATGGACTGATGCGTGAAAATGATGCTGAGTCAAGGAAAAAAGCTGATGAGTTGAAGAAGAAACTTGCTGAAATTAGAGATGAATTTACCCAAAACGCCTCAAAATGGGAGCTGGAGAAAAAATCCATTGACAGGGTTAAAAACATCAGAACCGAGATTGAGGAGGTAAAACTCAATATAGAAAAAGCTGAGAGAAATTATGATCTTAGCCGTGTTGCAGAGCTGAAGTACGGCCGCCTTGCTACGCTTGAAAAAGAGCTTGCAGCACTATCAAATAGCGATTCTGCCGGCCGGATGATTTCAGAAGTCTTGACAGACAAAGAAATTGCCGAAGTTGTGAGCAAATGGACTGGGATTCCTGTTTCAAAAATGATTGAAAGCGAGCGGGAAAAAATCCTTGCAATGCCGGAAAAACTTAAGGAAAGGGTTGTCGGCCAGAATCACGCGATTGAATCTGTGACAGAATCAATTCTCCGTTCAAGAGCAGGGTTAAAAGATCCAAAA
>CAZISX010000079.1:6389-9832 GCA_964542005.1 uncultured Spirochaetales bacterium
AAAGACCAATCGGCAGCTTTATTTTCCTAGGCCCTACCGGTGTCGGAAAAACCGAGCTCGCGAAAAGACTTGCCTATCTTCTTTTCGACAGCGAAGAAAACATGGTCAGGATTGATATGAGCGAATATATGGAAAAACACTCGGTTTCCAGATTAATTGGCGCGCCTCCGGGCTATATTGGCTACGATGAAGGCGGCCAGCTGACCGAGGCTGTGAGACGAAAACCCTACTCAATAATTCTTCTCGACGAGATTGAAAAAGCACATCCCGATGTTTTCAATATCCTGCTCCAGATTCTTGAAGATGGCAGGCTGACCGATAATCAGGGAAGAACTGCATCGTTTAGAAACACAATAATTATAATGACTTCCAACATCGGAAGCGAATATTTAAAAGGCAATTCCGCAGAAAATGAAAAGGTTCACGAACTTGTTATGAATAAGGTTAAGGCAAGCTTTCGACCCGAATTTTTGAACAGAGTTGATGATACAATAATTTTCAACCCGCTCGCAAAAGAATCACTTTTTGCAATTATTGATATTATGCTTTCAGACCTTAATAATCGGTTGAAAGATAAGGAAATTAAGCTGAAATTAACGCCTGAAGCGAAAGAACTTGTGATGGAAAAAAGCTATCAGCCTGAATACGGCGCACGGCCAATCAGAAGATTTTTGGAAAAAAATATTGAGACCGCGCTTTCAATCAAAATCCTGAAAAATGAGATTATTGATGGTGCTATTATTGAAATAGGTACGGCGGAGAATGGATTTACCTTTACCGTTAAAAACAAATAACAGACTCAAAATATTCTATTGTATTTCCAATCATTTCTAATACAATAACTGCCGGTTGTTGTATTTTTTCCAATTAAGGAGGTTTTTATGAAAAAGGTTTTATTATTTACAGCTTTTCTTTTTTGCATTTTAAGCTATGCCTATCCAGAGGAAAGTTACGAATTTCCCAATAATATCAGCTATATTGTAAATGGCAAGCAATCAACAGAAGTTTATGGCTGGATGGCGGCTCTAACTGACGCTAAAGCCGGCCAGTTCTGCGGTGCAACATTGATTGACAAAGACTGGATTCTTACGGCTGGCCACTGCGTCACTGAATTACCTAAAATTCAAGTTGATCCCATGAATATTGTTGTTGTTCTTGGAACAAATAATTATACAAAAGGTGGCGAATCAATTAAAATAACTCAGGCAATTGTTCACGAAAAATATGTAAATTCCTTCTCGGATAAATTCAATGATATTGCTCTACTTAAACTCGAACACTCAGCAACAACAAAACCAGTTTCTCTTGTTGCACTATCTGAACTTGAAAGACTTGGAGCTTCTGGCACGATTGTTAAAGTTGCAGGATGGGGCTTTTTTCAGGATGGCGGACCTGATTTTCCGCTTGATCTCTATGAAACAGAGCTTCCCGTGGTTTCTTTAGCTGAATGTCAGGGCGCATATCAGACTCAGGTAAATGAAACAAATATCTGTACCGGAATTGTAGATGGCAAAGATTCCTGTCAGGGCGATTCTGGCGGGCCGATTTTTCTAAATGATAATGGTGTTTATAAGCAGCTTGGAATTGTAAGCTGGGGTGAGGGGTGTGCAAAAGAAGGAAGCTATGGTGTCAACACAAATATTGCCAAATTTATTGACTGGATTAATGAAAAAACCGGCGATATTATTGAGACAGATCTGCCAACTTCAGGCAACAAGCTCTGCTCTGACATCTATTTTTGCCTTGATAACTGCCAACCCAATGATGAAAAATGTATAAAAAGCTGCCGAAGAGAAGGAACGCTTGATGCGCAAAAAGATTTTGATCCTCTAACACAGTGCATGAGTTCAAAATGTTCCGGCGTAGCTGAAGCAGAATTTTCAAAATGTGTGAGTGATAACTGTATTGAATTTATAAACAAATGCTTAGGCATAGAATCTAAGGATGATGAAACAGCAGAAACCGAGATTAAATCTGATGCCGATGCTGTAACACCTCAAAAAGACTCAGACAATACAGCATCAACCTCTGACACCGACACTTCCGTCACACCGGCTCCATCAGGCTCCAGCGGCGGTTGCTCAATTCTAATTATTTAACCTGAATCGTTCGATATTCTACCGATCAAATCTCACAATAGTTACCCCTTCTCCGCCCTCTTCCTGAGATGCTTTTTCTATAATCATCGGGTATTTTTTTGAAAGTGCTTCGAGAAACTCTCTGACTGATTTTTTAAGAGCTCCTGTGCCGTGGCCATGAACAACAGTTAGAGAAAAAGCTCCGCCGACAAATGCGCTGTCCACAGCTCTTTCTACAATATCTCTTGCCTCATCCGTGTATTTTCCTCTGAGATCAACTTTTTCTGAAAATTTGCTGCTTGTGTGGTGTTCTTTGGCCGAAACAGTTTTTTTCACTTTTTCATCAATTACAAGAAGCCGCTCAACCGGAGCAGAGTAGATTTTTCCAGAGACACTGATTTCTGCTTTTTTGCCTTTTATAGATTTCAAAATACCCTTTATTTTCATCAACTTATCATAAACAACAGTCTCTTCAGGCTTCCCGTTTATCTCATCAAGAGGAATCCCTTCTGTTGTATCTTTTTTCACTTTTTCACGGTTTATTGCCTGCTCAATTGACTCCTTCTCTTTTTTAATTATTGAGATTCGTTCCGCACCTTTTTTAACATCAAAATCTGCAAGTCTTTTTTTAAGCTCTGCCTCTTCCATATCCATCAATTTTTTCAAAGATTTAAGTCTTTCCTCCTCAAAATTTCTCTCTTTCTGAGCAAGTCTTTTTCTTAAATCCTCGGCCTCTTTTTCTTTATCAAGAAGAACTTTCTTAAGTTCATCAATGCTTTTTTTCTCAGCATCCATCTCTGTCTCTTTTGCTTTAAGACGATTGATAAGAGGTTCAATTGATTCATTTTTCGTAAGAAGCAGCTTCTCAAGCTTCCGCACAAAACTTGTAGGAAAATCAACCTTTTTTACAAGTGCAAGCGCATTGCTGCCGCCAACAAGATTGTATATAAAATGATAAGTCGGCTTCTCTTTTAATTCGTCAAACCCCATCGCAACAGGAATAAACGCTGTATCTTCCAAAGCTATAGATTTGACCTCGGCCAAATGGCTTGTTACAATCGTGACACAACCTTTTTCCTTAATAAATTCAAGATATGCACGGCTTATTGCTCCACCTTGAAGAGGATCTGTCCCTGTTCCTATTTCATCAATAAGAACAAGAGAATCCTTTTCAGCTTCCCACGAAATTTTTGAAAGCTGTTTCAAATGAGATGAAAAACTTGATTCGCCTTCCATCGCATCCTGATGATCGCCTAACACCATGTAAATATTCTTGAAAATAGGAATTTTAACCTCTTTTGCCGGAACAGGAAAACCTCTTCTTGCAAGCTCGGAGATTGCATGAAATGTTTTAAGAGCAACAGT
>CAZISX010000079.1:9842-12991 GCA_964542005.1 uncultured Spirochaetales bacterium
CCACCAGCGTTTGGCCCGCTTATAACCATAATCTTCTCTTTCTCTTTAAAGAAAAAATCATTTTTAACAGTCTTATCTCCAAGTTTCATAAAAACCGGAGGATACCACCCTTCTGAAATATAGATTTTGTCGTCTGAAAACTCAGGAATAGTACAGTTATATTTTTTCATCCAGAAATTTTTTATCTGAAGAGATTCCAGATGAAGCGCAATTTTTGCTATATGTTTTACATACTCAAGTTTTCTTGAAACCTCACATCTTAACTCTTTTAATATTTTAATTATCTCCTCAAGCTCTTTTTGTGCTAAGAGGCTTAAATTATTATTTAAATCAAGAAGAAACATTGGTTCTAAAAATGCTGTAAGACCTGTTTTTGAGTAGTTATGAATTACACCTTTAACCTGTTTTTTGTATGAAGATTTAAATGGCAGAACATATCTGTCATCGCGGACAGTAAAGTAGTCATCCTGCATCATTTCAGCATATTCTGGCGATTTTACAACATCTTTTATCTTTTCGCCAATAGAGTTGTGGGTATCTTTGAGGTGCTTTCTTATTTTTGCAAGCTCAGGACTTGCCTGGGAGCTGACTTCACCTTTTTCGGTGATTGTCTGTTTTATAATCATTTCAAGACTAATATCCATCTCAATATCTTCAAAAAGCGTGAAAAGCTCCCGTATCCATGTCTCTTTTTTTAGTAAATCCTTCGCTTTTCTCATATCTCCTAAAAAATCACCAAGAGATCGAAAATCTGAAGGTTCAAGAGATTCGTTTTTATCAAAAGCAAGAATTACAGAGTAAATCCGGTCAAGACCAAAATTTGAAAGTTCAATCCCGATTTTTGAAGAGGTTTCAGCCTCACGCATCATTGCAAACTCTTTTTCTGCGTCATCTTTTGAGAAAGGATATTGCATTTTAAGATGTTTTTTAGCTGATTCACTGTACGATGATTCTGTTATCCAATCAAGAATTTCCATCCATTCATTATGCATTATAACTCCTTATTTTTACTAAATAAGTTTAATTTCAACCATTGTGTTCTGCAAAACCTCAGACACGCCAGCCTCCACAGGAAACAATCCGTCAGCTTCATTTATCGCAAGAAAGTGACCTGAACCGTGAACTTTAACTGGAAACAGAACTCCGTTTTCAATTTTAACAGGTACCCACTCTTCTCTTTTTCTTATAAACGACTTTCCCAGAGGAAGAATAATTCTCTTTTCTTTTGTTAAATCACCAACCATTTTAGCGATAAAAGGCCTGACAAAAAGCTCAAACACAACAAAAGTTGAAAGAGGATTTCCTGGCATTCCAAAAACAAATTTGTTTTCTTTTACAGCAAAAGTCGTAGGTTTTCCAGGCTTTACAGCAACAGAATCAAACAAAATTTCAAAGTTGTTTTTCTTTAAAACATCAGGAACAATATCAAAATCGCCCATTGAGACACCACCGGTAAGCAGAATAATATCAGCCTCTTGCACAGCTTTTTGAAAGATTGAATCAATATGCTCAAATTTGTCAGAAACTATCCCAAAATAGTTCGCCTCTGCGCCAGCTCTTTCGCACTGGGTAATAAGTGAATAACTGTTTGAATTTCTGATTTGCTGAATTTCAGGCTTCTGCCACGGCTCGATAATCTCATCGCCTGTTGCAATAATTGCGATTTTCGGCTTTTTTGAAACCATTGGCTCAAAACATCCAACAGAACTGAGTGTTGCAATGTGTTTGGGCAAAACCCGTGTTCCTGCGGATAAAACTGTTTCGCCAGATCCAATATCTTCGCCTTTTTTTGAAAAATTTACATATTTTTTCTCTTTTTCTGAAATTTCAAAAGAGACAAATCCATCTGAGAAAAGAGCGTTTTCTACCATCACAACCATCTCAGCACCATCAGGCATCATAGCTCCGGTCATAACTTTTATGCAGGTTCCATCGAGCACTGTATGAACAGGTTTATAGCCTGCAGGAACAGTCTCAATAACCTTTAATTTGTTATCTAAATCCTTTACCTTTATTGCATATCCATCAACAGCAACCCTGTTATATGGAGGCAATTCTCTATCACTTTTGACATCGAAAAAAAGAACTCTGTTTATAGAATTCATCAAAACAGCTTTTTCACACACATTAATTTTTAATGCCCTGGATAAAGCAATCTCTAATGCGGCTTTAAACGGTATCATAAATCCTTCCTTTTTTTGAGTTTTTCATAATTATTTAAAAGAAAAAATCTTTCCTTTGACATAGATTTCCCGAACATGATTGTGTGCAAAATGGTAAACAGGATAAATATATGAATCAGCATTCATAATTATAAAATCAGCATCTTTGCCAATTTCGAGGGAACCTTTTGTTCGATCTCTTTTTAAAGCTTTGGCTCCATTTATTGTTATCCCTTTTAACGAGTCTTCAACCGAAAGACCAAGCTGTGTCTAGCCAAGACTTGCTGCCAGTGGAAGAAATCCAGACATACAGCTGCCAGGATTCATGTCTGTTGCTAGCCCAACTGTAACGCCAGCTTCTATCATTTTTTTGGCAGGCGCAAAAGGAAGTCTTGAGAAAACAGAAGTTATAGGCAAAACATTGGCAACTGTTCCTGATTCTGCCATTTTTCTCATTCCGTTTTCTGTCACCTCTTCAAGATGATCAACACTTGCAGCACCCATTTCAGCGGCAAGCTCTGTTCCTCCAAGAGCGTTAAACTCATCTGCGTGAAGCTTTAATCCAAAGCCAAGCTCACTCGCTTTTTTAAAAATTGTTTCAGTTTCTTTAAGAGAAAAATAGCCTTCCTCACAGAAAACATCAACAAATTCAGCAAGATTTTCTTCTTTTATCCTTGGCATCATCTCTTCATTTAATATTGAAATATATTTATCATGATTGGTTTTGTATTCTGTAGGATAAGCATGAGCACCAAGAAATGTGGAAACTATCTCTATCGGGAATTCATCTTTAAGCATTTTGATAACTTTGAGAAGCTTTAATTCGCCCTCGAGAGTAAGAGCATATCCTGATTTTATCTCAATTGTTGTAATTCCGTAGCTTATTGCCTGGAGGACTCTTTTTCTCGATTCAATATAGATTGATTCCAGCGTTGCTTCGTTTGTTTTTTTAGCTGAGTTTAAAATTCCTCCGCCAGCAGAGGCAAT
>CAZISX010000079.1:13001-17991 GCA_964542005.1 uncultured Spirochaetales bacterium
TCTTCATAAGTTGCACCTTTAGCTTTAAGAGCGAACTCCTCTTCTCTGGTTTTTGCAAAAACTATGTGTGTATGACTGTCAACAAGTCCTGGATATAAAACACGATTTCCAGCATCTTTAATGATTGATGCAAAATTGTGCTGCCATGATGGATTAAGCTTTTCAAAATCAGATTCCTTACCAATAAAAGCTATCCTGCCGGATTCATCAACAGCAACAAGAAGATTTCCCCCGCTAATTACAAGATTTTTGCTGTCAGCGGTAAATATTTCCAATATATTTTTAAGAATAAGTGAATATTTCATAGTTTATCTCCCTAAAAAAAAAGGGCATAGATTTTACTCTATGCCCGATAAAAACATGTCGGAAAGACAGCTAACTATTTGCTGAAAACTTTGTTAAAAGCAAGTGTAAGTCTAGAAGCTTTTCTGCTTATAGTGTTCTGATGAAGAACGCCTTTTCCACTTGATCTCTGAAGTTCACTAATTGCTGTTCTTAATTTTTCCTCAACTGATGCTCTGAGTTCTTCGTTTCTGTCAGTCTTTTTTGCAGCATCTTCAAGAGACTCTGTAAAATAACGAACATAAGTTTTAACTCTTGACTTTATCGAACGATTGTAAAGTCTTCTCTTAGCATTGGTTTTTATTCTTTTTTTTGCCGATTTGTGGTGAGCCAAAATACCCTCCTTTGTTAGTATTACAAAAAATCAAAAGCCAGAAAATTTATATGTAAAACAGAAATAATGTCAAGTTTTATTTAGTATTTTGCCTGAAAATACTTCATTAAGTGACTCTCTGGTTATTTCTGCAATTTTTTCAAGGATTTCCATGCGGCTGTTTAATGGTGGAAACCAGTAAATTGTATTTCCAAGAGGTCTAAGCAGCGCCCCTTTTGAAACAGCTTTTTTATACACCTCAAATCCTATTCTTTTCCCTTTAAAATCGTCAGGCAAAATAATATCAGCAGCACAAATTGCGCCTATACACCTGATATTTTTAAGTATTTTTGTCTCCTCTGAAACATTTGTCATAAGTGTTTTCATTTTTATACTTATCTCATTAACATAAGCAAAAATATTATCCCGCTCATAAATCTGCAAAGCTTTCAATGCGGCGGCGGCAGCTAGGGCGTTTCCAGCGTAAGTATTTGAATGTAAAAAGTTTTTTCCTTTTTCGTAGTCATCATAAAAAAGAGAATAAATATCATTTTTGATAAGAACCGCAGACATTGGAAGCCAGCCCGCTGTCAACCCTTTTGAAAGACATACTATATCAGGAGTAATTCCTGCATGATACGAAGCAAGAGCTGTCCCTGTTCTTCCAAGCCCAGTCATAATTTCATCAGCAATCAGAAAAACATTGTTCTTTTTTGTCCAAGCACTTAACTTCTTCAAAAAATCGGGACTGTAGATCATCATCCCGCCCGCTCCCTGAACAATTGGCTCAACAACTATTGCTGCTAAGGAATCTTTGTTTTTTTCAAGCTGAGGAAGAATCTCAGCCCATGAAGCATCTGCATTATTCCACAAAGGATCGTCTGAACCGGAAATATAAGGAATATTTCCTATCATATCAACATCAGGAAGAATCTCTTTAAATGGATCTTTGTAAATTCCCAGATCGCTTAATCCAAGTGTGAATGCTGTTTCGCCGTGATAACCGTTTTCCAGTGCCATAAATTTAGATTTTTCAGGTTTGCCGGAAAGTTTTTGTGCGAAAAGAGCCAGTTTGACCGCAATTTCTAAAGCTGTAGAACCATCACAACCATAAAAAACTCTGTTCAATTCAGGATAAAACGAAGAAAGCCTTTCTGAAAGCTCTTCAATAACCCGATTAGTTGTGTTTGCTAAAATCACATGCTCAAATTTATTCATCTGGGCATAAACAGCTTCTTTAATTTCAGGATGATTGTGACCGAGCGATTTGCACCACCAGCTTGAAATTGCATCAATTATTTCTTTGCCGTCAGCTGTGTAGAGAATCTCTTTTTCAGCGCGGACAATCTCAAGTGGAACAAACGACTCATAATCTTTCATCTGCGAGCACGGATGCCATGTATGATTATTCAAACTAATTTCCTCCGTAAACCATCTCTTTTAAAAGAGCCAGCTTTTCCCTGAAAATTTTTCCGACAAGCAAATAAGGCTCCTCCGACATCATATCAACACCTGCATCTTTTAAGATTTCAAGAGGCGGTTTTGAAGAACCTGCTTTTAAAAATCCGTCAATATACTGAGCTGCAGGAATCTCTTTTTTTCTAACTTTTTCAGCCAGATAGAGAGCTCCAATAAAACCTACAACATATTGATAAACATAATAATTGTAGTAAAAATGAGGAATAAAAGACCATTCAGCCGAATAGAGAGGATCAATTTTTATGACACCTGATTCTTCTCCATAATAATCTTTAAGTGTTTGTAAATATTCACCATTCAAGAAATCAGGAGTCAAAGATTCGCCGCTTTCAACCTTTTTGTAAATCTTATCCTCAAATTCTGCAAACTGCATCTGTCTGAAAATTGTTGTTCTTATCATTTCTATAAAATGGTTGATTAAAAACTTCTTTTCCTCAACATCCTCAGCCTCATCAATCAAAGTGTTTATCAGCATGATTTCATTGAAGATTGAGGCAACTTCAGCAACAAATATTGTGTACTGCGATTTTTGATAAGGCTGATATTTGTTGGAAAACCAGGAATGCATCGCATGTCCCATTTCGTGGGTCAGCGTTGAGGCTGAGTTGTAATCATCAATGTGGTTTAAAAGAACAAAAGGATGAACGCCATAAACCTCACCAGACATGTAAGCACCTGATCTTTTTCCCTTATTTGGATAAACATCAACCCAGCCGCTTCCCGGTTTCATCCCTTCAGAAAGTGCGTTTTTGTATTCATCACTCATCGGAGCCATTGATTTTTCAATAAGAGCGCACGATGTTTCATAATCGAATGTCCTTTTAACGGATGATGTTATCAGCGATGCGTAAATATCGTGGTAACCAAGCTCATCAATGCCCAAAATCTCTTTTTTAAGTCTAAGATATTCATGCAGTGATGGGAGAATTTCTCTAATGTTTTTAGTAAGATTACCATAAAACTCAACAGGAATCTCTGTGCCGTTAAGTGCTTTTTCAAGAGAATTTCCGAAGTTTCTAATATCTGCATTAACAGAATAAAGCTTTATCTGATAGTGAAGCATTTTTGCAAAAGAGTTGCCAAATTTCCCATAATTCTGCCAGAAAGCGTCAAAAACAATCTTTCTGTCAGCTCGGTTGTTTGACTGACGATAAACTGAATAATTAGAAGTGTTTACCTCTATTTTGGTTCCATCACTAAGTGTAACTTCAGGAAACGGCATATCTGCTGATGTAAAAGTTGAATAAATCTCATAATCTGCAAAATGGATTGCTGAGTATTTTGCGAGAATCTTCTCTTCACTATTTGAAAGTGTGTGTGGCTTGTTTCTTAAAACTGATTCAAAATAGCGGGAATAGTTAGAAAAATCAACATCTTGCATGTATGACTCAATGATTGAGGCATCAAGAGACAAAAACTCAGGCTCAACAAAACTTGTGGAAGCCGCAAACTGTGAAGATATATCCTCAACCTTGCCAACAAGCTCCTGATTTTCAGAAACAGCCATATCAACATCACGGTTTCTGTCAGCATAACCAGAAAGAAATGCAATCTTCCTTGTTCCGTCATACATAAGGGTCAACAGTTCAAGAGCCTCAACTTTTTTACCTAAATTGCCAATATATTCAGGTATTTTCCTAATAATAGCCCTTACTGTTGCAAGTGTTGCCTCAAACTCTTCCTTTGATGCAAAAATGTGACTAACTTCCCATTTGTAGATTGAATCAATTTCAGACCTGTTTTTCATTTAAATCTCCTAAATATTTCAGTAAGTTATCTTTAAACATCATCATTCGCGTGAAAACGGGAATCCCTCTTCAATAAAAACAAGTAATAAATCTTCGTTACATTTAAATATTCAGGCATGTCTAAAACCCTTCAACCTCAACGGCCTGAAATTTCTTTGTATCTGCGTCAAACGAAACGCCAAGCATAAATTTCTCTCTTGAATCAGTTTTGTAAGGTTCGGCATAACCCTTTTCTTTGATTTGAGCAATCGCATCAAGAGCAGTTTTCGGCATCATCTTAAACTCAATAACATATAAATAACTATCTGTTTTTATTACAGCATCAACCCTGCCTTCACTGGTTGAAACCTCGCATTCAATATAAATCCCAATCATCTTCAGAATCAGAAAAATCAAAGAGTGATAGTAGGCCTCTGTATTTTTTATGAAAATCTGATGCGGAATTGAGGAAAAAAGAGCGTTTATGTTTTTCTGGAAATCTGTGATATTATTGCTTCTTAACGATTTTAGAAGATTTTTTGTTATCTGACCGGTCGAGCTGATTTCTTTGCCCGATAAACCGCAGAGCAGATGGCCGGAAAACGAATCTCGAACCTCTTTATTCGGATAATTTAAAATAAAAAACCCGTCCTCATCCTTCTCTTTTATTGTAAGATAACCTGTTTGAAACATTAGAGCTTTTATATCCATCTCTCGCAAATCAAACTTGTCAAAAAAGATTGAATCAACCTCTGTTTTTTCCAGTTCCTCCGGCGTTACGCCGTTATCTCTTATAAAATTGACTAGAAAAGTCGGCGTGCCGGTTGCGAACCAGTAGTTTTTAAACTCATTTGCTCCAAAAAAACTTAATAAAGAAAAGGGATTATAAACCCTGTCAACATTATTCCACGAATAACCGTTGTACCAAATTTTAAGCTGTAAAAAAAGTTCAGTTTCTGTTATTTTAAGTTTTTCTGTCGCTATTTTTATATAATCTTGAAACTCTTTTTTAATCTCGTCCTCTGTAATTCCAACAATTTTGCTGTAATCGGGGTGCGTTGTGATGTCATATAAATTATTCAGCTCAGAAAAAATACTCACTTTGGAAAACTTTGTAACCCCTGTCAGG
>CAZISX010000080.1:0-2255 GCA_964542005.1 uncultured Spirochaetales bacterium
GCTAGTTTTTTCAAATCAATTACAAAATCAGCGTTGCCATTAGAATGTGGAACTTCAACTTCTATGTTTTCAATAATATAAAAAATCTTATTTACAAAAGTATTATCTTTTGTTTTCACAGACATTTTCAGAGTTGTTTGATTTGTTGTGTATAATGGTCCTCCATAATTACTGTAGTCATAGCTGATAAGTTCTGGCGGAATATTGTCTATTTTTACAGTTTTTTTAACTTCTTTTATGTTTCCAGCAAGGTCTTCTGCATATATTACAAATTCATAAGTTCCATCAATTTTAACACCATTTACCGTTGGAACAACAACTTTTTTCATGTCAATTTCAGCTGATTTATTTTTAGTATCAAGAAGTTTGCTTGTAACAAGAAACCCTGTGTCTTTGTTTACTAGATTATAATAAACTCTTTTTAAATTTTTATTGTCACTTGCTTCAAATTCAAAAGGAATTATTTCTTTACAAGATGTTATGGTGTCCTGGATAAAACAGCCTTTTTCTGGAATGTTTACTGTTAAGCTTGGCGTTTCAAAATCTGTTGTAGCTTTCAAGTCAAGAGAGCTGGCTTTATTGTCTGCTGCATCGCTTGCTTCAATTTTAAATGCGAATTCTGAGAGTTCAGGTGTTGCTATTTCGTTTAGCATCATTTTGTATTCACAAGTGAAACTTGTTTTATTGTTCTGATAGTCAGGGGTTTCGGTGCAACCTATTTTTTCTGATATGAAATATTCACTGACAATTTCTGTTGCTATTGGAACTTGATCTATGTCAATGTTGTTGAGGCTGAAGGAAAGATTGAAAAACCCGCCTTTTTTTATGTATGGGTAATTTGTTTCGTTGTAAATATCATAATTGTCGGTTGTTTTAAACTGGATGTCGGTAATTGACAGTTCTGCCGGAACAAAACATTTTCCAGGCGTGTTGAATAATTCTGTGCTAGAATCACATGATATTGCTGATAATATTTCATCAATCACTGTATTTTCTATTTTGAGGTTATCTATATAGTTTGATACTGCGACAGCGTATTCGTATCTAAATAATTGGTCTGTTATATTGTTGCTGTCAATAGTGATTATATTTGAATTGTTTTTTGCATCAAAAAATCCATCGGCAATATCTTTGTAAAACAGATCCAGGAGGGTTGATACTGAATATTTATTTGCAATGCTGGATAGTTGTATTGATATATTTTGTGCTAACTGTTCTAATCCGGCGAGTACAATGTAAGAGATTGTAGAAGGATTTGTTATGTTGCTCAAATCAGCTGTTGGCACTGTATTAATATCAAATACATTGGGATAAAAATGTTTATTAAAGGCGTTTTTTCCTGCATCAATGCTGCCTTTATTTTTTGCGTAAAGGGCTTGCAGGGAGGTTATTGGTGTGAAAATAATTTTTGCGCCGGTTGTCGGTTTAATATCTGCAACAGCATACATTTTGGCTGTTAGGGTTAAGGTTGTTTCTGATAGGGCAGCTTTATATGTTCCGCCGGAAAGTTCAAAGTAATATAGTCCTGGATATAATAATAGTTTTTCTTCAGAGTCTTCAGAGATAACAAATTCTTTAACAAATTTCATTTCGTCAAAGGTATATATTTTTACGCTATAATTTTGCAGCGGTTCTGGCATATATGCAGCAATTTCAACGGGGTTGTTGTTTGCTATTAAAATCTCTTTTTTTATGGTAGTTGCATTTGCATAAGTATCTGTCGCAATACACTCAATGCTAAATTTTCCATCCGGATAAACTGTTGTGTCTATATCGTTTTCAAAGGTTTCTGTTTTATCGTTCAGATCTTCTAACACAATGGTTTTTATTTCCGCTTCTGCGGTTTTTGGGAAAATAAGACTGCAGGAAATATTTTTCAGGTTTGTATCTGTTGCGTTTGCCTGGAGCGTAAATGTTCCATAGACTATGCTATCAGTTTTTATTGTTAATTCTGGCTTTATTGTGTCAACATCTGAATTTATATCCGACAAAAAGCTCACGGGAACTGTGTTGAGGTGGTCTATCCATTCGGTTGTTTTTGCGGGAGATTCGTTCATATAGTAAACGAGGGATTTATCTCCTGAGTTTCTAAACATATTGAAATTAATTTTTTCTTCTGTTCCAGGCATTTTAGCAGTTGTTGAGGCGTTAATTTTGTTGTCATCTTTTATTTCTGTCAGAACACTGTTGAACAAGTCTTCTGCTGAGGTTTTTGAAAGTTGCTCAAATGCTTTGTTGAACAGCCATCTTTTCAT
>CAZISX010000080.1:2355-17917 GCA_964542005.1 uncultured Spirochaetales bacterium
GAAAAATTTGATTTTCCACCTGGTCGTGAGGTTTCTCCACCACAAGAAATAATCAACGCTGCGATTAAAATACTAAACAATTGTCTTTTCATTTTTTTCTCCCCAAAATTTGAATTTTCCATCTGTTCCTCACCTAAAAAAATGTTAATAATGCTCACCAGGAAAACTCAGGCTCAGCGGTGAGAGCTGTTTTCGGGTGTACCTCCCTAGCCTGAGTGCCTGTAAACAGGCGGAAAAATATAATACAAAATCTCACAAAAAACAAATAATTAATTACAAAAAACAAAACTATTTAGAACCATTTGTAGCTGCTTGGAAAATGCGAATATCCAAGGTAAATGTTTGCCTCGTATCCTGTTGTGTTTTTGCTTGTATTATACAAAAATTCTACTTTAGCTAGGATATTCCACCAAACGCGATATGTAATGTCTAGGCCGCCCTGATAATTCCAGTTGAATTCTGAGTAGTTTGAATTGTCAAAGTCGTTGCTCCATGCGTCCTGGTTGTTGAGATACAGGGATTGGTTGCGCCATGTGTCTACGATTCCGCCGAGGCCACCAATTGCGTTGATTGATACTGGATAGCCTGCCAATAATATAAATTTTGCCTGTAGGTCAAAATTCCATCTTTCATAGTCAAACCAGAGTGTTCCTTTTTCTCCTTTGTCTGTTGTGTAATTTTTAATGTTTGTGTCGGATAATGTTGTGTAGCTGCAATAGGCTCCGAGCCAGATCCGCTCTGTTAGTCCGATTTGTGCCTCCAGCGGAAATGTCCAGGATTTAAAGACGAGTGTTGTTTTGTCGTCTGTTTCCATATTTCCTGTGGGGAAATAAACTCCGGTTCCTATAAAAAACTGGAGTTCTTTCTTTTCTGCGAATAAGGGTAAAAATAAAAGAATTAGGATTATAAGGATTATTTTTTTCACGGCGTTTCTCCTTAAAATCCTATTTCTATTGGTATTTTTATTAGACGGCCTGTGTTTTCAATTAGTTCGAGTGTGTAGGAGCGGCTATATTCTGTTTTTGGCAGGATAAAAGAGATGCCGCCTTTTGCTTCTTCATCATACAAGAGCCCTTTTTTGCTCATTTTTACTACTGCGCCGGCAATTTCCCCCTCTTGTGTGCCATCGGCTGAATTTTTGTATATTTTAACATCTTCTACGAAAAAATATTGTCTCGATCCATTGCGGACAACAAAATTCACGGTGAATTTATCATCTCCGTATTTGCAGATTCGGTCTGACATGAAAAAGACCAGCTCTTTGCCAGAATTGCCTCTAACATCGTAAAAATTGCACATGTAATAGTTTCCAAAATCTTCTGCAATTATGCCGAGTGCCTCTTTTACGGCCTCTTTTCTAATGTTTGCTCTAATTTCGTCCTCTTTCTTTTTTAGTTCTGCCTCTTTTTCAATCCAGTATTTTTTTACTTCTCCAATTTGTTTTTCAAACTCGGAAAAACTAAAATTGATTACAGAAACAGCAAACTGAGGGGCAACTATTGTTATTTCAAATACGAGGGTTTGTCCTGTGTTGAGTTTAACTGTGTAATTGCAGCTCTGTCCTTCCATTTCTAATTCGTCAGTATCCTCTTTGAATTTCATTCCCCAAATTTTCAGCTCCAGGGGAGCTGGAATTATTTGGTCGCGCAACATTTTATCATTGCCGATTGTAGGTGTTCCTACAATTTTAATGTCGTCCGGAAAAGATATTGTTGCTGCTCTGCCTATTGCAACAAGTGCCTTAAAATACAGGGTCTTATCCTGCATTTTTATGTTGTAGTTAAAAACCTTATCCTTAATTGTTATAACTTCATAGTTTTTTTCTATGGGGGGGGGTATTGTGGCTGGCGGGGTAGCCGCAACAGGGGCAGCGGTTTCAATTTTTTCTTTTTTAGGTGGCTGCTCTTTTGAAGCGGCTGGTTTCTTTTTTTCTGCGAATAACACAAATGAGAAAAATAAAATCATAATGATTGCTTTGGTTTTCATTGCTCTCTCCTTTTATTTAGTCGAAATCTATTGTAAAAGATGCGCCTGGCGCGATGGTTAATATAATTTCTTTTTTCTTTGCGTCCTGGTCTTTTTGGACATCTGATTTTTGAGCGGTTGTAAGATCAGAGGTTAGTCCTCCGGTGGCTTTGTCTATCAATTTTCCGGCAACACTTGCACCGGCGGAGATTGCATTTGAGCCGAGGTTTTTATCTGCAACAGTTTCAACTTTTCCAACTACTCCAACAATATTGTTTTGGGTTGCGGTTCCCGAAACTGTATAGGTTGTTCCTCCGACAATGCAACGAGAAAAGGTTATTTCTGCACGATTGTTGTTTGTGCCTGATATGTTACCAAAACAGAGGGAGCCTGCTGGCAGGCTGGGTGCATCTTCGAGGATTTCGGCTTTCGCTTCGGCTTTTGTGGATGTGGATAGAGAGCGGGTTAGCTTTGCTCTTACTTTAATATTTTGCAATGCAAGTGTTGGTTTGCCTTTTCCTTCACTTTCGGTTTTGGTGTCTTTTATGTTTACGCTGTGCAGGGTTTTGGTTGTTCTCCTTTTTTGATAGTATTCTGCTATATCTTCGCCTTCTTTCGGGCCATCGCCAGGAACAACTCCGCCGGCTTCTCCACCAGCTGCTGCGTTTGGGTTAATTTTTTCGTATTGTGATATTATATCTCTGTCTTTTTGGTAATTGGAGCCTCTTTTAATTTGGGTGGGGGTGCCTCTTTGTGTTGATGCCATTGGTTGTTGGGGTTGTGGAGTTTGTTTTTCTGCGGTTGGTGGCTGCTCTCCCTGTGGGGGTTGGGAATAGTCTGTAGGAACTTCAATTCCCCTTCTCTGTTCTCTCGTTTTTCGGAAGTTATCTGTTTTATATTCTTTTAGGTCTATGCGCGGAGATTCTTCTTCTTTTTTAATTTTTTCGGACTTTGATGGCATTTTTATGTAAGCGGTGGTGAAAAATCCAATTCCCGCAAACAAAATAAGCATAACTAATCCAATTTGTTTGATGGTAATTTTTTTAGGGTCTTCTACTTTTTTTATTTCTTTTGTTATGGGCGGTTTTTTTTCTTTTTCTGCTTTTCTTTTTTCCTCTTCTTTATCTGCTTCGTTTAGTTCTTCATCGGCAGTTTTAGCCCTGATTTTTGGGAGAGGAGTTTTTATTTCTGTTGGTTCAAAATTTAAGTCTTCCAGCTCTTTTTTTCTCTGCTCTCTCTCTTTTAATTCTTTTTGCCTAATTTCTTCTTCCAGTTCTTTTTCCTTTTTTTCAAATTCTTGTGTTCTTCGTTTTTTGTCTATTCCCAGAAAAACACTATCTATAAGAGCATCTGTTTCCGGGGTTGCCTCTGGTCTAACAAATTCTTTTTCAACTGGGAGGTCTTCTTTTTGCTCTACTGCTATATTTTGTTTTTCAGGTATTTCAGAGGCGATTGCCGGTGTGTCAAATTCTTTTATTTCATCTGTTTTGATTTGGTCTGAAAAATTAAAATCTTCACCTTCTTTTTCGTCTGTTTCTAATAACAAAGCAGTGCTTTCCGGTGGTTTAACCGGTTTAGATTCATTTTCTTCTTCAGTTATTCTTTTTTCTATTTCCGGCATATTTTTACTCGCTGTCTGGTTTTTCTTCTTTTTTATTTTCTGTGTTTTCTACTGTTTCCGGAATTCTTTTTTCAGTTAAATTAATTTTTGATTTCATCAGGAAAATATCAAGAAGGTCTTTGCCTTCAAAGTAATCTATTTTGAAATAGTCCATCAGTAAACCGTAAGGAACTCTTTCGGAGTGTCCATAGAAAAAGAGTGAGCCTTGTAAAAAGGTGTATACTTTCATTTTTTCGTATTTGGTATAATCGCCATCAAAGCCGACTGCCGGACGGAAATAAATATATCCAGTTGCGAGAAATTGGAGTCCTTTACCATTTTTTTTGTAGTCACCGGATATTTGTATTTTATCGAGAAAAAAATCTGCTTTAACATTTTTTTGGGAATAGGCAACAGCTCTATTTGCGTCTTTGCCTTCAGCGTCTAATATTTTCTGTAGGGCTGGGGTCATCATGTTGTAGGCGTCAGCAAAATTTTTCATCGCATCGGGGCTTTGCTCGGAATACAATTTGGCAAATTTCTCAACAAAAAACTTTACAAGAATATCATCTGTTTCGTCGCTGGCAACAACTTTTCTGTAGATTGTAACTTCGCCTGTTTGTCTGCAAACTTCAATTACTGGGAGTGGTTGTATTGTACTTGCTGCAATTATGATTGATTGAAAAAATATAACCAAAACCAATACAGCAATAAGAATTATTGCCATTATGGTTTTTGTTTGTCCTGCTTTTTTTACATCTGCTGAGGTAAACATGCCAAAAAACTTTTCTGACTTTGTTTTCTTGTTATCCATTATTTTTCTCCGTCATTGTTTTTATCTTCGCCTGATCCGATTAGATTTTGAACTGCGCTGGATGTTGATGCTCCATCATTTGCTGGTGTGTCAGTTGTATTTTGTGCTCCGGATGCTCCGGATACACCGGAGGCGGAACCTGCTGCTGTTGATACCTGCTGCATAAGATTTTCTCCTTTTGTAAGGCTCATTACTCCTGCTCCAATACTGGCAAGCATTGGAGAACCTGTTGCCATCATTTTTCCGCCTACGCTGGCTCCGATTGCGTGCCCTGCACTTGAAACGCCTTCGCTTTTCGCAAAAAGATGAGCAAGCGTTCCCGCAAGAAAAGGCAAAAATATAAGAAATATCAGGTAGGCAAAAACTTCTGCTATTAGCGGTAAGTTTGCAATTAGTGTTGCAATTGCTGCTGCAACAAGGGTTGCGGGAGTTGAAGCAATCGCAACTCCGGCTGTTATGCCACTTAATGCTGCTGCGGCTGAATCGGACGAAATGATTTTTGAAAAATCATTAACGCTTTTGGTTATTTGGTCAATTGTGAAGCTGAAACAAAAAGCGTAAATAAAAGGCCATTGCAAGACTTCGATAACATTCATGAAAAATGACTTTATTGTCATAAAGCCGCCTTCAATTGAGGCGAGCGGAATTGAAAAAACAAAAGCAGCAACTGTAAACTGAAAGATATACGGCCAAAAAGTGTCCATGCACAGATATTTGGATGCCATTGAAAGTACAAGTAGCCCTTTAATCATAAGTGAAAGAAAAAACACTATGATGGTTTGAAAAGAAAGCATGTGTACTATTTTTGAAAGAGCTGTCTGCACCTGCTCCCAAAAGCCTTTTTCTTCAAGTATTTTTTCTTCCGCCTCTATTGGTTTTCCCATTATCATCATCGTCAATGACGCATCAATTTGTGTAAAAGCGTCCGACATTTTTACAATTTTATTCTCGCTATCCTCGACATAAAAATTATCCACTAAAGAGGTCAGCGCTGCTGGCCCGGAATTAAAAATTACAATCAAAACAATATATTTTGCAAGTGATGTAACAATTTCAACAACGGAAGATTTTCCAAAAACTACCATCATTATTACATTTTTTACAAAATAATAACATCCCAAAAATCCTAAAAAAGCAGCTCCTGTATTTTGTATTGACTGAATATGCGGATCTTCAAAAACTCTTGTAATTCCTTCGCCTGGGCTAAAGGATGCGGCAAAAATAAGAGCAGGCAAAAAAATCATCAAAGCAAATAATATTTTTCTCATTTTTAAACTTCTCCGCTTTCAAAATATCCATTTAGCTTTTTGCCGAATCTGGCTGCTATCTGACACGCTTTTATAAGAGAACAGCTTTCTTTTTCTCTTATTTTGTCCAGATATGTATTATCCTTATCATCCGATGTGTAGAGCCAGTATTTAAAATCTGAGGCTTCAACTCTTACAATTGCTGTATGACTGCCTTCTTTTCCTGTTGTTTGTAACATGGCAAGGGAAAACTTTCTTTTTTCTGTTTTGAGTTTTTCAAAAGCAGCTTTTTCCTGCGGCGAAAATTCAAAGTCTGAGGCAACAAGATTTTTTGCTTCGGGGTCTTTGTCGTGCGATAGCAATATTGTTGTTGTTTTATTCAGCTTTATTTTGCTGCCTAAATTGCATTCTTTGAAGTTGAGGTAATTTTGGGTTATTGTCCATATTGCGGCACCGTATTTTCTAACAGTCATGTAGAGTTCTTCTATATAATCTGCCATAATTTTATCTTTTATGTGTCTTGCGACTTCATCAAAAATTAGGTAACAAAATCCGGGTGTTTTATATGCAATTCGAGACGCAAAATTTATGATAATAAAGGTTAGGAGTTGTTTTGTAGACTCCTGATATGCGGAGAGTCCGTGCATATCAATAACAATTATTTGTGCATGGGTAAAATCAACAGAAGTTTCTCTGCAATTAATGGTTTTGGATTCGGGCGAACTTTTTATAAAGCCTTCCAAAACATTAAAAATTTCATCTCTCAATCCTTTTTCTTTTACTTCAATATTTTTGTATTGCAGCATGTCTTCAAGCATTGGTTTTTCAATATCTTTATACATTTGTATTATTATATCATTTACAATAAATCGCTTGAGCTTTGCTGTTGAATCATCGCCTTTATTTCCGATTATTGTGTCAACACAGATGCCGAGAAAGTTCAGCATTTCGCTGTTTATTTCTCCTTTTGTGATAAAATCTTTTCTGTCCGGAAATGGATTCCAGCTCACTTTTGAAGATGTGCCAAGCGGCACAAAAATGCCTCCGTATAGATCAACAAGTTTTTTATAGGTTGATTTATCGTCTCCAGCAAAATCAAGGATAAAAATCTTTCCGCCATCTTCCTGGATTCTCGGAATCATGCTGTCGCCGGCTATATTACTGATAAAAAATGTTTTTCCGGAACCCGAACAACCTAAACACATTACATTCCAGTTATTTCTAACAGGATTGTAAGAATCGTATCCATATAAGGTGCCTGCACTTGTTCGGAAGAATGCGGGGAATTTTTCTTCTACATCGCCTGAATATATTTTTGAGAGAGAGAGGGTGCTAAGTCCGTTATGACTTAATGCGCGAAAACCTCTGTCGGAAAAAACAGTTAAAGCGGGCAAGCTTTTAAAAAATTCTTCATCATGAATATATTCTTCTTCAAAAAAGTAGAATTTTTTGCCTTTCAGGGCTGTAATTACTTCCTTAGCTTTTAAGTTAAGGGTTTCCATATCGTTGTCATAAATTATTATTTTTAAATTCATTGTTATTATCGCGCTGTTGTTGTCTATGATGAAGCCTATTAGATTTTCTGAGTCGCGATATTGTTTTTGTTTTTTGTGGTCAATTGTAATTTTTTTTGGGTCTTTTCCTGCATGTAAATTTCGAGAGACAGCCAGTGCGCTATTAATTAGAGACTGATTCATAACAGTCATGCTTGCCGAAAAAACAAAGTTGAATTGAAAAAAATCAATAATTTTGTCTAAATCAAAAAAATCGAGGTCATCAGGAAGGAATTTACAGGTCAAAACTTTTATGTGTTTTTCTCCGATTTGACAAGCTGCCCGGCTGTAACTGACCTGATTTTGTATTAATTCTTCGCGGGGGGTCATTGATGAAACACTTTGAAAAGAATCTTCAAAATTTATCATTCCGAAGATGACTTCTTTGATTTCTGCGGCTGTTAATTTTTTATATTTAAGCTGCATCATTTCTAAAAAAGCTTTGTGCAAATCGCTGTTTATTTCATCGGTTGGAATTTTTGTTTTTCCTTTGTCGGTTGATATACAAATATATTTTTTTATTGTTTTTGCTTTTTGCTGCAAAAACTTAGCTTGGCTTCTTATTATGTAGCTTTCGTCTTTTGCTTTTTCGTCTATTATTTCGTTCCCAATTGTTGTAACTGAGAACGATTCTATTGTGGCGTTTTGTAAATCTAAAAATTCTTTGTCGAAAAAAGATACTGCGGAGGAAAAATCGGACGAGCTGAAATAACAATCTCGGCCTTCAATCAGATACATTTCATATCGTTGATTTTTTGTGTTAAGGATATAGCCGCTACCGTCTGCCTGGTCTTCAATCCATTGATATTTTAATTTGTCAAATATTGTCTTATTTGGATTTCTGTGATTTTTTGTCATTTTTATCCTTTTTATCCTTATATCTATCTACCATATTCCATGATTGTTCAGGTCGGAAAAACATTCGATACAGAACCTTCATCCAATCATCTCTATAATCAAGATTTTTTTTTACATACCAGGCAAAAGCGGAGGCCAGGCCGAACGAAATAGGAATGAGGAGAAAGTTGCCGCCCATTTTTCTGACTACCACAAAATAAACAAAAGCCACAACGCCGCCCGTAAACAGCATTGTGTCTTTGCTAAAAGGTAAGTTTTTTCTGCCTAAAACTTTCCAGACTTTCATTTTTATTAGGCGAAAATCGCAATTATATCGTTAAACGCATAAACGAAGAGTGTTCCCCAGAGACATTTTTTTATCCAATCATCCGCCCAATGTTGTCCTAGAGATTTTCCGATGCCTACAATGCACCAGCCGATAACTACTGCCGATTTTGAAATTGTTTCAACCGCCTTTTGACCATCGGTAAAAATACCTTGTATTTTCCCGAACAAGTCAGAGCTGCCGGCAAAACCATACTCCGGGAGCAAAATCAACAAAGCTAACAAAGCTAAATAGCTACCGGAAACATAAAATCTACTGAAATTTTTCATTTTTTTCTCCTAAAAATGTTTAAAAAACCACGGACTAGACTAAACTTTCTTACTAGCACAATTGAGTCGGTAAAGTTTTTAAAAATAGCGGCCTTGTCTCTTTGTTTTTTATCAACAAAACAAAACAGCGTGACTAACACTGCAAAAGCTAAAATTGCAGCATAATACATTAATAAAACGCGGGAAACAATATTTATAGGGAAAGCAATAGCGGCAACGGTATTGCTCATTAAACTTTGAGTCTGAAGAAAGCTTTTTCTTTGTGCTCTCTCCACAACTGACATGTTTAGATTTGAAACGGAGTTATCTTTTACGCCCTGACTGTATTCATTTAATACAGTATCGGTAGAAAAAAATAACGATATGACAATTATTGCCGCAAAAACAAATTTCTGAAATTCGACCATGTATTTCAACCTCTTTTTGAGAGATAATAAAAATATAACAAAAAAAGTCAATCTCTTTGTTGACAATGAATCTATATAAATTATCATAAATGCTGTTAAAGGTCAAATAAAATAGCCACTAAAAACGAGCATTTTTAGTGGTTTTTTTATGGTGATATATATAGGCTGTTTTGTGACTATAATAAATGACAAAAAGGGTATTCGATGGCTATTGTAAAAAAAAGGGTGTTTGCTTATGTCCGAATTTCGCAAAAAACGCAAGACAGAGAAAGTCAAAAGCTGGGTATTTATGATTATTGCAATCAAAAGGGGTTGCAGCCTGAATTTATAGAGGAGTCTATTTCAGGTGGCGTTTCGTGGAAAAACCGAAAACTAAATGAGCTGGTTAATTCTATGGTTGAAGGCGATGTTTTAGTTGTTTCGGAATTCCCTCGATTAGGCAGAGATTTTTTTGATGCAATGGAGCTGGTCGGGTTTTTAGCCCGGAAAAAGATTTCGCTGCATCTCGTAAAATATAATATAGCTTTTGATGATAGCATTTTTTCAAAAACCTTTATTGCGTTTCTTGGTCTGTTTTCTGAGATGGAAAAAGAATTTATAAGGGCAAGAACAATTGAGGGTATAGAAAATGCGAGAAAAAAAGGAAAGATTTTAGGCAGGCCGAAAGGTCCAGCTAAAAGCAAGCTTGATCCAGAAAAAGATAAAATACAGGAGCTGCTTGAAAAAGGTGTTACCAGAATGGATATTGCGCGAATTTATGGGGTGCACTATCATACTATTGTAAAATTTGTTGAGAAATACAGCGATCTGAAAAAGCTGCTTAGAAAAAAGAAAAAGTAAGTTTTTAAAATCCTCCTGAAACCCCTACAGCAATATAAGGAACAAAAGAAGAATTCTTTTTTGACAAAATTATTGGCTCTCCTGCTTTGAGAAAAATTTCAAACTTCGGGGAAAAGGATTTTCCTATAACAACTCCAGGGCGCAATGATATTGAGTTTGGTTTGTATTTTTCCTTTTCTTCATCTGTCATATTTTTTTCGGGTAGAGTTTCTTGTGTACCTTCGCCATGAAAACCTATACATGGAGCAAAATAAATTCCTGAAAAATAAAATCTTTTTTCTACTGAAATTCCCAGTCTACTATATATAATTTTTTGTTTTTTACCGATTGCTTCAGGCAAATAGCCTTTTTCAAAAGATGTTTCTATCCATGTTTCCGAGAAAGTGCCTGAGTCAAAGATTTTTCCAATGTTTCCAGAAAATCCGGCACCGGCAGTTATAAATGGCTTGTTTTTGTATGAGGTTTCTCCTCCAAAAAAAAGAAAGTGCCATGAGGGGGAGTCGTGCTCTTGCAATCGGTCTCCTGGCTCGGCTTCACCGGCAATTAGTTCAAAATTGTTGTTTCTGTATTTTGCATAACCGGCGAGACTTTCTTTGTTGTCGATATATCTAACAATTTTAAATGCCGTATCTGTTGGAATATACGCATTTTTTTTTGTTTCCAGATTATCTCCGTCAACGCTTTTTATGGGGTAATACAATCTGAATTCAGGCATTGTGTGTACTTCCATCATGTTATTGTATCCGGAACCAAAAGCAGTTTCTTCAATATGCTTTTTAAACAGGTCGTCAGATACTTTTTCAGGCCATTTTTCAGAAATCAGGTTTTCAAAATATGATGTTGCTATTTTTTCTGTTCTGTATGGTTTGAAAATCTCTTTATCAGGATCAAAATAATAAATATTTAAGTTAGTAGATACCACTGTTTTCATGGTCATTGTGTACATAATTACGGTTTTATCTCCCCACTTGTGAACTGTGGTATATATTTTGCCTCCATATTTGATTTTTTGAATGGAAACCTCTGCTGCATAATAGTTGTTTAAGAGTTCTTTTATGGACGCAGAGTTGATTCCCGAAAATTTGGCTTTTGTTGTTGAAAAGGTATTTTCTTCTTTATCTTCTGTGTTGTTGTGCTGGGTGTTAATGTTTTTTTGTATGAAACTTTTAACCACTGAAAGGTCTGAAATATTTGTTAATTCTGCTGCTGGTAAAATTCTGTCTTTGGAGAAAAAACCTTTAAAAAAAGAATCTCCAAGAAAACGATCGGACTCTATAATATAATCCCATGTTGCTGTATCATAGCAGGTTTCCTTGCCTTTTTTATCAATCGAACAACTTTGAATTAATGCTGTAACAGGTATTTCTTTTCTGGTTTCTATGATTGGAAAAAGATATTTTATATCATAGCTTTTTTGTGTACTGTCGCTTTTTACAGTATATCCATTTTCGAGGGCAAAAAGAGAAGAAAATAGCAGTGCTGTAATTAATATCAGACGCATTTTTAGCTCCATATTTTTGTTATTTGATTTTGATTATTTCTGAGATTGTTATGTCTGACCAGTCGGTCATTTCTGGCAGCTCCCTTGATTCTCCTCGCCAGAATTCGCCGATTTTAATCGTGAAGAAATCGGCTTCTTTATATTTTTCCGCTTTAAGAGCGGAAATCCAGCCTGTGCGTTTACAGGTGCGGATGAACCGCTCAAGAGCGGTGCGGGTTTTGAAAAGGTAGCTGTAGTTCAATGTTGTTTTTCTCCATTTATTTTATAGGTGGCAAAACACTTATCAAAAAGTTGATCTGTTGTACAACAAAACGCCTTGTTAATAGCGTTACTGTGCTCTTGCGCAGAAAAAGCCGTTTGAGACTGTTCTCTTATATTTTTATGTTGTAAATTTGCAATTGTTTTATCGAGAGAAAAAAATCTGGCAGCCTTTAAAATTCCAGTATTTGCCTCGACCAAATAACAATGAAAAAGAGCTGAAGCCTCTATATTATCAGGAATTATTTTTCTTTCATTAGGTACAAGGTGAACAGAAAAAGGTGCTTCGCCAGAAAGCTCTTCTTTTCCGGTTTCAAAATTAAAAAATCTGTAGAGAAAAAAAATAACATTGTCTTGAAAAAGAAAGCCGATTTCAATCGGCCCTCTTTTAAAAGATTCTATCTCTTTTTTTGTAGGATTTTTGAGAAAAAGTCTAAATTCATGTCCCGCATCATAGAAATTATATTCCGGCGTTTCGCGCCAAGAAGTTTTTCCTGCAATAAAAAGCTGATCAACAGTAAAATTATACATAAAACCTCCATGTCGGTTTTTCCCGAAAAAAGTTAGACTAAATTTAAAAATTCTTCTGTAAAGCCTGACTGTTTTACAGTTTTTATAGGAAATCTGGTCTCAATTGTAGCCCACCATTTTTGTATAGATTTTTTCTCACATTTTTCATGTGATAATCCGTAAAATTCTGGTAAAGGAGGAAAAGCTTCAGGAGATGTTGTAATTCCTGCCCGCAGCTTTCTCAAATATTTACTAGTTACGACAATCATCTTAACACTTGATAAAAATTGCTGATAATCAAGTGAAATTCTAACCTCGTCATATAAAGACTCTATTTTGCTGTCTATATCATAATGATGTTCTTTTACTATATTTGCATTTTCTATATCTACAACTATACAGACATCACGCCAAAATAGCCGCTTGCTTTTTTCGGAACTACAACAAAGTACAGTTTGCTCAAATTCCCAGTTTATAATAGTTCTAAGCCCGTAGGCTGTACATTTATGAAAATATAACATCTTTTTACCTTTTATAAATTGACAATCAACAACCGCAATAATATCCGCCGCCATCAACATGACATTTTGATCGTTTTACCCAGCGTCCACATTCCCAACATTGCACCATATCAAAATTGCTCGGATTAGCTTTTTTATCATACTTATTCAAAAAATCAATAACAATTTTTCTGTTTTCATCAGACACAGGAATTTCCCATTGTTTTTTTTCTGAATTCCATTTAAAGCCTGAATTTTTTAACACATCTTTAAGATCAAAAGTGTTTTCAGCCTTCATTTCTGTTGCATAACAGGTAGAATAAACAGAAATAGTATCATTATCTTCATTAGCAGCAAGAGAATGTAAAACAGAAAAACCAACACTTGACAAAATTTCTTTGCTGCCAAAATACATAATTTCATTTTTAAGGTTTTTTTCGTATTCTAGCTGTTTTTCTTTATCTATTATTGCTTTTTCAGCATCTTTTTCAGCTTGTATTTCCCTTGCTTTTTGCATTGCAGATTTTATCTCTATCCATGACATTTCACCTTCAAAACCTTCATCAAAACAAGGATAAATTTTTAATAGATCATATTTATCTGCCAGTTTAATATCATCTTCTATGATCTTTTTCATTGCGGCTTTCATGCCATATATTAACACTGATTTTCCGTATGAAAAACAATACCCTAGCTTATAAATTTTATCATCTGGAATGTTTTCAAGCTCTTTTTGAGCTGCTGCATAAAGTTCTTCATTGAGTTTTTTAATGTGTTCTTTTAGAACATCTATTGATTCAACTATTGCAATTGCAATGGTTTTATATTTTTTATCCATTCCTTTTGTTTCTGGCAGCAATATCTCAGCTGATTCTCTTTTTATAGAAACGGAAAAAATAGGTATAAAATTAATATCGTGTTTTCCGTCCAGTCCATCTATCTCAGCAATCCAACTGTTGGAGATAGAAAATTCTGATGTATAATCGTCAAATCTTGCTGGTTTAATTACTGCTGAAAATATTTTTCCTGATTTTGTTTTAAGCGTTATATTTAACATGGGTCTTTCTCCATTACATTTTTGTTTAAAAAAGGAACATCTGAAACAGCCTTTTGAATATCGAAATTCTTTCTTAACCTGATTTCTTCCTGTTTTCCAGGATTTGCATTTGATTTTGGCCTGTAATAGCCAACAATACGAGTATAGACCTCGCATTTTAAATTACAATTATTTGTATTTTCCATAATTTACCTCCTGAAAAAAGAAGAGATTGTCTGAGAAATTTCACAAAGTTTTTTCATCCTAAACGGAACCAATACCAATATTTTTAGAATTTCCAGCATGTTGCTAACCTCCTAAAATCTGAGGTAAAAAATACAGGTTATAGCAGCCGTCAAAGCTGCCAAAAAAACACCTTCAATTGACAAAAAATCTTTAATCATTAAAATCTCCATTGTTTGTGGTTGACTACAGCAAACGAGCAAGAGCGGGGCCACGAACCCCGCTTTTGTTATTTAATAAAACCTTGCGCCTTCAGGTTTTCAAACCAAGTGAGCGCAAATTGATTCTGAGATATTCTTTGTGAAGAAGAGTAATAAACCTGATTTTTAGTCAGAACAAATACCTCTTCAAAATATCCCGCGTAATCATTTCTATAAGATACCGCCTCCGCAGTCTTTTTTTCAAAATCAACCATAAAAATCATTTCCGGGTCTCGCATCAGGTCGCCGTTTTGCTCTCCATAATGTACCATTGAAATTTGAGGTTTTTTCAAAATATCATGGTGCCCGATATATTCCAGGACAAGGGGCATGTATGGTTCATTTACAATTTTTTTGTGATAATTTTTATTATCATCATCAAACTTGCAAAAAACTGATAAATCACCGCAGAGAGCGGCTAAATTTTCAAAAAGTTTCTGATAAATATTCATTTTGACACCTCCTTAATTTCATAACAAATAACATTGTCAATAGAAAATCCTTCTGAATCAAAGAAGAAGCTGTTATCTTTTAAAAAAATATCCCACGCCTTTTCTTTGTTTTCATCCGACACAATTCCTAATACCTGAAGATTATCAATCGTGGAATTGTTAGGACTGACAGTAAAACCCTCTTCTGTAACAAAAATAAATTTTTTCATGATTTCCTCCTTAAAAGTGGTTAAAAAATCCCTGAACAAACATGCTCAGGGAAATATTAAAAACTCTTCGATAAAGGCCGCTTTATTTCTTCTTTTCTTTGTGTCTCGCTTGACAAAAAAGCTGAATTATTTCGGCTCCCTTTTCTCTTTTCTCAATCAACAATTTTCTATAGCTATTTTATCAAAAAAGAGGCTTGTTGTCAACAATGCTTTAAAGAAATTCCTTAGCAATATCAAGCACTTACAAAATATTTACAAATAGTTTTTAGCGGTAAGTGGTTGAAATCATTGGTGATTTTAAACGCTGTTTTTGGTGTGGTGGCACTGAACTTGAAAGCCCGTGCGAAAGCCGCGCCCGACTAACCCAGAAAACGGCAGGATATAGTTCCCCATTTTAAGACATTTTCCCAGCCGAGGAACAAAAAATTAAATTGGACAAGAAATTATGCTGTCACCCGCAGGGCTTGATATTTATTTTGCCCGGAGCGTAGCGGAGTGGTGAGCAGCGCGAAGAGGCTCCTAAATAGTGTAGCGGTTTTTTGCTGGCAAAAAAATTTGGGAAACCAAAAAAAATATTTACTGCATAATTTCTTGGCCTACTCTTTTTACCTCTTCTCGGCTGGGTAATTGTATTGTTCCAAATATTTCTTTTTTTCTTTTTTTATTTTTTTCTTGAAATCAATATTTATTTAAATATTTAAAGAAAGATTTAAGGCGGTTTTGAACCAGGAAGCCCTTGAGGGCTGGAGGGTGAGTGGAGACTTTGGTTCTGCTT
>CAZISX010000081.1:0-1290 GCA_964542005.1 uncultured Spirochaetales bacterium
TCTTTTCTGTGTATAAGGCGTAAAATCAGACTGATTTGATGCAGCAAATCCATTCATTGGATCGGTAGCTCCTTCCGAAAGTTCTGGAGAATTATTTACATCAATATTTATATTAATTTCACCAAACGGCTGAGCCATAACAATACATGCAGACAAATCAGCTTTTTTACAGTCTGCGGAACATTTTATAACACCGCCTGTCATACCTTCAAATTCGGAGCAGTTAGTCTCTCCTTCACAAACCTCTTTTCCCTCAACCTTTCCATCACCGCAAACAGCAGGTTTTGGCGGCTCTGTGTCAGCATCAGGAATCGGATTTGTGTCATTATTATTGTTGTTATTAGTATCTGTTGGATTATTGTTATTTGTGTCATTAGTGTTTGCAGTGTCTGGCTGAGTGTTGTTTTCATCATTCTGATTTGATGAATCAGGCGTGTTTCCTGAATCATTTCCAATAGTTTCTGTGTCAACACTTTCTGAATCAGGCGTTGTTCCGGTCTGTCCGGGAGTGCCGGATTCTGAAGATGCGCACGAAATCGCTAAAAAAGACAAAATGCAGGCAAAAAGAATCAAGTTTTTCATGTTTTAACCTCTATAAATAATAAAAAGACAAAATCGGCTGACAATTACACCAAGTTACAAATGTTTTTACTGTAATTAACTATATTGTCAAGCATTTTTTTCTGTAGACGCAATCTTAAGAGTTTAAATTATCTGGAATTTTTTTTATAAATTTATATTGTTGGAGTGTATTTGAAATTTTTTTGGAGATTGAAATGAGTCAGAAAAACTCAGTTTTATGTACAATCTGTGCAAGAGGCGGCTCAAAAGGTGTGCCTGGCAAAAACATTAGAGAAATCGCAGGGAAACCGCTTATTGCATGGAGTATCGAAGCAGCTTTAGCCTGCGGGATTTTTTCACATATTGTTGTAAGTAGTGATTCAGATGAACTGCTTGCAACTGCTCATGATTTTGGTGCTGAAACTATCAAAAGACCAGATTTTATGGCAACAGACTCTGCTCCCAAACTTGCAGTTATTAAACACGCTCACAAAGTTTCAGAAGAGATGTTTGAAAAGATTTTTCCCTATCATATTGATATTGATGCAACTTCTCCGCTCAGGCTTCCTGAAGATATTACAAACGCATTTGACTATTTTCTTAAGCATGATTTTGATAATCTTATAACAGGAATGACTTCAAGGCGTTCTCCATATTTTAACATGGTTGAACTTCATAATGGTCGGGCAAAACTTTGTCAGGAATCGGCTATAACAAGGAGGCAGGATG
>CAZISX010000081.1:1300-14105 GCA_964542005.1 uncultured Spirochaetales bacterium
CCACAAACTTTTTTCATGAATGCCTCTATTTATATTTGGAAAAGAGAGGCTCTACTTAATTCCGATAAAGTTATTACCGGAAATACTGGACTTTTTGTTATGCCGGAAGAGCGCTCAATTGATATTGACAGCCCTTTTGACTGGGATATTGTTGAATTTCTTTTAAGGAGGCGAAATAATGCTCAAAGATAAAGTTATTGTTATATCGGGAGGCGCCGGACTTGTTGGAAGTGCTTTTTCAAGAATTTGTGCCAAGGCTGGCGCTAATGTTGTAATTGCTGAAAAGAACTTGGAAAAAGCTGAGGTTTTAGCAGAAGAACTTGGCAAAAATGTATTTGTTTCAGAGCTTGATATTACTTCGACAGAAAGTATTGAGCGACTAATTGCTGAGACAGAGAAAAATTTTGGAAGAATTGATGCTTTAGTAAATGCCAGCTATCCTAGAAACAAGAGTTATGGTACTAATTTTCTTGATGTAAGTTATGAAAATTTCTGTGAAAATGTTAATCTTCATCTTGGCGGATATTTCCTTATTTCCCAACAGTTTGTAAAATATTTTCTCGCTCATTGTGGCGGGAATATTGTTCAGATTTCTTCAATTTATGGTATCTGTGCACCTCATTTTGAGCTTTATGATGGAACTTCAATGACAATGCCTGTTGAATATGCTGCAATTAAAGCGGGAATAAATCATCTGACAAAATATATGGCAAAATTCTGTGCAGGCAACAATATAAGAGTCAACACACTAACTCTTGGTGGAATTTTTGATAACCAGCCTGAATTATTCATTGAAAAGTATAATAAATTGTGTCTTGACAAAGGAATGCTTCTGCCGGAAGATGTTGCAGGAGCACTTCTTTTTCTCCTGACAGATAATTCAAAATATATAAATGGTCAAAATATTGTTGTTGACGACGGGTTTAGCTTATAGATTAGGTAAAAATCAGATTATTTTCCGTCCCATCCTGCAAGTCTTGCAAGCAGCCACCATAAAGCAGCACCTTTTCTTGTACAGTTTAACTGATGAGAGTGCTGACAGCGTCTATTATCAGGTTCTGTTTCAGGGTAATATGCTGGTACAGAAATTTTGGAATAATCAGAATCAGGATTTGCTGTCATCCATTCGTTCGCCCAGTTTGCATCGCTCCATGGATTGTTATCTCCATTTTTATCATATTCACAACTATCAAGAGCTAATTTTTCCATAAAGTTGACTTCTGCATCAGGATCATAGCTTTCAATATCTGCAAAATCATAAAGAATCTTGCCGTTAGCTTTGCAGTATTCTCTTATTATGTTGTTATTTTTATTAAGATTTCCATCTTTTCCTGTTCCGTCAAGATGTCCTGTGATATAGACAAATTTTATATTGGTATATTTTTTTTCAAGTTTGTTCATTTCATCAAGATAGGTTTCAATCTGAGCCTCAGTTTTACCGCTGACGCCGCCGCACCATGACCACATAATTACATTTCTGTCAGTTCCTGCGGAAATCATTTTTTCTGTAGCATTTTTCCATAAAAGATCATCTCCCTGTCCAAGGTCTCCAGCATCATTACTGCTTGCCCAATAATCATTGAAAAATACGCCGTTTTTTACGCCCCATGAATTGAATTCAAAATCAAAAACACCACCTTTATAATCTTTTATTGCTCTAGCACCCATAACAAGCTGGCTGCCATGAGAGGTGTGGGTATATCCAACTTTTAAATCTGATTTTGCCTGCTCTATCCATTTTGTCGGAATTACTTCAAGATAGGTATTTCTGTGGTCGATAACAATAGCGTTTCCAGGTTCTGGTGCAGTGTCAATATCTGGAGTTGTTGTTATATCTGAGTCTTTTTCAGGAATAATCTCTGCATCTTCCGGCACACCATTATCATCAGATTCAAGAGTGTCTAAGTCCTCTTTTTCATTGTCATTATTTGTTACAGCGTCCTCATCGGCCGGAACAACCGTTTTGTCAGAATCGCCTGAATTGTCAGAATCATTGATAATAGTTTCTGAATCAGGGGTTTCATTCGGATCTGAATTTTTTTTGGATGAACTGCTGCATGAAACAGCCATAATAGATAAAAGTAAAAATACAAACACTGTGACTTTTTTCATAAGTTTCTCTCCAAGAAGTTGTTGTTAAGACTTAAATAAATACAACAAATACAATTTAATAGCAATTTTATTATGATATTTTCTAGCTAATAAGATTAAGAATAAGTTATTTTGTGAAAAGAATTTTGAAAATATCAACAAAGTCTTTTACAAAATGAACTGGGAGATCTTTTTTGATTTCATCAGGAACACTGTCATAAAGAGGTCTGTTTTCCTCTGGAATAAGAACTCTTTTTATTCCGTACCGTTTTGCGGCAAGGAGTTTCTCCTTAAGACCACCAATTGGAAGCACTTTTCCGGTTAAAGATATTTCGCCAGTCATCGCAGTGTCGGCAGGAATAATTTTATTCAGAAAAAGAGACAGCAGTGCCGTAGTCATTGTAACGCCTGCAGAAGGGCCGTCTTTTGGAGTTGCGCCTGCCGGAACATGGATATGGATGTCATATTTTTCAAATTCAAAACTGTCATTAAGTTTGAAAATATCCTTATTGCTTTTGATGTAAGAGAGCGCAATTCTTGCAGATTCTTTCATTACATCGCCAAGCTGACCAGTAAGAATAAGGTTGCCGCTTCCTGCCATTTTGTTGACTTCTATTTTTAGTGTTGAGCCACCAAACATTGTCCAGGCAAGACCTGTAACAACCCCTGATTTTGTCTCAACTTCCATTTTTGAATCAGAGAAGAGCGGTGTTTTTAAATATTTTTCAACAAGCTTCGGTGTTATCTTTTTCTGAACAGGATTGCCTGAAACTTTTAGAGTTATAGATTTTCTGCAGATTGATGCAAGCGATCTTTCAAGATTTCTGACACCAGATTCTCTTGTGTAGCGATTAATCATAAACAATACAGAATCATCGGTAAATTTGAGCTCATTCTTTGAAAGACCATTGTTTTCAATCTGTCTTGGAATAATATATCTTTTTGCAATCTCAAGTTTTTCAATATCTGTGTAGCCGGAAAGTCTTATAACTTCCATTCTGTCTTTAAGCGGTGCAGGAATTGTTTCTTCCCAATTTGCTGTTGCAATAAAAAAGACTTTGGAAAGATTGTATGGTAATCCCAGATAGTTATCTCTGAAACTGTAGTTTTGTTCAGGATCAAGAACCTCAAGAAGTGCACTAGAAGGATCTCCTCTGAAATCATTGCCTATTTTGTCAATTTCATCCAGCATAAAAACTGGATTGTTTGTTCCGCAGGTCTTCATTCCCTCAAGAATTTTGCCAGGCATAGCTCCAACATAAGTTCTTCTGTGCCCTCTTATTTCGGCTTCGTCATGCAACCCGCCAAGGCTTAATCTGTAGAATTTCCGACCTAAAGCTCTGGCAATTGAGCGGCCAAGAGAGGTTTTTCCAACTCCAGGAGGCCCAATAAAACATAAAATCGGGGTTTTTGAGTTCCCTTTTACCTGTTTTACCGCAAGAAATTCAAGAATTCTCTCTTTTATATCTTCGAGTCCGTAGTGATCTTCTTCAAGAACTGTTCTTGCATGATTTATGTCCTTGTTGTCTTCGGACGCCTCATTCCATGGTATTTCTAAAATTGTATCAAGAAATGTTTTTAAAACAGCGACTTCAGAGGATGCTGGATTCATGCTTTTTAGACGCATAACTTGTTTGACAGCCTCGTCGCGAACTTCCTGAGGAAGATTTTTTGCTTCCATTTTCTTTTCATATTCATCCATTTCCTGCATGTGAGGATCGTCAGCACCAAGTTCTTTTTGAATTTGACGCATCTGTTCTTTTAAAAAGTATTCTTTTTGTGCCTGTCCAAGTCGTTCTTTTGCTTTGTTTTTTATTCCTGCCTGAATTTCAAGAAGATTAAGTTCTCTTTCAATAAACTCGTTTACAATATTAAGTTTGAGTTCAAGGTTGTTTTCTTCCAAAACACGCTGGGAGAGTTCTACAGAATTTGAAAGATGACTGACAACAAGTTCAGCAAGTCTTGCGTGGTCTGTAATTCCGTTTAAAATTGCAACAATATCTGGAGGAAAGCTTCTTTCGCCCATGTTTGTGAGTTTGTCGAGACCGTCACGGATATTTTTTACAAGAGCATCGACATTCACATTTGATTCTATTATCTCTTTTTGAGAAATCAGCTCAACCTTAGCTGTATAGTAATCTTCAATATCATGATAAAGAATATCCTCTATTTTGGCTTTTGCAACACCTTGAATTAACAGCTTTATACGGCCGTCAAAAAGTTTCTGCATTTTTAAGATTGTTGCAACACAGCCGGTTTCAAAGATGTCATCTTTTTCCATACTTTCTGCTGCTGCATTTTTCTGCGCAGTAACCATGAGAAATCTTTCGCCGCTGATTGCTTTATTTACGCTTGATATAGAAAAGCTTCTGCTTACAAAAACAGGCATAATCATAAATGGAAATAAAACAGAGTCTTTGAGCGCAAGCAGCGGAAGTTTCGCAGGAATTTTTACTTCTTCAAATTTTGGTTCCATATTTACCTCAGTTCAATTGTTTTGCTTCCTCTTTTTTCTTCAATAAGGGGAAAACTTATTCTAAGAATTCCACTTTCAAGTAATGCATCTGGCTTATTCATATTTACAGCTTTTTCAAGATAAATGATTTTTTTAAATCTTCCGGCAGTTCTTTCAAGAGCAACACAGCTTTTATACCGTTTTTTGATTGTATTTTTTATGCCATAAATTTCAATAAAACGGTCAGAGCACTCAACAGTAACACTCTCTTTTTCAACACCAGGCATCTCAACTTCAATAACCAGAAAGTTATCTTCAATATAAATATCATGAGAAAAAACTATGTCTTCATCAGAGACAAGATTAATTGGAGCCAGAATTGAATCTATCAGTTTTTCTATTTCAAACTTCATGTTTGTATAAAGTTGAAGCGATTTCGATTTTTGAACAGAATTCATTTCCATAAAAACTCCCAGAGAATTGTTGTTTGCCCAAATACAATATTTCTTTTAATAACCGATGTCAAGAAATCAAGAGGTGGTAGTTATCTGATTTTAATAATGAGTGCCAGAAGAACTATAATTATGATGATTTGTATTAATGTGAAGCGGATAAGTACCTGTGTGTTTGACCATTTTTTGTTAATTCTAAAGTGGTCATGAAGTGGAAATCTTATTGTTTTAAATATGCTTATTTTGAAAAAACGAAGCAAAGCAACCTTAATAAGACCTGTTCCTCCATTAATCAAAAGAACGCTGGCAACTATCAGTATTATGAATGGATTTCCTGTTTTTATTACAATAATTCCAATAAAAAAACCAATGGCACGGGAGCCGGCATCACCCATTAAAACATGACTTGGATTAGCATTGTGCCATAAATAACCGGCAAGAGTTCCTGCTAAAGTCAGCGTCATTATTGAATATTTTGCAGCATCATGATAATGAGGAACAAGAAGGTAGTTCGAAATTAACTGATGACCAACAATAAAATAAAGAAATCCGCCAAGAGAAATTAATGCAATTAAAACAAGCGTGCCAGACAGGCCATCCACTCCGTCAGAACAGTTTGTTGCATTGATTGATGCCCAAATAAGGATTGTTGCAAGCGGTACAAAAATAAAGGGGGAAAGAGTGAACATAACTTTGGTGAAAGGAAGCCAGACAGTTATATCTGAGCATCCGCAAAGAATCATGGCCGATGCTACAGCAAGCAGAAGGTCAATCACTCCTTTTTTATATTCGCCCCATGCGGTAATGCTTTTGTCATCAAGAAAGCCTGAAATCATATTAAGAAAAGTTATAGCTAAAAGGAGAAAAATCTTCCAATCTAATGGTGTAACAAGAAGGGCTAATATTATAAAAATGGATATGAAAACACTTCCTGAGCCGGTGGGTTTACCAATAGCCGCATGGCTCTCAGCAGCAAATTGACGGCCTCTGTCTGATGGAAGAAGTTTATAAAATTTAGGCAAAAGAAAAAGTGTGAGAAAAAAGCCAGCAGATAATCCAAGTCCGGAAAGTAAAAGGTGGCTTTTAAAAAGTCTAAATGGGCCAAAATAAGGTTCAAAAAATTGACCAAGAAGATAAAGCATTGCACAGCTCCATAACAAATTACGGCTCATATTATCGCAGAAGATTTTTTTTGCAAGATTTTAAAAACCAAAAAAAACCCCTCCGGAGAGGGGTTTAAAAATTAATCTGTTTGGGAGATTATTCTTTTGGGCAAACACCACCCATATCAGCTGAAATATCTCCTTCAGGAGTATCTGTTGTATGATATATATTTGTGTTTGCTATTGTAAAAGCAAGAGCTCCGCCATCCACAGCAGTTGTGTTTGTTGCTTTTGTTACATTAATTTCTCCAAAGTAAGATATTGCAAGAACACAATCAGTATTATTGCCAAGATCATTAATTAAGAAAAAATATGCATTATTAGGTATTAATAATTTGCCTGCAGTAATATTGTCTGAAGGAAAAAACATCTGAATTCCTGGGTTGCTGGTTTCATTAAACTGCGCAACAACAATGTGAGGTGTTTTTCCTTGGAGGGCAACTCGAGCAGAATATGCCATAACATTTTCTCCTTGCGGAGTAAACGGTTTTCCATTTCCGTATGTTCCTGTAAATATTGCAGAATTAATTAGTGCATTCTGGTGAGCTGTAATATAGTCTTCATCATTAATTTTTGTGTAATCTAATATAAATAGAATATTCGCATTTGCCTGCGCAGTGCCATAAAGTGCAGGAATTGTGAAGTTACACTTTTCCCCCTCTGTTTTACAATTGTCGTAAATACAGGTTAGATCCTTGCCAGCACAATTATTATCCTGATAACATTTGGTAAGAGCATCATAGTCTGTCTGTCCTGTAGTTGTGCCATTATCATAGCATGCTTTTGCACAAGCATCATCTTTGCAATCATTCATGCAATTAAGAATTGCTTCGCAGCCGGAAGTAGTAACAGCATCCGCATCCGGAGTTGTATCAGGAGTTTCATCTGGAGTTGTATCAGGAGTTTCGTCAGGAGTAGTATCAGGGGTTTCGTCTGGAGTTGTATCAGGAGTTTCGTCAGGAGTAGTGTCAGGTGTTTCATCTGGGGTCATATCGGGAGTTTCATCTGGACTCATATCAGGTGTTTCATCTGGAGTCATGTCGGGAGTTTCGTCCGGGGTTGTATCAGGAGTTTCGTCAGGAGTCATGTCAGGCGTTTCGTCCGGAGTTGTTGTATCGCCATCGGTTATCTGGTCAGTATCACTAGAACCGCCATTGCCATTGCCGCTATCTGAGCTGCAACCTGTTAATGCAATTAAAAGAGCTGCCAGAACAATTAAAAAAGAATTTTTCATTTTTTTCTCCTTAGTAATAAATCATAAGAATTTCAATTCCCACATAATCATATACTACTGATAAATTATTTTGCAACTTTTTATGAAATATTTCTTATTAAATTTTGTCAGAAAAGAAGATGTCAACTGCATCAAAAATCAATATCGTCAGGTCGTTAAGGGCGGACAACCCCTTTTCTGTTGCATAAAAGTTATAACTTGTTATGTTTATTAGTTCTTTTTCAATTAGCTCTTTTAGTTTGGTTCCTAAAACTTCTTCAATTTTAAAAGAAAATTCATTTTCAAAATTATTAAGGTTAAAACCTTCTGTTTTTCGCAAAGCCATCATCAAGTATTCTTTTACTGCTTCATCTTTTTCAAGCCTTCTTCTTAGTGTGACTGGTTGTTTTATAAATAATTTAACATCTTCATCATAAAAAACCCTTTCCAGTTTTTCCGGAAAAAAAGAATGAGCACCAGCTCCAAGACCTAGATAACTTTCCCACGACCAGTAAATTAAATTATGTCTGCACTCAAATCCTGGAGTTGCAAAATTACTTACTTCATAACGGTGAATACCTTTTTGTTTTAGATAGCTGCAAATAAGTTCTTCTTGTGAAGCTGTGGTATCTGCGCAGATTTGGGGAGGAGCATCAATCCTTTCCGGTTTTGTATAGGCGTATGCAGAAATATGTTTAGGCGTGGCAATATCAAAAACAAAATCAAGTTCATCTTTCATATTTCTTTCGGGAGAACCTATGCCATAGATAAAATCACAGGAAAAATTATCAAATCTTTCAGCAACGCTAATAATCTGATTTTTCAGTGTTTTTTTGTTGTATCTGCGACCAACAAGTTTCAGTGTTTCATCATCTGCAGACTGGACTCCGACGCTTATTCTATTAACCCCTGATTTTAAAATTTGATCAAGAAAAAACTGATCAGCATCCCCTGGATTCAGCTCAAGTGATATTTCAATATTTGAAATATCTGTATAGCGGGCAATATACTCCAGTGATTTGTTAATCCAAGAAGCTCCTATATTTGATGGTGTTCCTCCGCCAAAATAGATTGAAACAAGCTTATAACTATCCGAATTATCCTTGAATTTATCAAGAAGAAAAAGTAGTTTTTCTCCATATTGACTGACTGTTTCCTGAGAATAATTATCAACAGAGTAAAAATCGCAGTATTTACATTTTTTTACACAAAAAGGAATGTGAAAATAGAGACCCAGATTGTTTTTTGAATAATTCATTTTTTTAGTTTGTTAGGTTTAATTTAAAAAGGAAGATCGTCATCTTCTTCAGATACATTTGTAAGAGTAGAGGAAACAGTCTTGTTAAATTTACTTGTTTCCGCAGGTGTTGAAGCTCCTTGATTTGAGTTTCTTTCTCCAGGAGTTGTGGCATTTTCTTTAACATCAAGAAATTTTACAGATCCAGCAATAATTTCTGTTTTGTAGCGGTCATTGCCATCTTTATCCTGGTAGCTGCGTGTTTGGATTCTTCCTTCAACAAAGCAGAGAGAGCCTTTTTTTAAAAATTTAGAACAGCTTTCCCCTGTGTTCCCAAAAACAACAATATTATGCCACTCAGTTTTATCTTCCCAGCTGTCGCCTTTTTTAACACTCTCTGATGTAGCAACTGAAAAGCTGCAGATAGCTGTTCCTGACGGTGCATATTTGAGTTCCGGATCACGACCTAATCTGCCTAAAATCATTACCTTATTCATACTGTTGAAACTGCTCATCAATCATCTCCTTTTTCATCTTTCATGCTGCTGTTTTCGGGGATTTTTTCTCCGAGAAGAACTGAAATCATGTAGTTGGCATTCTGATTAAGGTTGCCCTCAAGTCCTTCAACTTCATTATTAAAACGGAATTTTTTATTGCCATTAATTATTTCAATCATCCCTTCCATAAATTTGTTTATTGGAGCCATAAATATTTCTTCAAGAACAAAAGAAAGGATAAGTCCAATAAGTAAAGCTATTGCCACGATAAGAATAAAGGTATTTCTTTTACTCTCTATTGGTTGTTCAACACTGTCAATTGAGCCTAAAATCATGTACGCAACATCTTTTTCTCCACTCATCTGGGGATGAACTGTAACATTTGCAAAAAAGTGTTCGCCATTAAGAAAAAACTCAAGAGCTTTTTTTCTTTCAGCATCTTTCATGGCTTCTTCAATTATTTTAGGATTATCTCTTAAATGTCTTTTTATAGCATCATGAATTGTGCTGTTGGTGTTTGAGCCAAGAAGAGTGTCTTTGTCAAAAATAGCAAAGAAAAAAGGAACTTTTTTTGTGTCATCATTTGTTTCAGCAGAAAGAATCATTGCATCCTGCTTTGCCATTTCAGAATCAATAACATTTGCAGATGAAAAAGTACCAATAATTTCACGGTTTTTGTAGAAAGGAACAGAGGTAACTCTGTAAATTTTTGTTCCAATCTTAAAAATATCTTCATCTGATTTGCCATTCAATGCACTATTTATTAGAGGATTGTTTTTAAAGCTGAACGCTTTGAGTGTTTCTTCAAGATTCTGAGAAACAACAATACCATTTTTGTCTGTTATAAATAAAAGATCGGATTGGTCATAAAATTTATTGATAATATTGAGTTCTACCTGCAGTTTTTCAAAAACTTCCTCTGGTGCAGATTTGTAAAGTTCCTCGTCAAATGCGTCAACCAGCTCTTTTTTTTGGGAAATGGTTTCTCCTTTACGAATTTTTTCAAGGGTGTTCGCCTTGTTTATATATTTGTAAAGTGAGGTTGCTCTGGAAACACTCTCTTTAAGAGTTGTTACTGCGGCATTTTTTGAAACATCAATAAAAAGATAATGAGCTGCCCCAAAAATTGTTGCTGCTACAATAATAACCAGTAAAAAAATCTTGAATTTCATTTTTATCTCCTATCTTATGTTGACATAAGTTCCATTTATTTTATATCGTCCTGTTGAAACAATTTCGAGTGCTTCTGAAAATATTTTATGTTCTTCTTTCAGTATTCTTGCTTTAAAATCTTCATAATGGTCTTGAGGCAGTCTTTCAACAGCTTTTTGGAGTATAACAGGGCCGCCATCAAGAGATTCATCAACAAAATGAACAGTGCAACCGCTAATTTTAACACCATAATTATATGCCTGATGCTGTGCATCAACTCCAGGAAAAGCCGGGAGTAGGGATGGATGAATATTTAATATTTTGCCTTTAAAATTGTTGAGAAAGTAGGGCGTTAAAACCTTCATAAAACCAGCAAGCGCAATAATATCAACATTGTAAGGCTTGATGGCTTCAATAATTCTTTGCTCATAAGATTCTCTTGATTCTTCTTTTTTTTTGGAGATTGCAAAATTTGGAACACCAAAAGATTCAGCTGTTTTTAGTCCTAGAGCATTTTTTTTGTCAGAGACAACAAATGAAATTTCTGAGATTTCTGAAAAATATCCTGATTTAAAGTTGTCTAAAATGGCTGTCATGTTGGAGCCGGTTCCTGATATAAATATGCCAAGCTTCATTTATCGCGCACCTCAATAAGTTCTATTTTATCGCCTTCACGAGGAATAATTGATTCTCCTTTTCTGTCTCCTGAAAAATTGTATAACTTTTTCTCTTTTTCATTAATCTGGAGATAGTATCTGATTTTCTGTTTATCAAGAGGTAGGAGCTTTATTTCAGGTTCTTTTATTCTCATTCCTGTATCATCAGGTGCATAAGTAATAAGGCATCCTTCACCATAAACCTTAAAAACAGAGTATTCAACATTTACCTTGCAGAGCAGATTGTTGTCGGTAATATACTGTTTTAATTTGGATTTTATCTCTTCTTTATTGTAGCACGACTTCTCTTTTTCCATCTCATTCTCAACAATAAGCTGATAGGTGATAGGACACGGAACTTTTTCATCTTCAGATTTAATTGAGAAATAAATTGGAATATCAATAGGAATTTGGCATGACTGTTCACATTTCTGAATCGGTTTGTTCTCTACGCTTTGATAAACAGAGACTTTGTTTTGATTTTGAGTAATTGCAACTTCTGCGGAAGCACCATTTTTAACAGCAAGCAGCTCCTTGTAAAGAAGATCTGCTTTAAATTTTTTTCTGATAGTATTGATTGGCTCCAAATTTGTGTAGGAAACTGATTTGAAGTCAATTGAAATGTTGTGGACTCCTTCAGAAACCTTGTTTATTATCAAACAGTTTTCGTCTTTTGGCTTGTATGCGAGAGTCTGATCTCTATCAATGTATAATTTGAAAGGCAAAACAAACCACTCAGTTTCCTTAAACTTAACAAATCCAAGTTTTCCTGCGAGCTCCTCATCTTTTGTTGCAACAGAAAATGGTTTAGTGTCTTTTTCAAAGCACACATTTACAACTGCTGTTTCGAGTTTTGCATAAGCATAAGATGAAAATAGTAAAACAAAAAAAATAAGAACGGATGCAAACTTAACCATTTTATGCAACAATCTCCTAAACGAATAACATAATGTTGGTGCAGAATTATATATTTAGAGAACTTTTTTGTAAATAAAATTTGTCAGTTTTTTCTATATCTTCAAAAAAATGTTTCATTTTCTATGAAGAATAGGCAATTTTCTCAATTTTTTCAAGGAAAGATTCTGAAATAAATGATGGCTCATGTTTTGTTGATAATAGTGAAATCTTCTCCTTTGAAGCGAAATCTCTATATTTGAAAATAAGATGTTCCAGGTAGAAGTTTTGCCCTGAAAAACAAGTGTTTTCAGTGTTATATAAAAAATCGTCAACCAAAGGAAAGCCAAGATTTGCCATCATAATTCTTATTTGATGATGCCGTCCAGTCAACAACTTAATCAAAGCAACTGCACTGTTTTTTTCTGAAATTAATCTTTCTACAGTAATTATTTCTAAAAAGGATGGTTTTCCACCGCTTTTTACAACAAAAGAGCGTCCATCATTTTCTTTTAGATAAGCTTTTTGAATTCCAATAATTGATTCAGCTGACTTATTCTGGTCAAGAAAAATTTTTGCAAGGTAGTATTTTTCCCATAATCCTGACTTTATTTCTTCATTATAGAAGCGTAGCGCATCATCATTTAAGGTCATGAGTAGAAGCCCTTGCGTAACACGGTCAATCCTGTGCGGCAGCTTCGGTTTTTCTTTAAGATTCAATAATTCCTGAATTTTGGCAACAGCAGAATTTCCTTTTATATCGTTAGAAAGTTCAGACGCCATGTTTGCGGGTTTAAAAACAACAAGATCAAAATCTGTTTTTCTTATGATTTTTATTTCTTGACTCAACAAAATCACTCCTATTTTAAAATAAATCCCCAAGAGTTTATATTTTTATCACCTCATTGTCAATCAGTCTTGATTAGATAGTTATTTTATGATATAAGTAAGCCCGATTTTTTTTGGAGCAGCTATGATTGCAAATTGTCCTAATT
>CAZISX010000081.1:14115-17872 GCA_964542005.1 uncultured Spirochaetales bacterium
ATTGTCAAGGTCTTATTTCTGTTGATAAAACCGGTGAATCTCTTTGTAAAAAATGTGGAGCTCTGATTTTTATTGGAGATCCCTTAAAAGACGAGTCAGATCGGGTTATTATGCAAAATGCCTTTAATCCTGATCTTGAAAAAAATAATGATCTTGAAGATGATGAGGATGATGCCGATGAAACAGATAATTCGTCTAATCAGTCTGATTTTTCTTATCGCGACAAGGTAAAGCAGTTTATTGAGGAAAAAAAACCGGATAAAGAGCCTGCTTTAGGTGTTCCATGGGATAGGGCAAGGGAAATTGGTTTTGTTGAAGCTCTCTACCAGACAACTTCTCAGGTTATTTTTAAGCCTACACATTTTTTTATTGATATGAAATATGCAAAAGATGGTGGATTTATTCCTCTTTTTGGTATTATTTTTGCTGTTTTAGGTCAATTTTTTACCGTTTTTTGGACACTTTTCTTTTTTACAAAAATTTTTCCTATGATTAAATCGTTTCTTCCTGCGGATATTCTGACCATAGCATCACAAATAAAAATCCCGACTCAGGGAGAGCTTTTTTTGCAGATTCTGCTAGCACCTATCGTTTCAATTATTCTTAATGCAATGTTGCTTTTTGCTGTTTCTCTTATTCTTGGAGCAAGGCCTAAACTAAGCCATTTCTACAGGCTTGTTGGCTTTATTTCTGTTCTTGATATTTTTTATGTTGTTCCAGTTCTTGGTAACATTATTGTGTTTTTCTGGAAATTTATTTTAATGGTTAAAGGGGTTAAAATAATAAATATTTTTACGACTGGAAGAGCTGTAGCTGCCTGTATTATTTTTATAATTGGTTCGCTTCTCCTTGCCCTGCCAATGCTTACAACTGGTGCATAATTAATTTGGAGGCACGGTATTATGAAAATTAGATTTGTCCGGAAAAAAAAGAGTATTTTTATGCTTGTTTTTATATCGCTTGTAATTTTTTACGGGCTTTCCGCCTTTTATGATGATGTGTTGTACTTTTTTCATTCTTCGACACCGGTAAAACTTGGTGATGCTGCCTTAGTTGATGCAAGCAAATTGAAAACAATTAAAGGTGATTCCTTTGTACAAATTACCGGCGTAAGGTCTTTTCATGCAGGCGAGGTGAAAAAGGGATTTTGGAATGATAAATACATTATTTATTATTTTTTAGGTTCTCCTAATTTTCTTATTTTTGAGAAAAAAAGTGAGAAAAAAGATGAAAAATTTGGAGCTGTTGAGGTTAATATTAAAGGAAGAATTGTTCCTGTAAAAGGGAATAAAAGTGCTGTAGGACTTAAAAAGTTTTTTGAGAATTCTTTTGCAGTAGAGATGAGTGAAGAGTCTTTTATTATTTATGAAGGCGATGCGCCAGGCAAGAATTTTCTTTCGCTTATTTCATTTATTTTACTTGCTCTGATTTTTGTAACAAATATATTTTTATTTATAAAAAATAGACGAATAGAAGATGAAACTGTAATAAAAAATGGGGGAGAAAATGAATCCTAAGAATAATGAACGGGAAGAAATTCAGAGCAAAACAATGCTTATAGATCAGGTGGAAAATATAGATGAAATATTGGCACAGCTTAATAGAAAGCATCCTGACGATGAAAATACTGGAATTAAAAAAATGAAACCTCCAAGAATGTTTTATATTATTGCTGGCCTTGTAACGCTTTTGCTTGCCGCTTTGACAGCTTATTTTCTGAGATGAGGAATTTATGAGTGACATAATAATAAGTCAAAAAGAGATTGAGGATTTGATTTCCAGTCTTTCATGGGAAGATAGGATTGAGATGACCTATGAAAAGCTTAATACATATATTGGCATTCTTCTCAAAGATGCTCCAAATCAGGAAATTTTCAGACTCAGAAGGGATTTGCAGCTTTTTATAAAAGAAATGCTTTTAAAAAAAGAAGACATTCATTTTGATTTTGACAGCATATTTCTGATCTATCGAGAAATAAAACACAATCTTCTTATGATTACAGGGAATGTTAAGTTATTTCAAATGCTTGTCGAGCTTGAGAATATGCTGACTTTGAAGTTTTATGATATTACAAAAGAGCGGAGAAAAAGCGTCAGATTTCCTCTGCAGATTGATGGCTATTTGGAAATAGAAGGCAAATCGGTTCCCGCAACACTTGTTGATATTTCGGGAAGCGGCATAAAATTGAGTTTGACTGAAAAATTTGATTATTCAAATAAATTTTATAATTATAAATTCAGAACATCATTAAATCAGATTTTTGAAGTTATGCTTCTTTATTTAAAAGAGGGCTTCATTTCAGATGAACTTGTTGTTTACACAAGCGGAGCTGTTCTTAAAACCAGTATTACAACAGAAGAAATTAAAGAGATTATTCATTTCTATCATAATAAAATTGAAATAGAGCATCAGATTTTGATTGATAGCTCAATTATATAAAAAACTTGAGTAGTTCTTGATTGATAATATAATACACAAGCATTAACTAATTACTTAAATTTATATGAAAGAAAAAACAACTACTGCAGCTATTGGAAATGAAAGAAAAATATCTCTTCTGAGAAACACTAACATTCCTTTTAGTGTAGGAGCCTCTTTTATAATTATTGCAGCAATTATGATTGCTTACATGATTGTTACTGATGCTTTTTTTGCTGATTTAGATGAACAGTTCAGCGATGTTATTGCTGTAATTCTCTCCTCTATAACAGCAAGTTGTGCTGTCTATATTTTTCTCCAGAAATTTATGCACCAGATTATGATTAACATGGTTGATATAGACCATCTCAGAGAGATTGAAAAGACTGCCAAAATAAATGAAGAGCGGCTCAATCTTGCTATGCAGGCGACAAATGACGGACTTTGGGATTATAATATTGCAACAGGAAAAGTTTATTATAGTCCAAGTTATTACACAATGCTTGGATACGAGCCTTATGAAATGCCGGAAGCTGCTAATATTTTTGATAAACTGCTACACCCTGAAGATAAGGAAATTGTAACAAAAAGACTCGATTATCACATGAAAAAGCAGACCGGTTCCTACTGCATGGAATTTCGTCTTAAGACAAAAAATGGGGACTGGAAATGGATTATGGGGCGTGGCAAAATTGCAGCATGGGATGACTCTGGAAAACCGCTTAGAATGGTTGGAACTCATACAGATATTTCGGAAATAAAAAATACAGAAACAAGATTGATAGAGCTTGAGCGGAAAAATTCAGCTCTGGCAATGGCTGTTACTGCGGCTCACGAAATAAATCAGCCGTTATCTGTTCTTAAGATGTCTACTGAAATGTTTATCACGCTTACACAGCAGGCTTCTCCAGATATTACAGACAGATATAGAAATATTACAGACAGAATTAACCAGAGCTTTGAAAAAATTGACTCAATTTTAAGAAAATACCGAGAAGCCGAGAATATGCGGCTTGAAAAATATAACAATGAAACAATGATGGTTGTTTTTGATGAGAAAAATGACAGGGACGGCTTCAAAATTTAACTTTTTTTATTACACTTCAGACTTGTACGACTAGCTTTCCAAAACAAACTTCACAGGAATATCTATTGATGCTGCAACAGGTTTTCCATTTTTTGTTGCTGGCTGGAATTTCGAGTTTTTCACAGCTTTTACAGCTGCTTCTGCAAAAAGTTTATGATCAGATTTCTTGACTTTCACGCCTGAGACACAGCCTAATTCAAGACCCCTGCATAATTAAGCAATAGCCTGTTCATCTAATTTTTGTTAAAAAA
>CAZISX010000082.1:0-4998 GCA_964542005.1 uncultured Spirochaetales bacterium
ACATGAGTGTGGACATGCGGTACAACACGCAGAAGCTTACAGTATGCTCAAAATGAGGTCAGCTTTGGTTCCTGTAGTTCAATTTAGTAGTAAGGCTCAACAATTGTATCCTGTCCCGTTTTCTGCGGAATTGTGACATATAATTCATTTAGGCTTGCATCCAAACCTTCAGGTTTTTGTATTTCAATATTGTTATTCAAGTAATAAAAAACAGGCATATATTTTCCAGTCTCGCTTGAGCCGGGTTTGCCTATTGATTCTGAATCTTTGCCATCCAAAACATTTGGAGAAAAAACTGCCCATAAGCTCTTAATATTACTTGATTTTGCAAAAACACTCTGCATAACTCCTGTGTAATATTCTCTTCTCTTGTCAATCTCAACAACCTCAAATCCACCAAACATATTGGCTGTAGTTTTTGCAACGAACAACGCTTCATTAAGTTTGGCCTCAACAACTCTGGCATTTTTTTCCGCAAGAGCTTCAGCATATTCAATCGAAGATTCTGTTTCCAATTGAAATGTCTGGTAAGAAAGAAATGAAATTGTGATTGCTGACGCAAGAAAAACTACAATCAGCGTTGAAACAATGATTTTTGCCCTGATTTTTAATCTTGAGAACATTTTACACCTCTCCTAATTATTTAATTTAGTCCTACACTATATTTTATATTGTTTTAGCTGTCAACTTTCCTCTTTCTCGAACAAATTCCTCAACAAAAACAGCTAATTTTAAAATTTCAGGCGTATCTGGAAGCATTTTTTTTGAGATTGAGACAAAGTCTGACTCTGATACAACATTAAAACTGTATGCAAAAGATAGATTTAAAACCCACGACATCCTCATAATTCTTAAATCATTTACAGATTTTGCAAAACGGTAGTCACAGCTTTTGTAGTTAAAGACATTATCAATATAATCTAAGCTATATGAATCTGTTTCCGGCAATCCGAACTCAATTACAGACCTCGATTTATCATCTATTGAACTGTAATACCCGCTCAAAACCCTAAAAATATCAAGCTTATCTGCATCGCGAATAATATTAGAAAAAAGCTTTGTTTTTTCATCAATGTTTTGGGGAAGATGGAATGAATTATGATAAGAAATTGCATCACAAATCAAGGAAGCAGACTCTTTGTCAATTCCTTTTAAAATAGCCTCGTCCTCAATTGTTTTTATTCCCAAGACTGCATGATCCTCACTTGCCCGATCATCATAAGTTCTATATTTTTCAAATTGGGGAAATCTTCCAATATCGTGTAAAAGACCTATTGTTGAAGCAATTAATACACTGGATTCATTGAGATTTATTGATTCAGCAATGTTTTTGCAATGTGCAAGCGTTTTATAGGTGTGAACAATTTTAAGGTTAATGTTTTGTGTGTAAAAATCATCACCTTTGGCAAATTTTTTAAGGAATGCGACAAACCTTAAATTAATTTCATTAAAATTATTTTTATCCAAGAATTTCTCTTAGAACTTTTTTAACTTCACTAATAAGATACGGCTTTACAAGAACTCCGGCAAAACCAAAATCCTGATATTTTGCCATAACAGGATCACTCGAATAACCACTTGAAACTATTGCTTTTACTGAAGGGTTAAGATTTAAAAGCATTGGAATGGCCTCCTTGCCGCCTACTCCTCCTGGAACTGTAATATCAAGGATAACAATATCATAAGGTTTTTTATCAGAAAGAGATTTCCTGTACTTTTCAACAGCATCAATTCCATCAAGCGCAAAATCTATTTCAAGACCCAAATATTCAAAAATCTCACCAGCAGTTTCTCTTAAAAATTCATCATCATCCATAAAAAGAATTCGTCCTCCCAGAATTTGATGCTCTCTCTGTTCTTTTGCCTCATCATTGGGCAAAAGCGAATCTGTGGCTGGAAGATAAACTGTAAAAGTACTTCCATTGCCAGGAACTGTATCAACAGAAACATGACCATCATGATTTTTTATAATGTTAAAACAAGTAGCAAGTCCCAAGCCGTTTCCGGTTGGTTTTGTTGTAAAAAATGGATCAAAAATTTTGTCAGCAATCTCCGGATTCATGCCTACTCCATTGTCTTTTACCATAATTTTTAGATATTTTCCTTTTGAAAGAAAAAAAGAACTGTCATCAATTGTGCAATTAAAGGCAGAAATAATCATTGTTCCGCCATCAGGCATTGCCTGAACACCATTTATAACAAGATTTTGAATAACCTGACTTATCTGAGTAGTGTCAACCTCTGCAGGAAGCAAATCGGCTGCAATCTGAAAATCACAGAAAATTGAAGATCCGTGAAGCGCAAACATTGCAGATTCCTCAATAATTTCTTTCAATGAAGCTGTTTTTCTAACAGGTGTCCCGCCTTTTGCAAATGTGAGAAGCTGATTTGTAAGTTCTTTTGCCCTAATTGATGCTTTTTCTGCATCGACCAGCCTTTCCTTCACCGCGTTATTTGATTCTGCATATATTTTTGCTAGAGATATGTTTCCCATTATTCCTGTAAGTATATTGTTGAAATCATGAGCAATTCCTCCCGCAAGAAGACCTATTGATTCAAGCCTCTGCATTTTTTGCAGCTCTTTTTCAACTTTTTCGCGGGAAGTAACATCTCTGCCAACCCCGAGAATTCCGGGTTTTCCGTCAATCAGAATTGGAGAAACATTGAATTCTGCTGTAATAAAATTGTTTTTACCTGTCATGATACTTAATTGAAAAATTGGCGGTGTTTTACCATCAAGAAAAGAGAGATAAATATCATAAGCCTTTTTTCTATCATCGGGATGGATTAGCTCTATAAAATTTTTTCCGATAAAATCTTCTCGATTAAGGCCGGTAACAGTGTCAAAAGCGTTGTTTAGAGTTAAAAGAATTCCTTCAGAAGAAAGAGAAAAAATAACATCAGTCACAGTTTCAACAAGCAGCTTATATTTTTCTTCCGAAAGAGTCAGGTTTTCAAGAGCTTGATTCCTCTCTAAAACATCCTCGACAATTGCAATAGCACCAACGCACTTATTTTCCGAAGAAAACAAAGGACTTGCAGCACCTCTAACCGGAAATGTTTTACCTGTTAAAATAGATTTGTACTCTCCTTCATAAAACCCGGATTGACCATTTAGAGCATCATGAATAATAGAGACTATCTTGTCGTTGCTCACATTTTTAAAACTGTCAAAACCAATCAAAGTATCCCTCGGTGCTCCAATTAGTTTTGCAAACTGCTCATTACAATCAACAAGAATCCCAAGATTATCAACCTGAAAAACTCCAAGCGGAGCCTGTTCAAAAATTGTTTTGTAGCGGCTTTCGCTCTCTCTAAGCCTTTCTTTTGCAACAAATTTATCAGTAATATCATGAACTATTGCAAAATAAAGCTCTTTTTTATTGGAAATAATTGTCGAGGCACGAACCTCAACAATTCGTGTTTCACCACTTTTTTTTCTGTGTGTAAAAATGAAATAATTTCTATTTTCCTTGAGAGCTGAAGCAACCTCTTTTCGTACGCCAGAATCACTCATTGCTGTAATTTCAGAAACATTCATTCCTGACATATTTTCATATTCATAAAATCTTAAAGCAGCATTATTCGCCTCTATAATTGAAAGAGTATCCGCATCAGCAATATACATCACAGCACTGTGACACTCAAAAATTTCTCGAAAAATCCTTTCATCAAGGAGTGATTTTTTTGTAACAACAAGAGAATCATGCACAGTTTCACCTTCAAATTCAAGCAGTTAGCAAAGCACTCAGTTTTTAGCCTGCCATATTATATAGTTATATCAATCATTATTCAATTAAATATATTTGCTGAAAAGCACAATTTTTTGCGTCTAAAAATTAAACTGTTATAATCCCACGAAATTATTGAATGTTACTTGGTGACTTATGCTTGAAATAAAAAATATTACAATCGGATATGGCGACAACATTATTTTGGAAGATGTCTCTTTTGAGATAGCAAATGGGGAACGATTTGTTGTTCTTGGTGAATCAGGCTGCGGAAAATCAACACTGCTCAAAGCAATTGTCGGCCTTAATCCACCTAAAACCGGAACAATTTTTATGAATGGTGAAGAAATTAAACACCCGCTGCCGGAAGACACGCTTTTTTACAGGAAAATCGGGATATTATATCAAAATGCTGCTCTTCTAAACTCAATGACTGTGCTCGAAAATGTTATGCTTCCCATAAAAATGCACTTTCCCTCTTTTAATGATAAAACAGCATCAGATATTGCCTCCGAAAAACTTTCGATGGTTAATCTATACAATCACAAAAACAAACTTCCTTCCGAACTTTCGGGTGGAATGAAAAAAAGAACAGCCTTGGCAAGAGCAATGGTTTTAGATCCCGAAATTATTTTTTTTGATGAGCCTCAGGCAGGACTAGACCCGGTAACAACCAGAGAAATGGATTTACTTTTTATAAAACTCAATGAAGAACTTGGAATTACTTTTTTTATTGTAACCCATGAGATTTTAAGCATAAAAAGATCAGCACAAAAAGTCCTTATGCTTGGAGACGGCGGTGTTATTTTCTTCGGAACTTTGGTTGATGCGTTAAACTCAAAAATATACAAAGTGGAGCGATTTTTCAACGCAGATTCTATGCGTTAATCCTTCTGAGTATTATTAATCATAAGAGAAGTTATCTGAGATGCAAAATCAGCCGGATTTTCAATAGGAAGACCTTCCATCATAAGTGCCTGATTATAAAGAAGAGATGCATAATTTTTCAATCTTTCAGAGCTGTTTTCTTCGCTGTGAAGTTTCTGAAGAATTGAGAAAACAGGATGTTCAGGATTAAGTTCAAGAACTTTTTCCGCCTTTGGAGCTGGCATTTCAGACATCTGAGCTTCAGCAAGAATCTGCTCCATATTCAAGCTAACCCCCTTATCTGTACCAACAATGCAGACAGGACTTTTTTTAAGTCTGCTTGAAATTTTAACTTCTGAAACCTTTGAAGCAAGTATCTCTTTGATTGATTCGAGAAGCC
>CAZISX010000082.1:5008-11202 GCA_964542005.1 uncultured Spirochaetales bacterium
TTCTTTTTTGCTTCATCAACACTCTTCTTTTCCTCTTCGCTTGAGAGATCAATATCTCCCTGAGCAATTGATTTTAAAGATTTTCCATCGTAGTCATGAAGGGTTACAGACATAAATTCATCAATTTTATCAATGAGATAGAGAACTTCAATGTTTTTATCTTTAAACGCTTCAAGCTGCGGCATTTTTTCAACAGTTTCTCTGTCTTTTCCTGCTGCAAAAAAGATCTCTTTCTGATTAGGCTGCATTCTTTCAACATACTCTTTTAAAGTTGTCAGCTTTTCAGTGTGGGAAGTGCTGAAAAGTAGTAAATCCTGAAGCTTTTCCTTGTTTCTGCCATACTCTGAATAAACACCGGCTTTCAATGATTTGCCAAATGAATTCCAGAAGTTTTCATATTTTTCTCTGTTTGAATCAAGCATATATTTTAAAGAATCAAGAACTTTTTTCTCAATATTTTTCGCAATAGTCTGAAGAGGTCTTGTGTGCTGCAAAATCTCGCGGCTAATGTTGAGGGAAAAATCAGGACTGTCAACAAGCCCCTTCACAAAACCAAGATATTCGGGAAGAAGCTCTTTGCACTTATCCATAATAAAAATCTGTTTTGAGTAGAGTTTAAGACCTCTTTCATAGTGCATTGAATAAAAATCAAAAGGAGTTTTCTCAGGAATAAACAAAAGAGCTGTATACTCGATAGCACCCTCGCCTTTTGTATGAATAATATCAAGAGGTTTATCCCACTGCTGAAATGAGTGGCGATAAAAATCATCATAATCTTCGGGAGTAATATCATTTTTATTTTTATGCCAGATTGGAACCATTGAATTCATTGTTTTTTCTTCAATATCAACCCTTTTTTCTTCGATAATTTTGCCGTCCGCATCTTTTTTCTCAGGAACTTCACTGTAGAAATCCATAACAATAGGATAGCGGATATAATCCGAATATTTTTTAACTAAAGATTCAATTTCATACTGATCAAGATAGTTGTGCTCCGCATTCTCATCATCTCGAAGATGAAGAATTACAGTTGTTCCTCGGCTCTTCTTTTCATCAGTATAATCAATAAGATATGTTCCATCTCCCGTAGATTCCCACTTAATAGCTCTTGCCTCTTTTGCTAGCCTTGTTATCACCGTAACTTTATCTGCAACCATAAAAGAAGAATAAAAGCCAACACCAAACTGACCAATAAGAGCTGCTGTATCTGTAGCACCATCCTGTTTCATTTTTTCAAAAAATTCTTTTGAGCCTGATTTCGCAATAGTACCAATATTATTAACAACATCATCAAAACTCATACCAATGCCATTATCTGTAATCGTCAGTGTTTTCAGATCGTTATTCACATCAATCCTGACTCTGAAATCGCTGTCGCCCTCAAGAATCTCCGGCTCGGTAAGCGAGTTAAACTTAATCTTGTCAATAGCATCGGAAGCATTTGAAATAAGTTCTCTAAGAAAAATCTCCTTATGAGTATAAATAGAATGAATCATAAGATCGAGAAGCTGTCTGGTCTCTGCCTGAAATTGTCTTGTTTCCATAAAAAACCTCCAAATTAAAGTGTTTTGCCGATTTTTATATAGAATCCGATTGCGAAAAGTCAAGGCGAGTCACTGATTTTATTACAAAACAGAGAAAAAAATATAATTTATTGACTTAAGCAACTCACTTTTGTAATATGACTCATATAAAATTTAAGTGGTACACAGCTTGGTCGTATTATTAATTTAGAGAAGGAGAGTCTTATGAAAAAATTATTTTTAATTGCAACATGCCTCATGTTGTCAGCATCCATCGCAACCTCTTGTTCAGATGACAAGAAAACAAGTTCTGCAGCTTCTGCAATTACAGCATAATACAAGGAGGAAACTAAATCTCAGGAAGTAACAGCAGCCGCTGGCGGAACAGTAGAAACAACCTCCGCAGCAGTAGTAATTCCTGCCGGAGCTCTTGACGCTGACACTACAATCACAATTAAAAACGAAGAAATTAAAGGCTAGCCTGAAAGTGCATCTTTAGCTAGTTTTGTATTTAATTTTGGTCCTGATGGCACACAGTTTAAAACACCTGTTACTCTTTCACTTAAACTTGCAGGAGATATTCCAGCAGGAAAAAAAGCAGCAATCTATGTTCTTAATACAAAAACTAATGCTTGGGAAGAAGTTGGCGGAAGCGGCAAACTCCTTAAAGCAGGAACAGAAATTTCTGCACAGATTAGCCATTTTTCAAAATATGTTATTAAATTAACAGACGATGGTGCAACAATCGAAACAGAAGGCTGTGAAGATGTTGATTTCACAAAATGCGGTGGCAATATTGTAGGAAAATGGACTGTAAGCGTTTGTATTGATGGCAAACTTTCTTCCAGCTTAGACACCGACAAGATGCCTGATGCGTGCAAAAATGGCGGCATGGAAGTTTCTTTGGAATACACATGGGGTAATTCTTATGCTGAATTTAAAGCAGACAATACTTATGAAGCGTTAATGGATGGCGACACTCAAGAGATGGCTGTAATTTTTTCAGATGAGTGTCTTATTGCGATGACAGGAGGACAACAAGGAGCAAAGGCAGAAGATATTTGCAACGCTATGAGTGAAGATGGTTCATGTACCTATTCTTCAGGAAAATGCAATTGCGTTCAGAAAAATACTGAAGAACCAAACACCACCCCAGATACAGGCACTTATGTAGCAAATGCAGATGGAAGCATTACATTTGATGAAAAAGCACAAATAGGAGAATACTGCGTTGCTGGAAGTAAGCTTTCATTAAAATATATCCAAACAGATGCTGAAACAGGCGAAAAAATTAATGTTATCTATATTTTCAAAAAATAAATTCAAAAAAAAGCATCACTAAAAACGCTTCAATAATCAAATAGAAACAACGCCATTGTTTTAATAGACCGCAAACCATCCAATTTATTCAAAAAATAATTTTTCTAATTATATACATTATGATAGAGTAGCTTGTTACAAAAAATTTACCCAAAAGTTATTCATGGAGGATTTATGCCTGTCAAAAATAATAACAGCACTGAAGTCAGAAAAAAGTTTGAACTTTTGTACAATACTTTGCGAGACGGTTGTGCAACTGTTGATAAAAACGGTCTAGTTATTGAATGTAATCAGCGATTTCTCGATATGCTTGGCTACACATTTGATGAGTTGAAAAAACTTAGTTATGGTGATATTACTCCTCCAAAATGGCACGAGCTTGAGGGAAAAATTCTTGTAGAAGAGGTTAATAAGAAAGGCTATTCTGAGCTTTATGAAAAAGAGTATATCCATAAAAACGGTTCAATTTTCCCAGTAGAATTGCAGACATATCTTATAAGGGATGATGATGGTGTTTTTCTTGGATACTGGGCTTTTGTTCGCGATATTTCAGATCGCAAAAAAATCGAAGAAGAGCTTAAATTCCGCAATCTTCTTCTTGGAACACAACAGGAATCATCTATTGATGGAATTCTTGTTGTAGGCAAAGAAAACCAGATTCTTTCATATAATCAAAGATTTGTCGAACTTTGGGGTATTCCGCCAGAGATTCTTGCAACAAAATCTGACGAGCTTGCTCTCAAATCTGTACTTGATAAACTGGTTGAGCCAAATCTTTTTCTGGAAAAAGTAACCTATCTTTATGAGCATCAAACTGAAATCAGTTTTGACGAAATTAATTTAAATGATGTCCGCATTTTTGAAAGATATTCAGCACCTATGATTGATGCTGAGAAAAACTATCATGGCAGAGTGTGGTATTTTCGAGATATTTCAAAACGCAGGCAGCTGGAAATCAAATTACAAAAAGAATCGGCAATGCTTAAAAGCTTTATAGAACTCAATCCATATTCAATGCAAGTGCTTGATAAAAATGGATTTACCATCAAAGTTAATAAGGCGCATACAAAACTTTTTGGAGCAGTTCCACCACCGGATTACACGCTATTAAATGATCCTGTTTTGCAGCGGCTGGGTCTTCAGGAAGAAGTTTTACGGATTAAGAAAGGTGAAATTGTAACTTTTCCTGAGTTTTACTACAATGTTCATGAGCTTAACCCTAATTTTGAAAACAAGCCTGTTTGGATTAGAATGGTTGGTTTTCCAATATTTGACCAGGAAGGAAAAGTTGAAAATATTGGACTGATGCACGAAGATATTACAGAAAGAAAACTTGCAGTAGAGGAGCTCTCAGCTGAAAAAGAACGACTCTCTGTCACACTTCGCAGCATCGGCGATGGTGTAATAACAACAGACACATCGGGAAAAGTTATAATCATAAACAAAATTGCAGAAGAATTTACAGGATGGAATCAACGCGACGCTGAAGGAAAACATCTTACAGAAGTATTTAACATTATTAATGAAATATCAAATCAGTCCTGTGAAAATCCTGTAGAAAAAGTCCTTACCAGCGGCAAAATTGTAGAGCTTGCCAATCACACAGTTTTGATTTCAAGAAATGGGGAGAAGCGGATTATTGCAGACAGTGCTGCGCCAATAAAAGAAAAAAACGGAGAAATAATCGGAGTAGTTCTTGTATTTAGAGATATGACAGAAAAATATAAACTTCTCGAAGCATCAATAACCAACCAGAAACTGGAAGCGTTGGGCGTTCTTGCCGGAGGAATTGCGCATGATTTTAACAACTTGCTTGGCGGCATTTTTGGATATATTGATCTTGCATACCTTATAAATAAAGATCAGAAAGTTTTTGATTATCTTGAGCAAACAAGAGCTACAATAGATAGAGCCAGAGGTCTTACCCAGCAGCTTCTGACTTTTTCAAAAGGTGGAGCACCTGTAAAAACTACAGCTCACCTATTTCCTTTTATTCAGGAAACAGTCCTTTTTGCACTTAGCGGCTCGAATATCTCCTACCATTTTGATATTGAAGAAAACCTTCCTCCATGCTCTTTTGATAAAAATCAGATAGGGCAAGTTATTGATAATATTGTAATTAACGCAAAACAGGCAATGCCTTTAGGTGGAGAGATTGCTATAAATGCGTGCGCCATTGCTATTTATCCAAATCACCATCCAATACTGCCTGAAGGAAATTATGTAAAAATATCAATAAAAGACAATGGAATAGGAATGCCTAAAGAGATTATAACCCGCATTTTTGATCCATTTTTCACAACAAAAACAACAGGTCACGGACTTGGACTCGCAACATGTTATTCAATAATCAGCCGCCACAATGGAGCAATAGATGTTGAATCCGAACCGGGAAAAGGGACAACTTTTTATATATACATTCCGGTTTCAGAGGAAGCGGCAAAATTGCTCAATGGTAAACAAAGTGAAATAATTCCAGGCTCAGGAACCGTTATTGTAATGGATGACGAAGCTGTAATAAGAAACATGATAGGCTCAATGCTTGAAATCCTTGGGTATACCCCGATTCTTAAACACGATGGAAAATCTGTGCTTGATTATTTTTATGAAGAGCAGAATAAAGGAAAAGAAATCAAATGTATTATCGCAGATATAACAATCCCTGGAGGAATGGGCGGAAAAGAGATTGTCGCAGAAATCCGCAAGGTTGACAAAGAAATTCCGATAATTGTTTCAAGCGGTTATGCTGAAGATCCTGTTATGGCAAATCCACTTGCTTACGATTTCACAGCAAGCATCAAAAAACCTTTCCAGATGGAAGAGCTGGCAGATCTGCTGAAGAAATGCGTCAAAGAGTAGCTTAATGCTCAGATAAAAACAAGACTCTCTATTCCCACTCAATAGTAGCAGGCGGCTTACTTGAGATATCATAGACAACGCGGTTTATGCGCTTAACTTCATTGATAATTCTGCTCGAAACATTCTTGAGGAATGCGTGCGAAAAATCGTACCAGTCAGCTGTCATAAAGTCGTCTGTCTTTACTGCGCGGAGTGCTAAAACGAATTCATAAGTCCTGTTATCGCCCATGACTCCTACTGTTTTTACTGGTAAAAGCACAGCAAATGCCTGAGCTATATCGCTGTAAAGTCCTGCTTTTCTGATTTCTTCTATAAAAATGTGGTCAGCACTGCGGAGTATGTCTGCTTTCTCTTTTGTTACTTCTCCGGGAATTCTTACAGCAAGTCCAGGGCCTGGGAAAGGATGACGGAAAACAAGTTCAGGTGCAAGTCCGAGTTTAAGTCCAAGCTCGCGCACTTCATCTTTGAATAGATCGCGAAGCGGCTCAATAA
>CAZISX010000082.1:11212-11877 GCA_964542005.1 uncultured Spirochaetales bacterium
TTTCAATTTTAGCTGCTTCTCTTTCAAATATTTCGATAAATGTGTTGCCTATAATCTTTCTTTTTTTCTCAGGCTCATCAACTCCGGCAAGTTTTGAGAGGAATTCATCTTCAGCATCAACAACGATAAGGTTGACCATGTCTTTGAAATTTCTTTCGACTTCGTCTCTTTCGTGAAGTCTTAAAACACCGTTATTCACAAATATTGCGGTAAGATTTTTGCCTATCGCTTTTGCAAGAAGTGCGGCACAAACAGAGCTGTCAACGCCGCCGGAAAGGCCAAGTATTACTTTTTTGTCGCCAACTTTTTCCTTTATTGAGGCTACGCTTTTTTCAATAAAATTCTCTACTTTCCAGTCTGCTGATGATTTGCAGATTTCAAAGAGGAAGTTTGAGATTATTCTGCCGCCTTCAAGTGAATGCTTAACTTCTGGATGGAACTGAACAAGATAGATTTTTCTGTCATCGTTTCCTGCTGCCGCAAATTCGATTGAGTCTGTTGATGCAATTGGATAAAATCCTGACGGAAGCTCGCCAACATGGTCGCCGTGGCTCATCCAGACCTGGGTTTCTTCGCCGATTCCTCTGAAAAGCGGTGAATTTGGCGCATTATTTTTCACCATTGCATAGCCGTATTCTCTTTTTTGCCCCTGCTCAAGAGCTCCG
>CAZISX010000082.1:11887-13178 GCA_964542005.1 uncultured Spirochaetales bacterium
TGGGAGGTAAGCTGCATTCCGTAACAGATTCCAAGAATCGGAATTCCAAGCTCAAATATTTTTTTATCAACATCTGGCGCACCTTCGTCTGTAACAGAGGCTGGCCCGCCTGAAAAGATTATTCCTTTCGGGTTAAATTCTTTAATAAAATCAATAGAAACATCATAAGGATGAAGCTCGCAGTAAACACTCATTTCGCGGATTCTGCGGGCAATGAGCTGGTTGTATTGTGAGCCGAAATCAAGAATTAGTATCTTATCCATAAAGCCTCCTACAAAAAAATGGTGGGTTATCCTAGCATATTTTGAATGTGATTGCAATTCTGATTTATAGCTTGTATTTGGTTTAAGCAAAAAAATTTCAGATTGTTTAGAGTGATTCGTTGGGATGGGTTAAAAAGTATAGTAGTAGTTGAAATTCATCTGCTCTTCACGAAATGGCTTAAAAGGCTTTGATTTTATTGATTTTATAATGCAATCTCCAAAAAAAGTACTCTGATATTTTTCATCTGTTAGAATAACATCAAGAACTTCTCCGTTGCCTGCAACTCTAAGATCCATATTCATTCTGCCTATAAGGTTTTTGTCGCCAGCATCAATTCTTATTCTGTAACACTCTTTTATATCATTTAGATAAGAGAGCATCTGGCCATTTATATCTTCGCTCGAAAGATATTTATCAAGCTGCTTTCCTGCCCAGGCAGCTTCAAGCTTGGCTTTTGACGGATTCCTGCCCGAAATTTCCGCATCACCCCGAATGTATTCTCTTTTCATTGGCACACCCTCTTTTTCTGCTATTTCACCAATATATTTAACTATATTGCTAAAACCTGCAATAGATGCTTTCGAGAGAGCTGATTCACCAGAATTATTTGAGATTGCGTTTATGTTTGCTCCTTTTGAAATCAGCAGTTTTACGATTTCAAAATATCCGTTGCCTGCAGCAAACATAATAGCTGTTTCTCCGCTTTCGCTTGAGGCGTTAGGCTCTGCTCCTTTTGCTATAAGCATTTCCGCAATTTCTTTGTGTCCATATCGGGCTGCGTCCATAAGCGGTGTTTGCCCATAATTGTCTTTGCTGTTTACATCTGCTTTGTTTTTGATAAGAATTTCAACAACTTCTTTGTGACCTTTTTTAACAGCCCACATTATTACAGGCTCGCCGGAATAGCCATCTTTTTCCTTGACTGAGGCTCCTTTTTTTATAAGAGCGGTGCAAATATCTGCATATCCTTTTTGTGCTGCCCACATCAAAGGAGTGCTTTTGCGTTCAGAAACAAAATTAACATCAT
>CAZISX010000082.1:13188-17520 GCA_964542005.1 uncultured Spirochaetales bacterium
GGAAATAAGAGTTAAAGCCTTCTCTTTTTCGCCCGACACTACAGCATCATACAGCTCTTTTCCATTTGAGATTTCGTTGTCAGTTTTATCTTTCGACTCTTTTGTCTCAGAAACAGTCTCGTTTTTGACTTCTTTTTTTTCTGCAGAAGCGCATCCTGCAATAAAAATAAAAAGAATAATTAAATAAACTTTTTTCATTCAACCCCTTCTTACAATTTTTAACACCGCGTAAAGATAGCAGAAACAATTTCTCTTTGCAACCAAAATCTATTTTCACGCTAAACAACCAAAGCTTAAATGCTGTTTTAGGAAAATTAGGAAGGAATAAGGAGTCCTTGAAAAACTTGAAAATCAGCAACAAATAATGTACTTTAATATGATTTTTTAATTTGGAGGAATATCGTGTATAAACGAATTATGCTTAAAATAAGCGGAGAAGCATTGCTTTCTAAATCAGGCTCGCCTATTGATCAGACTTTTCTTGATTATCTGGCTGACGAAATTAACAAAGTTTTTTTATCAGGCATTCAAATCACAATTGTTGTTGGCGGCGGTAATATTTTCAGAGGTTTGTCTGAATCTGAAAAAACTGGAATAGACCGGGCATCAGGTGATTACATGGGTATGCTTGCAACTATGATTAATTCTCTTGCATTACAGGCAAGTTTTGAAAAAAGAGGAATGCCGACTAGAGTTATGTCTGCAATAACAATGAGCAAAGTTGCTGAACCATATATAAGAAGAAGAGCTTTAAGACACCTTGAAAAAGGCCGTATTGTTATTTTTGGTGCTGGAACAGGAAATCCTTTTTTTACCACCGACACAGCGGCCGCGCTCAGAGCTGTTGAGATGAATTGTAATTTACTTATAAAAGCAACAAAAGTTGATGGACTTTATGATAAAGATCCTGCTAAATACAGCGATGCTAAGTTTATATCGAAGACAACTTTCCAAAATGCTATTGAAAAACACCTTAAAGTTATGGATGCAGCCGCACTATCTCTTTGTGAAGAAAACAATCTGCCTGTAAAAATTGTAAATATTTATCAGGCAGGCAACATAATTAATGCTATAACAGGCAATGAAACCGGAAGTATTGTAACTGTTGATTAATATTAGGAGGCACAGATGTTTGACCAGAAAATGTTTTTTGATGATCTGAAAGACAAGTACAAAAAATCAATTGAAGGCTTTAAGTCAGAAATCACCGCTTTTAGAACAGGCAAAGCATCTCCTTTATTGCTTGAGCATGTAATGGTTGATTATTATGGTTCAAAAACACCATTAGGCCAGGCTGCGTCTATTACCTCTCCTGATGCCAGACTTCTTATTGTTCAGCCTTGGGATAAATCTCTTTTAAAAGAGATCGAAAATGCTATCAGAAACGCAAATCTTGGATTCAATCCCGTAAATGATGGCGTTGCTATCAAAGTTCCAGTTCCTGCACTTAACGAGGAAAGAAGAAAAGATCTTGTTAAACAGGTTCATACTCTTAACGAAAAATTCAAGGTAAGCCTTAGAAATCTTCGCAGAGATGCTATTGAAAAACTTAAAACAGCAAAAAAAGACAAGGCAATTACAGAGGATGATGACAAAAAATTCAACGATATGGTCCAGAAAGAGCTTGACAAATACATCAAAGAGCTTGATGATGTTTCTGCGAAGAAACAATCGGAAATTCTGGAGGTATAACATTTAATGTCTGATTTTGTACTTGGAATAGATTTAGGAACATCAACAACAATAGCATCGGTCGTTTTAGATGGAATTCCCATAGTTATTCCACTATCCGACAGAGGTGACAAAATAATTCCGTCTGTTGTTGCTTTTATGCCTGATCAAAAATCAGTTCTTGTTGGTGAAGATGCAAAAAAAGAGAGAGCATCTCTTCTTCAAAGCACTGTTTTTTCAATAAAAAGAGTTATGGGAAAGAAGTTTTCTCAGGATGAAAGCAAGCTGGCAATTGCCAGATTTCCTTTTAAAGTTATTGAATCTCACAATGATTCAATTGCTGTTGAGGTTTTTGATAAACATTTTTCACCCCAGGAGATTTCATCAATACTTCTTAAAAAAGTGAAAGCCTCAGCTGAGAAATATCTCGGATGTCCTGTTGATAAAGCTGTGATTACTGTACCTGCAAACTTTAATGAAACACAAAGAAGAGCAACAAAAATTGCAGGAAATCTAGCAGGATTTGATGTTTTAAGAATTATCAATGAGCCGACAGCAGCAGCACTCTCATACGGTTTTGGCAATAGCTTAAATCAGCGGGTTGCTGTTTTTGATTTTGGCGGCGGTACTTTTGATATTACAATTCTTGAGGTTAAGGATAATTTTTTTGAAGTTCTTTCTTCTGACGGTGACTCTTTCCTTGGTGGCGACGATATTGACAATACTTTGGTCGAATTTATGCTTATTGATATTGAAGACCGTTTTGGAGCAGATTTACGCAACTGCACAGAAGCATACATAAAAATGATTACAGCTGCAGAAAATGCAAAAATCGAACTAACAACAAACGATTACACTTCCATCAATATTTCAGATCTTCCGACACCTGATGGAGGAGATATAAATTATAATCTGGAGCTTTCAAAAGAACTGTTTGAAGAAATTATAACTCCGATTATTCAGCAGACTTTTTCTATATGTACAAAAGCATTAAATAGTGCACACATGAAAGTTGAAGAGCTTGATGCAATAATTATGGTAGGCGGTTCATCAAAAATGCCTGTTGTCCAGCAAAAAGTTGCAGATTTTTTCAAGAAAGAGCCCTGCACCGGCATTGAAACAGAACAGGTTGTTGCAATGGGTGCTGCTATTTTTGGGAACTCGCTGATCTCTGAATATAAAGAGGAAACACCTGTTTTGCTTGATGTAACACCTCTTGCTGTTGGCGTTGGAACGATTGGTGATTATGTTGAGATTCTCATTGAAAAAAACGAACCTCTTCCAATTGAAAGAACAAGTATTTTTACAAATGCAGTCAACAATCAGACACTTGTTAAAATCTCTATTTTTCAAGGCGAAAGCAACAAAAAAAGTAAATCTCTCTTAATGGGTGAAATAATTTTATCAGAACTCAGACCTGCAATGAGAGGCGATCTTAAAATTGAGGTTACTTTTGAAATAGATACAAACGGTGTGATGAATGTGAGTGCGGTTGACCTTGAAACAGGAAAATCTCAAATCATAAGCCTTAATATTCTTGGATTGGAGTAAACCTGATGTCACTTAAAATACTGTTAATGCTGAAAGATTTAAAATATCAGGAAGCATTAAGTTCATTTTTCAAGCAGAAATTTCCTGATTGTGAACTTTTCACAGCTAATGAAATCAAAGAACTGCCAAAACTGCCTCTTTCTTCATTTGACATTTTTCTGGCATCTTCTGTTCTAAATGATGGAATATGGCTTAAAGCATTGCCTTTTATGAAACTTTCTAAAAACATTATTCTCCTCTCTTTTCCTCAAAGCGAACAGATAAACGAAGATGTTGCAAAAAAATATGGTGTAAAATTTTTCTTTAATGTTCCTTTCAATTCAAATGAACTGATAAATGCAGTTAATTCAATTGTTTTGAGCAAATCAGCCGAACTAAAAACAAGTTCTTTAAACAATGATTTTATAACATCTATGGAAAAGTTTTACAGCCAGATGGAATCTATTAATTACTATGAATTTTTTGGTGCAACTACTTATGAATCTGTTGAAAACATTAAGAAAAAATATATAGATATTGCAAGAAAGTATCACCCAGACAAATTCAGAAAAGAATCTCCTGAACTCAGCAAAATTGCCTATGCAATAACAAAACGGGCTAACGAAGCCTACTCTGTTTTAAGTCATCCCAATCGCCGTGTTGTTTACGACAAATTGCTTTCTGAAAACAAAGATACAAAACGGTTTAACTTCAACATGAAAATGAACTATGAAAAAAGAGCCATAGACTCCATACAACATCCTCAAGCTCGTCGTTTTGCAGAACTTGCAGAAAAAGCTATAGACCAAAAACAATACAAACCTGCCCTTAATCAGCTTAAAATGGCAAGATCAATGGAGCAGAACAACTCCTATATAACTGAACTTATTGAAAAAGTTGAAAATCTTATAAAAACAACATCTTAGAAATTATTTTGCCTTTATCTTTGTAAATTCAAGCAAATGTCGGGGAATCAATTTGAGGATTAAAAACTTAGACTAATCAACAAGAATCAGAATATCGCCTTCTCTAACTGTGTCGCCTTCTTTGACTTTGATTTCTTTAACTGTTCCGGCAACTGATGCGTTAAGGTCGTTTTCCATTTTCATAGCTTCCATAACCATAACTTTC
>CAZISX010000083.1:0-2039 GCA_964542005.1 uncultured Spirochaetales bacterium
ATTTCAGCAACATACTTCCAGACATTTCTTGAAATTGTAACTGTATCATGAATCGCTTTGTTTATATTTGCATCTTCAAAATCGTGCTTCGCCGGATGTGCAAAATCTTTCATTGCAAGAACAATTTTGCGCACTCGGTCTATTCCTTCGAGCGTTTTTATTACAGCAGAAGGAATTTCATCTCTTAAAAATTCCATATCATATTTTGTGTTTATTTTTTCAATTTCTCCTAATATTTCACTTGGAGTTAGATCCAATTTTTTAAAAAGCAAATTTATGTCCTCCATAGAAGAAACAATGCTTTCAAAAGAACTTTTCAGGAAAATAGTGTTGTCTGAAATATACTGCATCGGGGTGTTAATTTCGTGTGCAATTCCTGCGGCAAGCTGTCCTATTGATTCAAGTTTTTTTGCTTGGCCTAATTGAATTTCAAGAATTTTTCTGTGAGTTATATCTTCACCCGAAATTAAAAAGCCTTTTTTATCACCATTTTCAGAAAAAGGATTTATTTCAAGCTGCATAATTCCTTCACTTCCATCGGGATATCTAAATGAAATTTCCTGGATATTGGATGTTTTATCATTTTTTCTGAAATTTTCTATTATTTCAAAGACTTTTGCTTTTTCCCAGTCTATTTCAATATGGAAAAAGTTTTTTCCGGCAACTTCACTGTTTTTAAGTCCAAGCAAATTTTCAGACACATTGTTGCAGTACATAAGTGTATCATCAGAATCAACAGCAATAAGAGCGCTTCCTATTGAGCTTATTAGCTGCTCATTTTCTTTAGCTCTTTTTTCAATTTTTCTTTGCAGATTGACAATTCTTGCTCCTGCATTTATACGGCTTCGAAGTTCATCATAGTCAAATGGTTTTTTTATGTAGTCATCAGCTCCGGAGTGGAGTCCCTCAATTATATCTTCTTTTGCTGTTTTGCCTGTAAGTATAATTATATATAGAGGATAATCAGGTCTAGCTGTTCGGATTTTTTTGCAAATTTCAACACCACTCATCTCTGGCATAATCCAGTCAAGCACTGCCATATTTGGTGCATTCGGGATTAAAAGAGCATTGTATGCAGAAACAGCGTCAGTGTAAATCTCAACTTCATAACCCCATTTTGCAAGATAAACTGAAAGAATACGACAGTTTACAGGTTCATCATCGGCAATAAGAATTCTTAATTTATCTTCCATTGTTCTATTCAAGAAGTTGTTTCAGGCGGGTGGAAAGCATCATTAAGTCAACAGGTTTTGATAACCACTCATTAAATCCTGCTTTTTTGCACTTAACTATTTCATCTTCTGTCAGAAGTCCGGTCAAAGCAATAACTATGAGATTGTTGAATTTTTCTTCAGACCTAAGCTTATGGATTGTTTCCCAGCCATCCATAATAGGCATATTTATGTCGAGAAGAAGTATTTTGTAATTAAGTTCTTCGGACAACATTTGAAGTGCAATCTTTCCATTATCAGCAGAATCACAAGGAACACCTACAAAGTTTTCACAGAAATCTTTCATCAATCTTTGATTAATCGGTTCATCATCTGCAACAAGTATTCTTGGTTCATTTAAGTTGTCATCTAAAGATTTTTCGTCCACAGGTGCGGTGTTTTTTTTAGGTGCAAAATAATTAGGAGGAATTGATGCTTCAACAGTTTTTAATTTTTGGATGTTTTCTTCAATAAAAGCAAGATTTGGCAGCTCTTTTAATGTTTCAATATTTATTGCCTTTGCAACATCACTTATTTCTGTTATTTTAAGATTCCCGTAGCTTCCTTTGATAGCATGAGCATAGCCGCAGATGCTTTGTATATCATTTTCCTTAAACGCTATTTCTATGTTCTTGATTTTCTGTGGTATTTCCCTAATTGCATCAAAAATTATATCTTCAATATCAGGATTGCCTTCAGCAAATAGCAACCATTTTTCTATAAGAGCATCACCAGTCATGAGAACCTCCGAATTAATCAATAAATCGGTGTAAAACACCAAGTATTTCATCAAATTTTTCTAAAAATATTTTAACAACTCCTGGATCA
>CAZISX010000083.1:2069-4058 GCA_964542005.1 uncultured Spirochaetales bacterium
TCCAACAATTGAACCTGTTAATTGATCGCTTTTAACAACTCCTGGATCAAGTTCTTTTCCGCTCATATTTGCAATAATATCACGACATTTTTCTGGCGGAATAGGTGGCTTATAATGTCTTTTGCTTGAAAGTGCATCAAAAATATCTGCAACAGCAATAATTCTTGCTTCCAGTGGAATTTCTTCTCCTTTTGCGTGGCTTGGATAGCCGGAACCGTCCCATTTTTCGTGATGAAAAAGGGCAACAGCTGCTGCAAGTTTGAGCATTGGAGTGTTTTCTTCTTTTAAAATATCTTCACCCATTTTTGGATGAGCTCTATAAATTGCCATTTCTTCTTCAGAAAAAGGCTTTAAAACAGTTTCGCCCATTTCTGTGTGATGAGACATTATCTCGTATTCAAAAGGATCCAGAGCTCCTGGTTTTCTCAGGATTGAGTCTGGAATTCCTATTTTGCCAATATCATGCATCGGTGCGATTAAAAATAGCATATCAACCAAATCTTCCGGCAGATTCATTGCAGTTGCAATAATTCTTGAATAATGGGCAACGCGGATAACATGCTGTCCTGTTTCATTGTCTCGGTATTCGGTAGCTTTTCCAAGTCTTCTAATTATTTGCATCCTCGTCTCTTCAAGCTCTCTGTTTTTTTCCTTAAGCATAATGTTTTTTTCCAGAAGCTGATCTGAAACACTTTTCATTCTAAGGACATTGTTAATTCTTAAAATAAACTCCTGAGGAACGACGGGTTTGTTTAAAAACTCAATTACACCGCTTTCGAGAGCTTTTTTTCTCAGTTCATCCTCATAAAAACCAGTGAGCATAATTGCCGGAATATATTTTGTTTCATCTCTTTCTCGTAATTGTGCAAGCAGCTCGCTTCCGCTCATTCCAGGCATCTTTCCATCTGTTACAATAAGATCAAATTTAACTTCACTGCATTTTGCAAGAGCTTCAAAACCGCTTGTCACAAAATAACAATCCCACAAATCTCGCTGTGAGCGGAGATTTCGTCTAAGACCATTGAGAACCTCTTCATCATCATCAACAAACAGTATGTTTTTTTTCATTTCGCTCATAGCCTCAATCTTTTTCTGTTTACAGGTTTGATATTCTAATAAATAATGGTATTTGAGTCAATTTTTAAAAATCTGTTTTTTAGAATCAAACGGATTAGGCTAGATTTTTATCAAATCATTTATCTGGCTGAGGAGTTTTGAGCTGGTTTCTTCATTGTAAAGACCAGTTAAAATAAGATAGAGCTGTGCAGTTACAAAACTGTCAGACAAAGCTCTGTGAATATCACCTATTTCTTTAAGGTGGTAATGCTCTTTTAAAAGCTGAAGTTTGTATCCTGGAACATTTTTAAGAGTGGCTCTCGCTGTTTTTAATGTACAATAATATTGGAATTTTCTTTTAATTCCGGCTGTATTCATCTCATCGTCCAGAAAAGATTTATCAAAAGTCACATTATGGGTAACAATTGTGTCTGTTCCAATAAATTTTACAAACTTTGGTAAAACATCAACAGCAAGAGGCGCATCGTCAACCATGTCTTGAGTTATTCCTGTAAGTTCAGTTATTTTAGGTGGAATAGCTCTTCTCGGATTAATCAGAGAATGAAACACACCTTTTATATTGTCATCCAGAAGTTTTACTGCCCCGATTTCAATAATTCTATCTCCATACATCGGGTTAAATCCCGTTGTTTCAATATCTACAATTACAACACTTCGCAAAAAAAACTCCTCTTAAAAACCAAAAACACACGAACACTACTTAATAGAGTTCTTTATGTCAACCTTTAAATTGAATTTAAATTGAAATTTGATAAATGAACTGTTTTGAGAGGGCTACAGTTTTCTAAGAGCGTCAACTATTTCTGTTTTTGATTTTGTTTTTTCATCAACATTTTTAATAACTCTGGCTGGTGTTCCCGCTACAACGGTGTATGGCAGAACATTTTCTGTTACAACCGCTCCTGCTGCGAC
>CAZISX010000083.1:4068-5610 GCA_964542005.1 uncultured Spirochaetales bacterium
TCCTTCGAGTACGACTGCGTTTGCGCCAATAACAACAAAATCTTCAATAATTACAGGTTCTGCACTTGGCGGTTCGATTACACCGGCAAGAACAGTTCCGGCACCAATGTGGCATTTTTTGCCTACAATAGCGCGGCCTCCGACAACACAATTCATGTCAATCATTGTTTCACAGCCAATTTCAGCACCAATATTTATGACTGCGCCCATCATGATAACAGCACCATCGCCTATTGAAACTTTTTCTCGTATAATTGCGCCTGGTTCTATTCTCGCATTGTAGGTTGTGAGCTCGGCTAAAGGAAGTGCCGAGTTTCTCCTGTCTATTTCAAGTCTTGTACATGTTAATTGTTTGTTTTTGTTGATGAAATCTTTGATAACTTCGTATTCGTCAATAACAGTTACAAAGTCGGTTCCTCTGTAATATTCTGCAAATATAGAAAAATCTCCATTTTCAATATTTCCTTTAAAATATGCTTTTGCAGGAGTTTTTTTCTTTGATTCGCTAATATATCTGATAATTTCATAAGCATCCATTTTCTACCTCCAAAAAAGTTCATCCGAAATTAGCATATATAGCCAGATTTATCAAAATTTTATTATTAATGTTTCTGAAATTATGGTAAATGGCGGTCTTATAGCATCTCCTAAATATTGACCGGAGATTTGTGCATGGAAACATTTTTATTGAAAATAACATAAAACACTGAAATTATTAACTATAAAAGTATTTGGTGTGTTTTTCTCTATTTCGCTGTTTTTTGTAATGCACTGTTTTTATTGGATAAAAAAGTTTGGAATGCAAATTGCTTATATTGCTCGTCCTTTGAAAACACCAAACTCGTTTCAAAAGTTCGCGGTTTAATCGGGGGGGTTCCAGGCTATGTTCTGTGGCCTCCCTCCCAAAATTAATAGAAATATGGCGATTTTACATTGTGAAGATTTATAAGACGCGAGATGTCTGCAAGAGAAGTGTCGGCAAAATTTTTCAGCTTATATTTTATTATTAGTTTGTGCAGTCGTTCAGTGTACTCATCTCCAAGCCTGCTGTACTTTCTCATAGAAAAGACCATCCGGCTAAAATCGTTGGGATTCTTTTCTCTGATATCGTGAAATTCAGAATAAGCATCGTGCGAATTGATGTTGAGCATATAGCGCGCTATAGCATGTTCAATACTGTCAAATCTCTTGTAATTACGGTCATTTCCACGGTAACGAACAGGTCGCAGAGAGTCTCTGTTTGGAAGTGTTGTGGTGTGGCCAAATAAATTGTTGCCTTCGGTTGCAAATCTTGAGGAGCCCCAGCCTGATTCCAGAGCAGATTGTCCAAGTGCTATCGGAACAGGAATCGGGCGAATTCTTTTGCTAAGAACTGTTTTTAATCGCTCTTTTTCCCATTTGGAAAGAGATGATATATTCTGATTTTCAGGAATTGCCTTATATTTTGAAGCAACAGATTTAATATATTCAAGTTCTTCTGATGAAAGTAGCGATTTGCTGAGTACCGATAAAACAATCACCCGTTCTTTATCAATCTCCTCG
>CAZISX010000083.1:5620-12988 GCA_964542005.1 uncultured Spirochaetales bacterium
TTGACGCAAAATATGGGGAAGAAGGAGTTTGATAAATATCTCAACCCTTTTGGTGCCGGAAATGTTTTTTATCTCGTCAGGAATCATTGTGTTAAAGAAGGGAGGAATTTCTTTTGTTTCAAGATTGTAGTCTATCAGATTAAAAAAAGTCTCGATTTTTTTTATATCGGTGTAGCTGAAAGATGATTCTTCTGCTGATAAAAATCCGAATAAAAGTAATGATATTAAAATAAAAAAGTGGTAGGCGGAGCGGGAGTTGAACCCACGACCTTTGATTCCGGAGACCAACGCTCTATCCAACTGAGCTACCCGCCCGAAAAAGATGCAATTACCCTTTTCTTGAATCTACTTTCATCTCTTTTGCTTTAACAAGCTGACGGTAGATTTTATCAACACAGAAATCTATTGAAGCATCAAATTCATCATGGTTTTCTGATGCAAAAAATTCTTCGCCGTTGTGATTAAGTTTAATTTCTGTTGTTTTAACATTTTTGTCTTTTACAAAAACAATATCAATATGAGCATTCTGATTGATAAGTTTTTCAATTTTATTCAATCTTTTGTAAACATAGTCTTTAAGACCGTCGCTGTGTTCCTCAAATCCTCTGAAAGAATAATTAATGTTCATAATCTACCTCCTAAATTAATAAACTTATTGGCTCGGATAAGTTAGCACATTTGAAGAGTGTTGTCAAACTTTGAGGTAATTAAAGAATAAACACTCTGAAATATAAAAGAAATTGTATACCTAAATGTCAATATAGAATTGCAGAAGCCTCGTCAAAAGAGGTGGCCGAGGTTATTAACTTTGAGAGAATCGCACCTTTTGAAATATCTCCAAGAAGAATTCCGCCAACCAGTTTTCCATCATAAAAGAAAAGTTTTCTATATGAACTGTTCTCAAAAAACCGCTGCATTGTAACATAATCTTCTTTTTGATGAGTTTTTCCTACATCTCCGGCTGAATAAATTCTGGTTCCAAAGGAATTAAGTGCGGCAGGGTAACTCTCTATCAAAAACTCCGTTTTTTCACCAATTGCATTAAGGCCAGCCACTTTTCCCATTTTTAGAGCAGGCATCCAAAGAGCCGGGATTTTCGCAAATTCTGCAACATCGCCACAAGCAAAAATATCGGGAATAGAGGTTTCCATCCTTTCATTTACCACGATTCCTTTATTCACCTCTATTCTGCAATTTAATGCAAGCTCAGTGTTTGCTCTAATTCCGACAGAAAAAATAACAATATCAGCCTCAATAGTTGAGCCATTGTTAAGCTTAACTCCTCTGACAATTAAATCATCTGAAATAACAGCATCAGCAGCAACTCCAGGAATAAAATCAACACCTTTTCCCTTAACTATTTTTTCAAAAATCACCGAACCTTCCTCATCAAGTTGCATCGGAAGAATTCTTTGACTAAATTCAACTACAGAAACTTTCAAACCAGCTTCGTTTAGTGAATTTGCAGCCTCAAGCCCCAGAAGTCCGCCGCCAATTATCACAGCTTTTTTGCATCCTTTTTCAAGATATTTTTGAACTTTTCTTGCATCCTCAATCGTTCTGATTGCAAAAACATTTGTATAATTAAGAGCATCTTTTAGTGGAACAAAAGGCTTACTTCCGCAGGCAATAATCAACTTATCATAAGAAATATAGTGCCCCGAAGCAGTTTTTACAACTTTGCCGAAAGGATTGATTTCTGTAACTTTTTGATTAAGCATCAGATTTATATTGTTTTCGCCATACCAGCTTTCTTTGTTTAGGTAGAAATTAGATTTGTTTTCTATCGCAGGATTGCCTATAAATTCAGTTAGATATGGCCTGTAATAAGGGAAATCAGACTCCTCAGAACAAACAACTATCTCAGCATTTTTGGAATTTTTCCTGATTGTCTGTGCAGCAGAAATACCGGAGGAAGAGGCTCCAATTATAACAACTTTTCCATTAAAACTATTTTCTGACATATAGAACTCCGCAAATTATTGATGACGGGTAATCGTAGCGCAGGTTTTAAATGAAGTCAAGCAATCGGGAGAGAAGTTTGATATCTTCGGCAAAATGACTAGGAAGACAAAGTTGTTGTCGGATTGCGTTTTTTGTTTTAAGACTTCTGGCGATAGACCGCGTTTCTCTGTCAGAAAGTTATGCTGCAACATGCCAATAAGTATGTGCATCCTGAATTATTAGAGAGTCATTGCAAGCTCTTTTAAATTCTTCAGAAGAATAGCATATTATATCCAAATGTTTAGAAAATCTTAGTTTTTTAAGCATATATCCAGCACGCATAACAAAAGGAATTGTTTTAAAAAAATCTGATACAATAATTACATCAATATCAGAATCTTCTCTGGCACACCCTTTTATTCTTGATCCAAAAATAAAAACATTAATTGGTTTTGTTTCTAAAATAATCACAGGCAGAGCCTCTTTTTCAAATTTTTCTATCCATTTATCTCGCAAAATTTACTCCAGCTCAAAAACAAGATTCTTTAAATTTGCAAAAATTCTTTTGGCAGTTTGAACTTTTGCTTCAGCAATTTCTTCATTGTAAGCTCTGTAGGGCACAACATCCGCAACATCAGGATATCTCGAAAAAGTATAATCCCCGGACAAATCCAAAACATCATCAATAATTTCATCGGAAAGATTTAGTTCTGTTGCAAGCTCATCAATATAATGAGTTCGGGGCATTTTTCTGCCTTGGAGAATAAAAATTGCTTTTAACAGTTTCTCAACAGCTTGTTCACAGAGAAACGCTGAAATATCATACCCTTCTATATCAATATTTTTTTCAGCCATTTCAAGATCATGCAATGACTGCTGATACCATTTTAAAGCTGACTCTTTACTCATCCAACAATTTCTCCAAAAAAGTTTTCCAGATTATACAAAGAAGAGTCTAAAGTGTCAAAATTTTCTAAGGTTCATCTCGTTTTTTTAATTGACGATTGAGAATGCAGCTGGGTTTATTTTTAGTCAAGGTTTTGTGAGAATTAAATTTTTACCTTCTGCCAAGCCAGTCAATCAATCCGCAAATAAAGGTAAGCGGATGCGGAGGGCAGCCAGGGATAAATAAATCAATTTTGTTCTCTTCAAGAAATCTGCGGTCAAGCTCGTTTGAATTGTGAAATATGCCGCCTGAAATTGCACAGACACCAAAAAGTATAATTATTTTGGGATTTGGCACTGCTTTGTAGCAAATTTCAAGTGCGTTTGACATGTTTTTTGTAATTGGACCTGTGATTACAATTCCGTCAGCGTGTCGGGGTGATGCAACAAATTCGATGCCATATCTTCCCATGTCGAAATTGACATTTGATAAAGCGTTGAGTTCAAGCTCGCATCCGTTGCAGCCGCCAGCTGAAACCTGTCGTAATTTTAATGACTTGCCAAAGTATTTTATGATTTTCTCTGATGCTTTTTCTGGTAATATTGAGTCTGTTTGACTGTTCACAATCAGTTTTTCTCTTTTTTCTGACACAAAGCGGTAAATATCTGAAAAAACTATCTTTTTCTCTGGGCAAATCTCCTGACAGAGAGGGCAGAAAAGGCATAGTCCAAGGTCAATTTCAAGAGGATTTTGTTTGATTGCTTGTGTCGGACAGATGGAGGCGCATTTTATGCAGTTTTCAGGGCACGGTTTTTTGTCAATTTTTGGAAGTCCACGATATCTATCAGGAAATTTTGCATTTCTGACATCGTGAACTATTGGATCTCCCTGAAGTATTCTGAGTTTTATTGATTTAACCATTTTTTCCTCATAAATCGTGTCCGGCGTAAGATAAATCAAAGCTTTTGTTGCAAAGTGGAAAGTCTGAAATTGCTGTCCGGCGCAGTGCTAAACCAAGTCCATACCAGTTGTTAAATGATGGATCTTTGATTTTGTACTCTATAATATTTCCAGATTCATCAGTTAAGCCAATGTGTAAAATCTCGCCTCGCCAACCTTCAACCATTGAAATTGCTCCTGATTTTGGCAATATTTCTCCAGGCTTTGTTTGTATTTCGCCAATAGGAAGATTTTTAATCTGCTCAAAAATAAACTGGAATGATTCCTCGATTTCAAGAGACCGGAGTCTGGCTCTTGCAAAAACATCGCCGCTATCAAGTGTCAGGGTTGAAATTGGAAAATAGTGGTAGGCACCATAAGGAAAGTAGGTTCTTGTATCTGTTTCAACGCCGCTTGAGCGAGCTGCAATGCCGGTTAAGCCTATTTTTTGTGCTAAATCTTCTGTAACAATTCCGGTTTCTTCAAATCTTATCAGTGCTCCTGTGGATGAAAAAAGGTAATCATCAATAATTTTAATATCTTTTCTGACAAGCTCCAGGTTTTGAACCGCTTTTTTTATAATTTTGTCATCAAAATCAAATCTCACTCCGCCATAGAGAAAAAGTCCCCGCCCGAATCTTGAGCCGCAAAGTAGTGCCAGAGTGTTTATTACAAGAGTTCTTAATCTGCCGTAAGATGCCGAAACTATTGCAAATCCTACATCGTTAGCAACTCCAATCAAGCCTGCAATGTGCATTGCTATTCTTTCAAGTTCTTCGGAAATTGAACGGATAAGCTGGGCGCGGAGAGTTATTTGTGTGTTTGACAAACTCTCGATAAGGGCGCAATGAGCATAAGTATGGCCTATTACTGTGTCGCCTGCAATTGATTCTGCGAGAATTATTCTCTGATTCGGAGTTTTTTCAAGAATCATTTTTTCAATGCCGCGATGTTGATAACCTAGATTAATTTCAAGGTGATGAACAAGTTCGCCGTGACACTGAAATCTAAAATGTCCGGGCTCAATTACTCCTGCATGAATCGGGCCGACAGCTACCTCGTGAACTTCATCGCCAAGAAGTTTATAGAATTGATAGGGTTCTTTGCCAAGTATTTTATTCTGTTTTCTAACAGGTCTGAGCCATGGATGATTTTGCGGGATATATCCAAAGTTTTCAGCTAGTTCGCACTCAAAATAGTTTGTATGCGGATATTCATTGGCAAAACTTTCAAATTCTAACTTATTATGAGGAAAAGTTCCGCCTACAATATGAAATGAAGAGGTTGAACTCTCTGCCAATATTGCAATAATCCGGTTAGGTTCATCTTTTTTTATTGGGAAAAGTCCAATCATTCTAAGGTTTTTTGATAATAACTCAAAAACTGTATCTGAAAATTTATAATTTTCATAAAACGGAATTTCATCAAGGAGAAATCTAAGCATGTTTTGGGTTTGTAATGAAATCATATTTTTACACCAAAATCTCTTGAAATTGTTAAGATATTTTCCTGTAAAACCTGGGGTGAAAAAACAGCAATCGCAATCATCAAAATAAGTAAAATAATTGCTGCAAAATGGATTATTGAGAAACTCTCTTTTTCCGGTTCGCCAGTGGTTAGTTCTCCTTTGCGGTAAAGCATAAAGCAGATAGTTTTGCCCATATTTATAAAAATAAATAGGAGTAAAAACATGGTTATAGCTAAAATCCAGGGCTGATCAGAGAAAAGTATTCCTTCAAAAATCATAAGTTCGCTAAAAAATATACCAAATGGAGGAATGCCTGAAATAGCTAAAAATCCTGCAAGAAATAGCCAGCCTGTTATAGGCATTTTGTTTAAAACTGCAAAAACGCCTGAGACATTACTAGATTGATATTTGTTGTGAATATTGCCAGCCATAAAAAAGAGCACTACTTTGTTGAGAGAATTAAACAGCAGATGATAGATTGCACCAACAAAAGCAAGTCCGCCAATTCCTATTCCAAGTGTTATTATGCCAAGGTGCTCAACGCTGGAATATGCCAGCATTCTCTTGTAGTTAGTTACTTTAAACATGAAAATAAAAGCAACAGTCAAAGAGAGTATTGCGCCAGTTATTAGAAGCGTTCTTGCAAATGGATAGCTTGATGTTGGTGTGATAATCTGATAAATTCTCAAAACACCTAAAAGCGCAGTAATTCTAAGTGAGCCTGACATCAGTGCTGCAACCGGGCTTGGTGAATTGCTTGTTGCATCAATATCGGCATAATGCATCGGAGCAATGCCGATTTTTGTGCTAAGACCGACAAAAATAAAGATAAAACTTGCTTTAAGCCATACCGGATTCAACAATCCTGCATTGTTTACAAAATCGACAAAAAAGAGCTGATGACCTTCAAGAAGCGAACCTTTTGTTGATAGTGTCAAAAAAAGAAGCCCGATAAAGGCAAAAGCGATTCCTGTTGAGACGAGAAAAAGGTATTTCCACATTGCTTCAAGTGCGTTTTCGTTTCTGTAATAATAAATAAGCGGGGCAACGCACAAGGTTGTTGCTTCGGCCGAAATCCAGTACATGCCGAAATGATTGCTTAAAATTGCTGAAGAATTGGCAAAAAGATAAAAGTTAAGAAGCATAAAATAATACTTTTTCCCTGCCTGCGCTTTTGCGGAATCCCTTCTTTTTAAATATGTTAGCGAAACCAGGACAACCCAGAAGTAAACATTTGAAAGTACAAGTAAAAAGAGCCTGCTCAAAGCATCAGTGCTGAAAAATCCAGGCAGATTAGATTCATAAATTTTTGTAAAAAGGAGTAGTGAAAAGATAAGATGAAGTGCGCTGACAATGATTGAGAGACGGTGCTGAAGTCGTAAGTTCTTGATAAAATAGCATAATCCCGTGGTTAATAGCGGCATTAGAATCAAAATAAAAAAATGGAACATCAGTCTTTAAGTCTCCTGATTGCAGTTACATCAAAACCAGAGAGCGTTGATTTAATTTTGTTGAGTGCAATTCCCATAAGAAAAACTACAACAAAAACATCAAGAAGAAGCCCAATCTCAATCATTACAGGGAGTTCCGAGGCTATTGCTGTTCCGAAAAGGAATATTCCATTTTCCATAACAAGAAACCCGGCGACATGGATAATCAGCTTTTTTCTAAATATAATTACAAATATTCCAACCACAATTGCAGAAAATCCGCTCGCAAATGGGATTGTGTCAACACCTGTTGTTCTCGACAAAACATTTGAAACAACAAAAACCAGTATCATTGAGACAACAACCATTAATAAAAAGGTAAACTGTTGAATTGTCGGGTCAATCAGCCGTTTTATTTCAAGTTCTCTGATGATTTTTCTCATTCGCCAGGGGATTAAGATAACTTTTACCCCAAAAAGCGAGGCAGGAACAATTAGTGCATAAACGGAAAAATTGTTAATAAATGGAAAAATAAGTATTGCGGTGAGTAGAACGCCCTGAATCTGAAGAACTGTGACATAATCTTTGACTCTCGATGTTACTGAAAGATAAAAAAGAGATAGACAAAAAAGTATGCTTAAAACATTTTCCATAATCTATTCCTTGAATGTATAAATCAAAAGGTTCAAAACACCAATTGC
>CAZISX010000083.1:12998-17468 GCA_964542005.1 uncultured Spirochaetales bacterium
AAGATAGCGGGGAATGCTTCTGAGCTTGAAACGGGAGGTTATTGTTTCAACAATTGCAAGAAGAGATGAAAGCACCAGAATAACCGCAACAAAAATCATCATCACACTCCAAATATTCTGGATGCCGAAGGGATAGAAAAAAGAGGCTTCGAGAATAATATAGATAAAGAGCTTGATATAACTGGAGTATTGGTACAAAAACAAGTCAATGCCTGAGTTGTCGAGAATCATTACTTCGTGAATCATTGTGAGTTCAAGATGGGTGTTCGGGTCGTCAACAGGCATTCTGGAACACTCTGTAACTGCGAGAATAAAGCACGAAATCGAATTTACAATTATAAAAACAATAGATGAAAAATTGTCGAGTCTGATTGAGTGGTAAATATCATAAATCGAGGTAAATCCGCTTATAAAAGCAATGCTGCCAACTGTAAAAAAGAAAATTGGCTCAGCAAATACAGCAAAAGATGCTTCTCTGGCTGCTCCCATTCCTTCAAAAGAGCTGCCAATATCCATTGCCGCAATTATCTGAAAAAATCTTGCAAGCCCCAGAATATAGGCAAAAAGAATTATATCTCCGTCAAAGCTGATTAATGGCCGGGCAAAACCGACAGGAAGCATCGAGGCAGCAACTATAACTGCGGCAAGAGTAATGACTGGTGCAATAATACTTATAAAAGATGAGGAGTCAGCGTTAATTGTCTCTTTCCGTAAAAGTCTTCTAAGTTCGTAATAAGGCTGAAGAATTGGCGCACCAATCCTGCCTGTGAAAAGTGCTTTCTGTTTGTTGACTAATCCCGAAAGCATCGGAGCTAAAAGAAGGATAAATAAAAGTGAAATAATGCCTGAAGCTAAACTTAAAACCATAGATATCCAATCATCCCGTAAATTGTTATCATACCAAGAATAAAGCCAATGTAATATCTGATATCAGGATTGCTTAAAAATTCGATTTTAGATACTGCTCCTACGATTTTTCTAAAAATCGGTAAAACAATTCTGTTGTTAACCAAATCATCCGAGTGGGTTGATAAACTGCCACCTTTCGGGAAGATTCCTTGCGGTGAAGATATGTTTTTGTGGTAGGTAAGTATGGTTTTAGGAATAGTGTTGAGTTCATCGGCAAAAGATGAGGCTGTGTACTGCATTCTCGGATTCAAATACTCATAACCGCAACCCCAAGCTGCATCTTTTCTTTTTCCGTATTTTTTCTGTATCCCTTTTTTCCAGAAATAGATTGCAAGCACTAAGAGAAAAAGGGCTGAAAATGAGATGGTAATGTAGGGCCAGTTGATTGAAATAAGGTTTTCCCCGGAACTTGCCGGAACAAAGCCATTATTCAAAACATGATTTACAACAACTAAAAAAGGCTGCGGGTAAAAACCAATTAAAACACAAAAAAAAGCAAGGATAAAAAGAGATAGATATTCATAAAATGAAACCTCAAACTTTTTAACAATCTGTCGCGGAGCTCCAAGAAACATAATTGAGTTTATTTTTGTAAAACAGGCAACTGCCAGACCGCCGACAAATGCAAGGCCTGCAACAGAAAGAAGCATCATCAGCGGATAGTAGTTTTTCAACTCTTTTGCTGTCTCAAAAAATCCGTTGTAGATAATAAATTCTGAGACAAAACCGTTTAACGGCGGAATCCCGCTTATTGCAACAGAGCCGATTAAAAAGAGCAAAACAAAATATTTTGAACGGTGAACAAGACCGCCCATAAGTTCAATATTGCGTGTTCCAAGATTTTTATAAATTATGCCGCTTCCAATAAAAAGAAGCGATTTGAAAATCGCATGATTAAGAGTGTGGAGGAGTGCGCCGCCAAATCCAAGTACCTGAACTGGGATTGAATTATGGGCAGAGCCAATAAATCCAAGTCCAAGTCCAATCCCAATAATTCCAATGTTTTCAACAGAATGGTAGGCTAAAAGCCGCTTTATGTCGTGCTGCGCTAAAGCATACCACACTCCAAAAATCGCACTGACCATTCCAAGAGAAAGCATTAACCAGCCCAGCCACTCAGGCACAGGATTTAAAAACTGGAATGTTCTAAAAAGTCCGTAAATTCCTGTTTTTATTATTATTCCAGAAAGAAATGAGCTGAAAATTGTCGGTGCAATTGGATGCGCTTCCGGCAGCCAGAAATGAAACGGCATAAAACCTGCTTTGATTCCGAAACCAAGAAGTGAGAGAATATACAAAAAAACAAACAAACTTCCTGAATCAGGAGTGAGATGAAAATCGGTAAAAAACCAGCTTCCTGTTTTGGCGTGAAGAAGAAAAAAGAAAATATATAGAATAAAAACAGCAACATGGGAGGCAACAAGGTAATAAAAACTTCCCCTTTGAACCTCGAGCTTTTCTCGCTCAAAAATCATACCTAAGTAGGCTGAAGTACACATTATTTCCCAGCAAACGAGAAAAAATACAGCATGATTTGCAAGAACAAGAAGCTGGGTTGAAACAAGAAGCGTTATATAAAAAAGCGTTGTACTTCTTACAGATTTTCCCTTCTCGATGTATTGATCAAGATAGCTGAAGCTGTAAATAGTTGTAGGAATTGCAACAAGTTGAATAATTGCCAGAAAATATAAACCAAGCGAATCAAATCTTAACATCTCTCTGGGCAAAAAGTTGGGAAAAATTGTTGAGTTTATTTGAGCCATTCCCGTAAATAAGGGAATCCATCCTACAATAGTTGAAATAAATGAAACAAGAAGTCCGGCAGAAAGCAAAAAATGGGCAGCAGCAGATGATTTTTTGTTGTCCCGTAAAAAGAGTGCAACTATTGCAAATAATTGGATTAATAATCCGTAAAGAACCAAATTCATTGAATTATTCACTTCTTGCACTCTCGATAGTTCCAATCATCTCTATAATTGTTTTATAATCTCTCCTCTCTTTAAAAGCTGTCCGTAGATTTTCGTTTGAAAGTAGAAAACTCAAATGAGCGAGAAGACTCAAATGCTGCCTTATTGTTTGTGAAATCAAGAGAATAATTGTATGAACCGGTTTTCCGTCAAGCGATTTAAGATTAAGCTCTTGTTCAGGAAAGAAAAAATTAATAAGAGGACGCTCTTTTCCGATTGAAAGAGGAATTCTTGGATGGGGCAGACTTATCCCGTTTCCGATTGCTGTTGTCATCAATTCCTCTCTGCTTTTAAGCAGATGAACAACAATATCCTTGTCCAGATCTTTATCGAAATTGAGCATATTAACCATCTGTTCAATATAAAATTCACTAGAAAAATCAACACAATAGAAAAAAGAATCAGGCAAAAGAAGATCGCTTATGGATTTAATCATATACTCCTGCATTTTTTCACTTCGTGAAAGATTTAGCGGAATATTCTGTCCAAGTGCCCACTCGACAATATGCTGTTTGTTGAAGTGGAGGTCATCATTTATTTTGTGGAATGGAATCTCTTTCTTATTTATGAGTCTCTTTATTTCTTTCTCGGATAGAGAAAGGAGGGCCGAAATATCCTTAATTGTCAGATCCAAAAAGAACCTCTTCTCAATGTTTTTTGCTGTAATCAATATTCCAAAGTGAATGTATGCAATTCGGGTGGAATGTTATACCTTAATGAATGTTGTGTCAAGTTTAAGATGAGAATTGCGTGGCAGATCTATTGCCATTGGAACACTGTTTAAAATTCGTCATCTAAATTTTTATCTAAAAACAGGGGGAAGATCAGATTTTGGTCGGGGATTATTTCCTTACTATCTTATATTCTTTTTTCAGCCAAAAGAAATTTATTAAGAAAGCAATCATTATTGAAAAAAGAGTTTCTAATGCTTTTCTGGAATTGCTGTCAGAAATATATTTTTTCAAAAAAATATCTCCTATTATTGTAGATAATCCCCAGGTAATAGGAAAAATAATAACTAGGTATTTTCTCTTTTTTTCATTATTTTCGACCGAATCATTGTCTTTTATATCTAGCTTTTTCATTATTTTCTCTTGATTTTTTATGATAATTGCAATGCCTAAAACAAAAATAATAAAAAAATAATTGTCACTCATTGCTTCTCCGATTATCCCTGAGATTAGGTAGGCTATGATGATAACCAGAGACAAAATGGCGTAAAACTTTGAAAAATTTAGTTTTTTCATTGCACCCTCTATAAATTAAGTAAAATTTGTTGTTCTCAGGAGGAGGATTTTACTCCTCCTCTGAGTTCATTTACTATCTGCGAAAGTTTTTATTAAAAGTTCCCGGTGGCGGCGGGTCTATCTCCCAAACAGGAATACCTAACATTACCATTTTCTCATAAGTTGTTATCATATCAAATTGATTGGATAATCCCCTGAAATGATTGAAAATATCCATAATTAATTTGCCGGTGTTTTAAGATTCTTTTCAATTTCAATTACTTTTTCAAGTGAAAGCTTGGTGATTTTTGAGGCAAAATGAATATCGCATCCATTTATTAAAAGTTCTTTGCATGCGTCAATACGCT
>CAZISX010000084.1:0-2795 GCA_964542005.1 uncultured Spirochaetales bacterium
CCAAAAACATCTATTTTTTAAACTTGACTTTGTGAATATGAAAATTTACTATATCCCGAAAAAGTTTCAACATTAATGTTTGGAGGATTCGATGTTTAACGCTCTTAAAGGTTATTTCTCAGAATTTGCAGTTTTGAAAACAGCAAGCAAAGATTTCTGGCTTGCCAATGTTATCCAGTTTTTTGATGGTCTCGCCTACTTTTCAATGATTATTATTATTTCCATGTATCTTACCGACAATGTTGGTTTTTCAGACATGGAACAAGGTTTGTGGCAGGGTATTTTCTTCCTTTTTATTTCAGCATTCATGTTTGCAGTAGGCTCAATCTGCGATGTTTTAGGAATCAAAAATTCTCTTTTTTTGGGAATTGGAATCAATACTCTTGCAAGACTTGGGCTTGCAGTTGCACCGATTCTTTTTCCTGGGGAACTTATGAAAGTTGCTGCAGTTGTTTGTCTTATTCTTATGGCTCTGGGAACTTCAACCTCAACTCCTGTTGTAAGTGCTGCAATTAGAAGATTTACAACAAGAAAAATAAGAGGTACAGGTTTTAATATGTACTATCTTATTATGAATATTGGTGCTGCAATTGCTGGTTTTGCTGTTGTTGACGGATTCAGAAATTCATTTGGTCCTGTAAACGGCAACCTTGCGATTTTAGCTTTCGGTTTTCTCTGCGGAGCTATAACTTTTGCAGTTGCTTTTTTTGTTAATGATCAGAACTATGCAGAACCTGACGAAAAAGTAGCAGATACAGGTGAATTAAAAAGACCTCTTAAGCTCTTCGCTGAAGTTTGGAAAGAAAAACCTTTCCAGCTTCTTACACTTTTCCTTGTCCTTACACTCGGCGTAAGACTTGTTTTTACACACCAGTCAATGGTTATGCCTAAATATTATGTAAGAACAATGTTTAGCGATTTTGATCTTGGTTTTTACAACTCATTAAACCCTATTATTATTGTTGTCGGTCTTATTGTTATTATCCCGATTATTAATAAATTCGATGTTTTAAAGCTTATTATTGTTGGTATGCTTGTTTCTGCTCTTTCCCTTATTTTTATGGCAGTTCCGCTTGAATGGACTCTGGCAATCCCTGGAATCAACAACATTAATCAGGCGTATGTGTTTATATTTGTTACACAAATTCTTGTTTTTGCTGTTGGAGAGCTTATTTTCTCACCAAGATTTACAGAATACACAGCTTCAGTTGCTCCGTCAGACAGAGTTGCAACCTATATGGCGCTTTCAGCATTACCAATGTTTATCGCAAGACCTATAAACGGATTTATCAGCGGTATCCTTATTTCAAACTACAGTTATGACGGAATCAGAGCTAAGATTGACACCGGAAATATTTCCTATATTCAGAGTCCTGAGTTTATGTGGATGATTTATTTTGGTCTCGCTATTTTAAGCCCGATTCTTGTAATTATGTTAAAGAACACTCTCTCCGGCGGCAGAAACAAAGATGCTGCACCGGCAGAACATTAATTAAGGAGGGCAGTTATGAATAAAAAATATAAAGTAATACTTATTGATGCTATGATTCTTTTTGCAATCGCCGGCGTTATAGCAGCTATTATGTTTGCTGGTCAGAAACTTCTTATGGGTAATCAGAAAGCTGGAAATCCAGTAATTACAGCAATTATTCAAAGTAATCTTGATAAAACAAAAGAAACTGTAAATGTTAAACCATCAGATCTTGATGATGCTGATGAAAATGGAAGAACTCCAATAATGTGGGCAGCTTATGCTAATTTCAGAAGCAAAGATGGAAGAAGCGATGTTGAAAAAAAGAGAATTGATATCGTGAAATTCCTCCTTGAAAAAGGTGCAGACATCAATAAAACTGACAAAGACGGCTGGACAGCACTTCACTGGGCTGCATGGTCAGGAATGGGAAATATTGTTGATTTGCTTTTGAACTCAAACGCAAATGTAAATACTCTTGATAAAAATGGCCAGTCTGCTCTTATGGTTGCTTCAATAAGAGGCAATAACGAAATAGTTTCCATGCTTTTAGCTAAAGGCGCTGACAAATCTTTCAAAAATAAAGAAGGCAAAAGTGCTTATGATTTGGCAGAAATGGGTATCAAACAGTACGGAGATAACAAGCCTCTTTACGAAGAGATAATGTCAAAACTTAAATAAATTCAAATATTTTTAGATGTTCAAAAACCTTTCCAAAAAAGAAAAAAGCTGGATATTGTACGATGTTGCAGATTCTGCATTTATGTTGATTGTTGTTACTACAATTATGCCTGTTTTTTTTAAGCAAATCGCATCAGAGGCATCAATTTCATCAGCAAATTCAACTTACTATCTCGGTTTTGCAAATTCCGCATCAGCACTTTTTATTGCTTTTTTTGCTCCGCTGCTTGGAGCTCTGGCGGATTGCGGTAGATTGAAAAAAAAATTCCTGATTTTATTTCTTTTTACAGGTGTTTTGGCAACATTGACCCTTTCATTTGCTTCGTCCGGCTGGATTTTGGCTTTAATTATTTTTGTTATTGCAAGAGTTGGCTGGGCTGGTGCAAATATTTTTTACGACTCATTTCTTGTTGATATTACAGATAAAAAGAATGCTGACCGGATTTCATCGCTTGGCTATGCTTTTGGATATGTCGGCAGTGTTATCCCTTTTCTAATATCGCTTGGAATAGTATTTTATTTAACAATTCCTGGCAGTTCAGCTATTCCTGAGTATGGGGCAAAAGCTTCTTTTCTGATCGCAGGAATCTGGTGGGGGATTTTTTCAATTCCTTTAATAAAAAACATCTCTGAAAAGTGTGAA
>CAZISX010000084.1:2805-17453 GCA_964542005.1 uncultured Spirochaetales bacterium
TAACGAGAACTCGTAACGAAGTTCCAGTATTAGAAGAGTAGTGGAAACATAATTAAAGAGAGTTTTCTGCGGCTTGCAAAAACTTTTAAAAAGATAAAAACTCATAAAAATGCGTTTTTATTTCTTGCAGCCTACTTTTTTTATATTGACGGTGTTGACACAATTATAAGTATGGCGGCAGCCTATGGAATTGATCTCGGATTAAGCTCAGCAATGTTGATTCTTTCAATACTGATGATTCAGATTGTTGCTTTTCCCTGTGCAATTATTTATGGCAGACTTGCGGAAAAATTCGGAGTAAAAACAATGCTTTTTGCCGGAATTTTTATCTACTGCATTATAACATTTACTGCTTTTATCCTCCCTTCATTTGAATCCGCTGAAACAAAAAATATTATGTTCTGGCTGGTTGCATTTCTTGTTGCAACTTCAATGGGGGGAATTCAGGCATTGTCGAGAAGTTTTTTCAGCAAGCTTATTCCGCCGTCACAATCTGCTGAATTTTTTGGATTTTATAATATTTTCGGTAAGTTCGCTGCAATATTAGGCCCGTTTCTGATGGGTGTAACAGGAAAATTTGCAGGGGATTCAAGATATGGAGTAATTAGTATAATGATTCTTTTTATTATTGGCGGTGGACTTCTTTTAAAAGTAAAAGAGAGTGCCTGACTTATTTTGGAGGTAAATATGCGTAAAATCTTAGCTTTTTCGTTTTTTATTATCTTTTCACTGCTGGTTTTTGTATCTTGTGCATCAAGTGAATCGTCAGGAGTTCCGGTAAATGATTCACCTCTTGGAGAAACAGATTCAGATACTTCAACAGATGATTCCACGAATGACAACAATCCTGGAAATTCCGACAATGATTCTCTTCAGAATGTTGATAATGATACAACAACAACTGATACAGAAAATCCGAATCCAACCGATTCTGACACACCATCAACACCGGACAACAAGCCGACGGTTGATGAAGACGTAACAGTAAACACACCGCCGGAAGTTTGGGATATTATTCCTAAAGATAAAACTCTCAAAGTCTCAACAGAAACAAAAATTGAGATAACATTTAATAAAGATGTTAAAGAAGCATCATTAGCTACTGCATTTTCTCTTACAAACGCGAAAAATGAAGCAATTACCGGAACCACTCTCTACACTGCCGACACCAAAAAAATGATATTTACACCAGCAAAACCTCTTGAATTTTATACTGAATACACAATTAAAGTTTCAACAGCACTTGAAGATACAAACGGTCTTAAAATGGCTGCTGAAAAAATCTCAACATTCACAACTGACGGCCCGTTCGCTGTTGTTGAAACACTTCCTAAAAAGGATCAGACAGAGGTTTATCTCTATGTTGCTCCATCCGTGATTTTTTCTCATAAAGTTGATTCTGGCTCAATCACAGCATCATCGTTCAAACTTATGAAAGATGGAAATGCGGTTGCTGGCAAGATAGAAGTTATTGATTTTCCTACAGAAGATGGCCGTTCAATTGCTAGATTCATCCCGACAGCACCTCTTGCACCTTCCAGCGATTACACTTTCGAGATAACAAAAGATGTAAAATCGGCTGCAGGAACCTCTGTTTTGGAAGCACTTTCAATCAACTTTAAATCTTCTGCAAATATCCTTATTTACGATGGTTTTGAAAGCAGTTTTTTCAGACAAATGCTTTCTGAAGCAGAAGATGATGCTTATCAGGGACTTACAAAATGGGTAATCGTAAACAATTCCGCCCGTTTTGATTTATGGGAAATCGGTGCGCCAAACTATGTTTCGACAGATAAAGGCAATCTGACAGTTGCAAACACTTCTGTTGATTCCGGAAGCAAAAATGTTTTAGCCACTCTTTTAAATCGCGACTATCCGAATTCTGCACACGATGGCTTTCAGTTTGTTACTCAGATTTCAGATGAAAGAATTGTTTTTGCAACACCGTTTGTTGTTGGTGCAAATGGTGCAACTGTTGAATTTTACGCATGGGTTCAGACAGAATTTGACACCAAATGGAAAGATGGTCTTGTTGTAAGAATGTGGGAATGGAATGAGAAAGAATCTCTTTATTACTATATTTCTGACAGTGATCAGCCAGCAATAAGTGATGGAGATTTTGTCACTGATTTTGAAGATGATACCTTGAAAACAAAAAGAGGAATTTCAGGTTCATCAGAAGATAATGTTTACACAAAATTCACAGTTGAACTTGATAAGGCAGACTGGTCTGGTAAAAAAATCGGTCTTGGTTTTACATTTTTCAGCAACCTTGAAATCACTGCTGCTGGCGTTTATATTGATGATGTAAAGATTACGAACAAATAACAGTATCAGCAAATTTCTCGATTTCAAGAATCATCTGCTCAATTTCTTCAATATTTTCAGGCTTTAATCTCTTCTTGAATTTTTCGACACTTTCCGTCACGATTTTGTGGATTCCTGAAATTTTTATCTCATTTTTGAGGAATTTTTCGACAGCAACCTCGTCAGAAATCGCATAAGCAACCATAGAGGCAAAATCTTTTTCAAAAAGAAGGTCAACAGCAAGTTTCAACATCGGGTACTTTTCATAATCAGGTGCTGAAAAAGCCAGTGTTTTTGGTGAGATAGCAACAGCCATTTCCGGAATTCTATCTATTACCGGAAGCATTTCCGGGTAACTGAGTGCTGCCGCAATCGGAATAGCCATATCGCTTTTTGCAATCTGGGCAATAAATGAACCGTCAACAAATTCGGCAGCAGCGTGAACCGCAACCTCTGGATGGACAATTACGCCAAGCTCAGATGCTTCAAAAGGGAAAAGCCAGTATGCTTCAATCAGCTCCATCCCTTTGTTGAGCATTGTCGCACTGTCTACTGTGACTTTCGCTCCCATATCCCAAACAGGATGGTTGAGCGCCTCTTTCGCGCCAGCATTCCAGGCCGATTCCTTACTCATATTTCTGAGTGCGCCGCCTGACGCTGTGATGTAAATTTTCTTAATATTTTCTATTTTTGAGTTTTCTAGAAGCTGCATAACTGCTGCGTGTTCGCTGTCAACCGGGATAATTTTTTTTCTGTCGGAAGTTATCTCACGGCCGAGAAAAAATCCGGCAATGAGAAGAGATTCCTTGTTTGCGAGTGCAATCGGAATTCCCCTTTTTACCGCTTCAATTGTTATTTTCCAGCCCGATTTTCCCGACAATGCCATAACAATCATGTCAGGTTTTAAATCAAGGAGTTTGTAAAGTCCGGCTTCTCCTGAATACTTTTCAAAATCGCCGTTTGTGTTTGAAATCAGCGATTCTTCTTTGACTGAAACAGCTTTAATCGAGGTAAATTTAGGAGTAATTTCATTGAGTTTACCAATGTTTTCGCCTGCGGAACAGCCGATAAGTGTGAAGTTTTCGGGGAAAGCTTCAAGAATTTTCAGAGTGCTGCCACCAATTGAGCCTGTAATTCCGAAAACAACAATATTTTTATGCTGCATAACCGGAAACCCTTAAGAAAAAATAGAGAGTTAGCACAGAAAAGAGAAGTGAGTCAATCCTGTCAAGCATTCCGCCATGCCCAGGAAAGAGATTGCTCGAATCTTTTACTCCGGCCGCTCTTTTTAAGAGTGATTCAGCCAAATCGCCGATTTGTCCTAATGTTGAAGCAACTGCTGCTGCAACAATGGAAAAAAGAAGATATTTGCCGTCAAAAACTATAAAAGAAAATGCTGCACCGCCTATAATTGCACTAAAAAAACCTGCAATTGTTCCTTCCCAGCTTTTTTTAGGACTGATAACTGTCATTTTATGTTTGCCAAATTTTGAGCCGTAAAAGTATGCGCCGCTATCGCAAATCCAGGGAATAATCATGGCAAAAAGAAACCAGTAAAGACCATCGTCCTTATAGTTTCTAAGCATTGGAAAACAGGATAGCGGCAACGCTATATAAATGTAACCCATTAAATTTATTTTGAGTTTTTCCATTTTGTCTTCAATTTCGCCATCACCGATTACTGCAAAAACTGTAATTCCCATAAACACAATTATTGAGGAGAGAAAAAACGCTTCAAAACCGGAACCCATATTTGAAACAAAAACAGTCACTGCCGAAGCACCAGCCCACAAGAATCTTTCATAATTAAGCTGCTTAAACATGCGGGAAATCTCATCAAAAGCAACGGCAGCAACAATTGCAATAACAACTGTAAACATTTCGTGTGATGCGTAAAAAATTAAAGAGAGAACTAATGGAATAAGAACCAGCGCAGTCATAAGTCTTTTAAACATTGGGAACTCCTAATTAATCAAAAGTTGCGAAATTATAGTAAAAATCTGTTATTTGACAAAGATTTTAGGAAATTTTTTGAGGTAAATTATAAATGGCCGAGAATAAGATGAGTTTTGTCGCACTCTTTATCAGAAACAGCGATTGCGTTAATGAGATAATTCTCTGCAATTTCAAGCTTTTCCTCGCTATTAAAGTGGATTGTATAGGCAATGTCTCCTTTTTCAATACGGTCGCCAACTTTTTTGGAAAGTACAAATCCGACACCAAAATCAATGTCATCCTCTTTTCTGGCTCTTCCGCCACCAAGCTGAACAAGTGCTTTGCCAAAAGCCAGCGAATCTATTGATTTTATCCAGCCTGAAGTTAATGAAACAACCTCTTTTTTATGATGTGCCTGCGGGAGAAGATGCGGATTTTTAATTGTGAGCGGGTTGCCACCCTGATATTCAACAATTTCAACAAATTTTTCAAAAGCTTTGCCTGAATGAATTGCCTCTTTTACCAGGTCAAAACCATCCTCAAGCTCTTTAACTTTTCCAAACATTTTAAGCAAAACAGCGGCCAGCATCTCGGTAAGCTCGCTAACCTGCGGCACATATTTTCCTTTTAGAACTTCGATTGATTCCTCAATTTCAAGTGAGTTACCGATTTTGTATCCAAGCGGCTCATTCATATTCGAGAAAACAACTCCAACCTTTTTACCAAGCTTTTCCCCAATCATTTTCATAGTTTCTGCAAGTTTTACAGCATCATCCATTGTTTTCATAAATGCGCCGTTTCCAACCTTGACATCAAGGATAAGTCCATCAATCCCTTCCGCCATTTTTTTGCTCATAATTGAGCTTGAAATAAGGGGAATTGACTCAACAGTTCCGGTAACATCCCGAAGTGCATAGAGTTTTTTATCAAGCGGCGCGATTTCAGGCGTCTGCCCGATAAGAGAAACACCGGTTTTAACAAGTTCATCTTCAAACTTTTCAAGCGGCAGATTAACATTAAATCCTGGAATTGATTCGAGTTTATCAAGTGTGCCGCCTGTGTGACCAAGCCCGCGGCCTGAAATCATAGGCACCTTGAAGCCCAAAACAGCAAGAATCGGAGCAAGCGGAATAGAAATTTTATCCCCTACTCCACCAGTTGAGTGCTTGTCAACCTTTATTCCATTAATATGAGAAAAATCCATTACTTTGCCAGAGTGAAGCATCCGTTCAGTCCAGGCAGCAAGCTCATCACCATCAAGTCCGCGGATGAAAACTGCCATCAGCATCGCGGCCATCTGATAATCTTCAATTATTCCATTAAGATAGCTATTAAGAAAATACTCTAGATCTTCTTTTGAAAGCTTTTTGCCATCTCTTTTATCTGCAATAATATCGTAAAAAAGTCTCATAAATTCCTCCCAAAAACAGATTTTTTATATGACTGAAAAATTCCGTCAAAATCATCTCACGAATTGAATTTTAAATCAAGAACATTTTTCTCTGACGCTTCTTAATTTTTAATTTTTCTCTTGACAAAGCGCGACTTCCATATATTTTCTTCAGAGAACTTTTTATGGAGTCAAAAATGAACTTTTTCGTAGTTTTCACCTATTCGCCTTTTGAGGTTTCGCGGATAGATTTTGGTGAGATGAACCGTTTGTTTGCTGAACTTGGACTTAGAAACGCGGTTAAAGATGCAGAGGGAGAAAAAAAGAATCTTCCGACTTTCACTTTTATTGGTGAATATAACAATTGTGATAAAGAAGAGCTTAAAAATATTCTCTACTCCGAAATCAAAAATGTATTCGCCGAAAGAAACCTTAATGCCTCAATATTTATAGCAGTTACAGAAAAAGCATCCATCGGAATCGAACTTCTTGATTTTGATAGAAGATAGGAGGATTTATGAGCAAATTTGTCAAAGGGACAATCAGTTATACAGCATTTAAGCTGAACAAAGAGATGGGAATGATAAGCGATATGAGAGAGCGAATTGAGCTGACTTCATTCAAGCCGCTTGCTCCCGAGGATATTCGGGATGAATCTTCAGGATGGGTTGATCCTGAGCTTTCATTTGACAATGAACTTTTTGCAAATATTACACTCGGTGATGCGATTTTGCTTGCCATGAGAATTGATAAGTACAGCTTTGGTGCTTCTCAGATGAGACCTTATCTTGAAAAAGCTGAGTTTGATTTTATGCACAACAACAGTCTTGAAAGACTCACCGCACAGCAGAAAAAAGATATAAAAGAAGGTGTGATAAAAAGCCTTAAAACCAACTCTTTGCCAAAAGTGACAATTGTTGAATCTTTCTGGAGCCAGGAAAGCAACAGAGTCTATCTTTTCTCACAATCGGGTGCGGTTATTGCCAAATTTATTGATCTTTTTGAACAGACTTTTGAGATTACGCTTGATCCAATCTCTATAATGGATGCTGTTGATCAGCTTGATAATCCCAATTCTATGGAACCTGTTTTTGCAAAAATATGGGAGCTTTAAATGAAAGAAAAAGGTGAAAGAATTAAACTAGGATTTCTTGGACAGGAATTTATTTTCTGGCTGTTCAAAAAATCATCAGATGACACATATTTTCCACTTGAAGAATACGGAACAGAGAGTGTTGAGCTTTTTCTTGAAGAGCAGATAACACTTGACTCTATCCGTGGTGACGGCTACACAGAAACAATAAAATCTAAGGAGCTTTCCGAGCTTGAAGATGTGAAAAGCTCAATGAAATCAGGTAGAATACCGAGCTCTGTAAAGGTCAGAATTATCCGTGGAGAGCTTGAATGGGCTTTCCAGATTAAATCAAATCCGCTGATGATAAAAGCTGTTAAACTCCCGATCGTTGCAGACAGCGCAAAAGATGATATAAAACAGATGCGCCTTGTTCTTATTGAGCATCTTGATAAAATTATTCAGGCACTTTTTGCAATGTTCCTAGTTGAGAGGGAAACCATTAATCTTGCTAAAGATTTCAGAAAATTTCTGGGCATAAATGAATAAACTTCACATAATTTCAAGCGGCAGCAAAGCCAATGCTTTTATTGTTGAGGAAAATGGAGAATATATTCTTATAGATCAAGGACTTACATTCAAAAAGTTTAAAGAGAAATGTGCTATTTTGGGGATTGAACTCTCCCGCATAAAAGCAGCTCTTGTAACCCATGAACACACCGATCATGTGGCAGGAATTCCACTTACTGCAAGAGAGCTGGGGATTCCTGTTTTTGTATCAGAAAAAATCGCTGATTGCATAAAATCAAAATCAAAATACGATATTTCGATATTGCCGCTCGCTAAAGATTCGCTCAATATTATCAAAGGTTTTTCTGTATTTCCATTTTCAATTATGCACGATGCGATTGATCCGCTCGGGTTTTCCATTACTCTCAAAAATGGTGAAAAAATCACAATTGCGACCGATACCGGGGTAATAACAAATCAGATGCTTTCACACTTTTCCGGCTCAAGCTATCTTGTGATTGAGGCAAATCACGATCCTGCAATGCTTTATAAAAATCCAAAATATCCGTGGGATTTGAAAGAGCGAATTAAATCGAGCTATGGACATTTAAGTAATGCTCAATGTCTTGAAGCACTTGAAAGAATTCCAGAGATGAATCTTAAAGGCGTTGTCATGGCGCACCTGAGTGAAGAAAACAACTCGCCGTTACTGCTTAGAAATCTGATAACCGAATTTTTCGGAGCCAGAAATTACCTTTTCAGCAGTTTTATTGCAACACAGCACGAGCCTTTTTCTGTCCTTTTATAAAGAAAATTCAAAGACTGGATAAACTGTCTTTTTATTTTCTTTCCGCTACAATCAAAAAGAACTTGTTAAGGTGCATCATGAAAAATATATTTATTACAGCCACAGATACAGGCGTTGGCAAAACACTTGTTTCTACATTAGTAACATTAGGTCTCCAAAAAAAAGGTTATAATTACTCCCATTTCAAACCTGTCCAGTCGGGATTAATTGAGTTTGAGGGAAAAACCTATCCGCCAGACCTTTTTTTCTCAGCTTTTTATACCGGAAAGGGAAATTCTCTTGAGAGCTATTGCGAAAAATATGGATTATATTCACTAAAAGAACCGCTATCACCCGATTTTGCGGCAGAACGGGATGGAATAATTATTGATAAAGATAAAATTATCTTGAAATTCAAGCACTTATCAGAACATTCAAACCTTATTGTTGAAGGTGCTGGCGGAGCTGCTGTGCCGCTGACAAACAAATATTTTATGGCAGACATGATAGCTGATCTCAAAATTCCGGCAATTATTGTCACAAGACCAAAACTTGGGACACTTAATCATACTTTTTTGACCGCAAATTATCTCCGTTCAAAAGGGGTTGAAATAGCTGGAATTGTTATCTCTGGCTATCCGCAACATCCTGGAATTACTGAAAAAAGGAATATTGCACAGCTTGAATCAATGAATAATCTGCCAATAATCGGGATTGTTCCTGAAATAAAAATAAACACAGAAGAGATGCCATTCCCCTCTTTTGAAGAGCTTGATTTACTTTCAGAAAAATCGTTTAAATGGGATTTGTTGACTAAAATTTTGGAGGGATAAATAATGAAAATTTCAGAAAAAGCACCTATGTTTTCACTACAAAACAAAGAAGGAAGAACTGTATCGTTAAATGATTTTTCGGGCAAATGGGTTGTTCTTTACTTTTATCCGAAAGACAACACTCCTGGCTGTACCGCAGAAGCTGTAGAATTTTCCGCGACTCATGACCAGTTTCTTGATAACAATTCGATAGTTATAGGGATTTCAACCGATTCTGTAAGCTCTCATCTTAAATTTTCTGAAAAATACCAGCTCCAGATTGAACTTCTAAGCGATCCAGACCATACAGTTTGTGAGCTCTATGGTGTCTGGCAGAAAAAGAAATTTATTGGAAAAGAATATATGGGAATTTCAAGAACAACTTTTCTTATAAATCCTGAAGGTATAATTGAGCATGTGTGGGAAAATGTTAAGGTTTCTGGACATGCAAAAATTGTTGAAACAAAAGTCTGCTCTCTTAAATAACTTATCTTTTCTCATTTTAAAAAAATTCTTATTTTTTTTTAAATAAAAATCAGAGTCGCTCTTTACAAAACTAAGGCTTTTAAAAATTGTGCTCACAAGGGGGTTTTTATGGATCAGATACTTTTTGTTACAAGAGAATGCAATCTCAAATGTCACTACTGTTACATTGAAAAACATGCAAACACACTTATGTCAGAAGAGACAGCATTTAAAGCTGTTGACCTTCTTTTAAGTCAGAACGAGGAAACAAAAAAGGCAAGATTAAGCTTTTTTGGAGGAGAACCTCTTATAAATTTTGATGTTGTCAAAAAAACAACCAAATATGCTGTTGAGGAAGCTGCCAAAAAAAATATTGCCATTTCTTTTAGCATTGCAACAAACGGAACCTTGATAACCCCTGAAATCATTGATTTTTTGGAGAAATACAAATTCACGGTTGAGCTTTCGCTTGATGGAAACGAAATTGCCAACAATCTTAACAGACCTTTTCTTGATGGAACTGGAAGCTATAAAAATATTACAAAAAACCTCAAAGAACTTTACAAAAGAGCTCATCATCTTGTTGCTATCGCTGTTTTGTCGCCACTATCCGCGCCATATATTTACGAGAGCTCAAAACATGTAATGGATGAGCTTGGAATAAAAAATTTCGTAATTTCAATGGATTACACAGGAAAATGGACTGAAAAAGATCTTATGATTTTAAAAGAGCAGTATGAATTGCTTTCAGAATGGTATCTCGAAAAAACAAGAAAAGGCGATTCACTTTTTTACTACTCACTTTTTGATATTCACATTGCAGCACATGTCAGAGGCGGATTCAAACCCGGCTCATTCTGCGATGTTGGCAGAAATATCTATGCAGTTGCAGAAGATGGACGGATTTTTCCATGCGTAAGATTTGCAGGAAAACCGGTAAAAGCAGCTAAATATTTATTAGGCGATGTAAGAACTGGTCTTAATATGCGTTCATGCAAAGAGATTTCTGACGAAAATCTTAAAGAAAGAACTGAGTGCAAAGGATGCGCTCTTGACGGAAGATGTATAACTTACTGTCCTTGCTTAAATTGGGATACAACGGGCAAATTCAATAGTGTTTCCGGTTTGTTATGCGCTCATGAAAGCATGATTGTTCCTCTTGCGGATAAACTGGCAAAAACACTTTATGAAGAAAAAGATCCTGTTTTTATGAGAAAACACTACAAGAAAAAAATTGAAAAAGTAAGTGAACTTGAAATTGGAGGCAACAATGAGTAATTTTGAAGTCAAAAAAATTGTTAATTACGATGCTGGTTATCCGGTATTGAAAAAAGAAAACAAAGGAATTACATTCAAAGCGAAGATTCTTTTTATTCTTAGCTTTATCCTCATTCTTGGCGGAACTGCCTGCGACAACAATGATAAGGAGGATCAGAAACTGACCGGCGTTCCTGAATTTGATGCTGATTATGCTGAAAATCCTGATGCAGATCAGGAACTTGGCGGAGTTACTGATTTCGATGTTAAATATGATGATGATAAAACGCCAATTCCGGATATTGATTATGGAAATACAGAACCTGACCTGGATTATGATCTTACTGGATCAGATCAGGGTGATGTATTTTATGATGATGATCCGCAACCTGATTTAGAGCCCGATACAGATCAAGAGCTTGGCGGAGTTACTGATTTCGACATAAACTATGACGAAGACACTGCTATTATAAATCCAGATGAAGATCAGGAACTTGGCGGAGTTACTGATTTCGACATAAACTATGACGAAGACACGGCTATTATAAATCCTGATGAAGATCAGGAACTTGGAGGAATGCCTGTCCCTGATTGTGAATATAACGGAAACATATATCAGGTTGGAGATGTTTTTCCCGCAAATGATGAATGTAATACCTGCAAATGCGAAGAAAATGGTCAGGTAGCCTGCACTCTTATGGAATGTTCACCCTCTAAATAACTCAGCTTTTTTTTATCAGGTTTTGAACTGACGGTTGAGAATACAGATTCGTTTATTTTTTGTCAAAAATTTTGTGGTGTTTCTGTGCTGTTTGTTTTGATTTTATAAAACAATCCTCGATTGTCACATAACCGGTTTGATACAAAAGAGCTTCGAGCTTGAGTTTATCTATTGGATTTTTTGGTTTGGCAGGGATTTCCGGCGGAAAACCCTTGTTTGGTAATTATTGTTTTTTTAGAAAATCACACTGCAACCGCAGCCTGAGTCAGAAGATTTTGAGCCTGATTTTGCAGTATCGGAATCGGTTTTTGGAATATCTGTTTCGTTATTGGCATCATTTGTTGTCTCATCAGCAGTTTCATCAGGCTGAATAATGTTGTCTGCATCAACAGTTGCGTCTTTATCTTCAGAGACAGCATCTTTATCTTCTGCAATTATGTCCATGTCTTCAGAAACACTATCTTTATCCGGTGTGTCGCTGTCTGCTGCATCTGTATCTTTGTCAGTTATTATGGTGTCAATATCGGTGACAATATCTTTGTCAGCAACTGAATCATCTGCTGCATCTGCATCAATAACATCATCATCCGGTTCAACAATTTCTTTTTTACCAACAGCAATTGTGTATTCTCCGCCCTGCGCTTTGTTTGATTCCAGAGCAATAAAGTAGCTCTTTGCTTCTGTTGCGGTGAACTCAAAATCCTCGCCAAAACCAAGGCAATCCAGCGATTCGCTGCAGCTTGCGATAATGCGCGCTTCGCCGCCTGTTACTGTGATTTTGTAGGTTTCACCTTTTTCTGCAGCAAGCACATAAATCATATCTGGGTTTGTTCCGGTCAGATTGCCGCAGTTTTTGCTGTATGCTGAAATATGACTTTTGCGGCCTTCAGTGGTATCTGTTTTTTCAAATGGCAGATTCATTGTTATGCCGTTTTCGCAGTTGCCAGGTTTTTGAGTTCCGGCACAGCTACCGTTGCTGCATTTGTCGTTTTCTGTTTCAAAGCTGCCATCATCACAGCTGCCGCCGTTTATGCCTGCATAGTTTTCTTCCGGGCAGGCTTTATTTGTTCCGTCACATTTTTCTGCAGCATCACAAACTCCTGAAGATGCACGGCATTCCACAGCACTTGTTGCCACCGCGTCATTTGGACATGCGGCTGAGTTGCCGGTACAGTTTTCTGCAACATCACAGATGCCGCCTGATGCTCTGCAGAGTGTTGCCGGTGCTTTGAAACTATCTGCCGGGCAGTTGTTATCAATGCCGTTACAGCTTTCGGAAATATCACACTCTCCGGCTGAGGCACGGCAAAGAGTTGTAAGTTTTGCATCAATTGGACAAGCTGCTGAATTTCCTGAGCATTTTTCTGCGGCATCACAATTTCCCTGAGATGCTCTGCAAATTTCTGTTGAAGGTTTAAGTAAATCTGCCGGACAGGTTTTGTTTGTTCCGTCACATTTTTCCGCTGTGTCACAAACTCCGGCTGATTCGCGGCATTCAACATTAGTTGTTGCAACACCATCGGCAGGACAAGTTGCTGATGAGCCTGTGCAACTTTCCGCCACATCACAGATTCCTTCTGCAGCTCTGCAGAGTGTGTCGGATGATTTGAAACTATCTGCAGGGCAGTTGTTGTCAACGCCGTTACAGTTTTCTGCAACATCACAATCTCCTGCTGATTCGCGGCAAAGAGTTGTCAGTTTCGCATCATTTGGACATGTTGCTGAATTTCCAGAGCATTTTTCTTCTGCGTCACAGGCACCTGCTGAAACTCTGCATATTTCTGTTGCAGGTTTAAAGGAATCTGCCGGGCAGATTTTGTTTGCTCCGTCACATTTTTCTGCAGCATCACAAACACCTGCAGATGCCCGGCATTCTACATCAGTTGTTGCAACTGCGTCATTTGGACATGACGCTGATGAACCTGTGCAACTTTCTGCTACATCACAGATTCCGTCTGCAGCTCTGCAGAGTGTGTCGGATGATTTGTACTTACAAGTTGCCGGGTTGCAGCAACCATCAAAAAGACCACCAACAGCCTCACACTCCTCATTTGCATTAATTACACCATCACCGCAGCCAGCAATAGGAGCGTATTTGTATTTAGCAATATAGGGCGAAACTTTTTTGCCAGCGGTAATAAATTTTCAGCATACAGGTTATCGTTACTATCAAGAGCTAACGCAAACACTGGGCTGTTTACACCGCTACCAAGCGCAGACCAGCTTGAGCCATCCCATTTGGCGATATACCTAGGATAGGAATTGTCAATTACATTGAAATATCCACCCGCATAAAGATTACCACTGCTGTCAACTGTCAGATCTATCACACTTGAATTAAAACCATATCCAAGTTCACTCCAAATTGTACCATTCCATTTGGAAATACAATTTACTCTAACACCTCCTGCTGTTGAGAAGGATCCGCCAGCATAGAGATTGTCTTTTTTATCAAAAACGAGAGTAGAAACATTGTGATTCATACCATCTCCAAGCACAGACCAGCTTGTCCCGTCCCATTTAGCAATATAATTTGCTTCAACGCTGCCCGCTTTAGTGAAAGCTCCGCCTGCATAGAGGTTGTTGTTGCTATCAATTGTAAGAGCATAAACAGTGTCATTCATCCCTGTGCTAAGCGCAGACCAAGTTGTTCCATCCCATTTTGCAATATGATTTGCCGCAATACTTCCTGCTTTTGTGAAGTACCCACCGGCATAGAGATTTCCATCTTTGTCAGTTGCCAGCACATCAACAGAGCCATTCATTCCGGTACCAAGCGCAGACCATGTTGTCCCATCCCATTTAGCAATATTGTTTACTTCAATCCCGCCTGCTGTTTTAAAGTAACCTGCAATATATAACAAACCTTTGTTGTCAACAGCTATCTCTCGAACATATTCACTATTATCGGTACTGCTTACTCCATATCCTAGAGCATTCCATTTATCAATAGTCCATTTTGCTATATTTTTTGCTTGGATTCCATCTGCTGTGCGGAAGTCCCCCCCGGCATAGATGTTATTGCTGCTATCAATTACAAGGGCATGTACATAAGTGTAATTTTCTCCTTTCATCCCTGAGCCCAAGATACTCCAGCTGTTTCCATCCCATTTTGCCATGTCATTTGCTAAGGTCCCCCCTGCTTCATAGAAATCTCCACCTGCATAAATGTTGCCACTGTTATCAATTGCTAGAGCATAGACACCTCCAACAACCCCACTTCCCAGAGCATTCCAAGTTGTTCCATCCCATTTAGCAATATTATTTACAACGACCTCTCCGGCTTGATTAAAATATCCGCCAGCATAGAGGTTGCCATCTTTGCCAAATGCAAGAGCCCCTTGTATCTTAAAAAATAGAGGTTGATAAGGCAGGCTGTTAGCCCCTTGGGA
>CAZISX010000085.1:0-2882 GCA_964542005.1 uncultured Spirochaetales bacterium
GGCGGTCAACATCAAGTGCGCCGAGTTTTTCGTTCTTTTTGTAGGTCAGTTTTGTGATTTTGCCTTTTTCATCTTCGAGCAGTGAGTTGAGAAAATCGAGGAGAAGATCTTTGTTCATTTCTTCGCCGAAAATCCGCTTAAATCCAAAGTCAGTATAAGGGTTTATGTATCTGTCACCTGTTATTTTTGAGGTCACTTTTTGTTTTCTTGGCATTTTGGAATCTCCGCAAAAAAGTTCGGAAAAATATAGAATTTTTAAGGGGTTTTGTCAAGATTTACGAGTTTGATTTTCCGGAGGAAAGAGACGGAATCGTATTGTGTACCAGTCAATGTTTTTTATGGATTTTTACAGCGAATTTCAAGATTTGCTTACTGGCTCCTGACTGATTGCAGGTTATTATTCCTGGTTCCCACAGTTCTTCCTTTAACTGCATTTTCTAAAATAATTAATTGTGTAGTATCCAGCAAAGCAAACAGGAAAAATCATTAAAAAAAGAATAATTTGAGCAATTTCTATTGGAGGAAACCCTTTGGCATACATTAGAAGCAATTCAAATAAAAATTCAATTATAAAAACAAAGACTCCATAGATTAAAATATTTTTGCGCCAATCTGTTTTTGAAAAAACAGAAACGAACAAAGAACCAACATATATTGAAAGTAATAATAAAAATGCTGCAAAATGGCTACTCATAAATTCTTTGCTTCCTGTCGCTCTTCCATATCCTGCAACTTTGTCAAATAAAAAATAACTAACAGCTGAAGAAATCCATGAAAATATAGCTTTTGCAACAATACCTATTAAAACAGGATTTTTCAATAATCTCATTTATAACACCTCCATTTTTTATTCATACCACGGATCAATGTTTCCAGGATTGAATGGGCTGTTTACTATTTCCTGAGCTGTGTTATTGCCGCCGTACTTGCTTCCTTTCTCAGGTCTTGCAAGAGGATTTCTCATAAATAAAGGTACTCCGTTTCCTAAATCGCCCTGCTTGAGCATAGCTTTTACAGGATCCTTCTCTCTGAAATAAGGATTACGGAAGAACTGTGCAAACGGCGCATAAGGATTATCAGGATCTTTTGCTGGAACAAAATATTCCTTATTTTCGTCTTCTTTGTGGAGCATTTTTGCGAGAAGTTTTGCAACTGCAAGTTTCTGATTCATATCTACTCCATCGTCTGGATCTGAAGGCATTTTTTTGCCTTTTTCGTCTTTTTTGTCTTTTTCGTCTTTTTCGTCTTTTTCGTCTTTTCCCTTTTTGTCTTTTTCCTCCTTCTCTTTTTGTTTTTTCAACTCCTTCTTTAATTTTTCATTTTCTTTCCTTAACCTTTTGACCTCCTCCTCATTATTTGAATTTTTCATTTTTTCTTCGTTTTCCTTAATTCTTTCCATAATTCTTTTAATAAATTCCTCCAAAGTTATTTTAATAGTTGTGAAAGGATTACCACCACCTTCTTTTATTCCCTTTCCAAGTGAAGCAAATCCATCATATCCAGTTCTTAAAAGTTCTTTCCCTGAAGGTCTGGTTGTAGGATCACTATTAATATCTGTTGCTGTCTGTTGATCCCACAACCCCGTCGGATCCGAATGTTCCGTCACCATTCCCGCAACATAAGCAAAGCCGTTGCCGAGATTGTTTGCATCGCCCCAGAGTCCGATTGGATCCTGATTTATGAATCGTTTCATGCCTATGTGGTAATATCTGTTGCGCATCCAGTAGTTGCCTGTTTCGGAGTCAAGATAGCTGCCGCCCCAGAGGAAAATCTTTATTGTTCCGGTTGAGCTGAGTAATTCGCCATAAACGCTGTAGCGGTATGTGGCTACTGCTGTTCCTGAGCTGTTTGTTACTGCTGTGACATTGCCTCTTTCATCTGTGTGGAAGTAGTATTTGCCTGCGCCTGTGCCGAACTGTTCCATCATTATGTGATCATCCATTCCTGCGTCAACATAGTTTCTGTAGTTGGTTGAGGAGATAGAGTCTTCAACGATGTTCCAGTCGTTGTAGGTGTAGCGGCTTGTGGTTGTTCCAACTTTTTTGATGACTCTGCGGTTGAACGCATCATAGGTGTATGTTGCGACTGAGGTTGCGCCTGATTTTACTTCAACGAGGCGGTTAAGATCATCGTAAATATATGTTTTTCCGCCGCTTTCCTGTGTCATATTGTTTCTGAAATCGTAGGTGTAGGTTGTGGTGTTTTTCTTTTTCAGTCTGTTCAATCCGTCAACATCCCAGGTTATTGAGCTGCCTCTTTCTGTGGACTGTCGGATATTGTGTGTACCGTCAAGTTTGAATGTGTCGCTGGTGCCATTGCCGTAGTTTACTGATTTGAGGCGGTAGTAGCTGTCGTAATCGTAGTTTTCTGTTCTGACTGGTGATACTTTTTTGTCTGTTTTTGTGTCAAGATGGAATGCTCTGGTGTAGGTGAATCCGTAGTCTGTGATTACGGTTCCACTTTTTTTGGTGTTAAGTGATTCAAGTTTGCGCCAGTTGTTATATCCATAGGTTTCTACTGTGCCGTTGCCGTTTGTGACTGTGGAGAGCATATCGTTTGTGTAGGCGTAGGTTGCTGTTGCGCTGTTGTTGTAGTTAATGCCTGTTAATTTGTCGTTTGCGGTCGTAATTGTCAGGATTTTGCCGTCAGGGTATTTCATTTTTGAGGTTGTGAGTGTGTCGCGCCATGTTTCCACTGTTTTAGCCCCCGCGTTATTCACATAAGTTGTCTCTTTCCAGACTGATCCGGCTGAGTCGTATTTTCTCTCAACTTTGATTAAGGAGTCTGTCGCTGATGCGAGGAGGTTGCGGTTGCTGTAGGTAAATGTCTGGGTTACTGGTTTAGGGTTGTTGTTGGAGAGTGTTGTCTTGGTTGCAACTCTT
>CAZISX010000085.1:2892-3390 GCA_964542005.1 uncultured Spirochaetales bacterium
CCGTCAGGTGTGGTTGTGACTGTGAGCGTGTATGCATTATCTTCTGAGTATATTGTTGAGATAACATCACCCAGAGAATTGTAGCCGTATTCATATTCCTGTGTTTTTTCGCCCAATGAGGTTGTGGCCGGAGTAATTGTTTCGGTGTAGAGTTTGCCTATTTTGCCAAGTCCTGTGTTGTAGTATTCGTAATCTGTTATGCCGCCGCGGTCATTTACTCTTGCTATTATTCTGCCGTAGGTGTCATAGCTGTTCTCAACGGTCATATATCCGTCAGCGTTGAATGGATTTATTTCAAGTGTATCGCCACCGAAACCGTCATCTGTCATTTTTTTGATTGATTTTGTAATTTCGCCGAATTCATTGTATTGGTAAAAGGATTCGTTTCCGTACCAGTCGCTGGTTCCGATAAAACTAATAGTTCTTGAGCCGTCTGATTCCTCATCTGCTGACCAGATTACCTGGCCGCCTGTGTTGTAAAATGTGTAGGCACATCTT
>CAZISX010000085.1:3400-5161 GCA_964542005.1 uncultured Spirochaetales bacterium
AGGTGCCGTTTACTGAGTTTGTTTTGCAGGATTTTATTGTGCGGCCGAATATATCGTATCCGTATTCTTCTGTTAAGATTTTGCCGCCGCGCGTTGTAACAACTTTGGAAACTCTGCCTGTCGCTGCATCATAAAAAGTCTCTGTTTTTGACTGTACAATTCCGTAGGTATTGATTGTTTTGTCTGTTTTCAGTGTGCCGCCTTTGTAGCTTGTCACAACTTTTACGCGGTTGAATTCGTCGTAATCTGTTTTTGTAATTGTTCCTTCATCGTTGTAGGTTGCTGTGATATTGCCGAGAGAATCGTACTGATGATAGGTGTTAATCGCAATTTTTGGTTTTGTGGTATCTTCAGGAGCAAAGCTGTAGCTGATGTTCTTGAAGGTTCTTCCCATTGTGTCGTAAACATACTCTTTTCTGCCTGTTTCGAGTGCTCCGTTTTTAGTCAGCTCAAGCATTATCCTGTTTGAATCGTCATAAGTTTTCTCTATTATATTTCCGAAAGGATCGGTAAGTCTTAAGATTCTGCCGTATGCGTCATATTCTGTTCTTGCTTTTACTGTTGAAGAGCTGTCGCAAATTTTACCGTCGTTATCTCCGAAGTTGTTGTATTTGTTGCAGAGATAGGTGATTCTTCCCATCGTGTCATAGCTCGATCTCTCAAGAATTACGCCGTTTTCCTTAACCTGAACAGGTTTGTTAAGATGGTTGTAGATTATTAATCTCTCAACTCCTTTCTCAAGCTTTTTCACTATATTTCCGGCATAATCGTAGGCTGTTTCGATACAGCGGGCATCAGTATCTGCCGGACAGGTGTCGCCTGTGCAGACTGATGCGGCTATGCCCTGACAGTTTTTAACAGGTCTGGAGAGATAATCATATTCTGTTTTCTGATGGATAAGCTTCGGAGTCTGAAGAAGTGAGATTGTGGTGTTGTCATTTACTTCATATTTTTCCTCAAAATAGGTGTCTGTCAGATTGCTCATTATATCGTATTTGTAGTGTCTGGAGTAGTTGCATACCGGAGCATTCCAAATATAAAAGCACCCGAAATCTGTTTTTGTTACCCTGTCAAGTGAATCGTAGTTGTACATTGTATAAATGCCGGCCGGATTTTTCTCTTTGATTTTCCTGAAATAATTGTCATAGTAGTATTCATTCACAAGTTTAGCGTTACCACTCGCATCATAGCTGTAATCGCTGCCGAGAAGTTTGTTGGCGTAGTAGGAAAAGCCTTTTGTCCAGATTATATTTCCGTTTTTCAGAACACCCTGCTTTGCAAGCTGACCTGATGAGTTGTAGCTGAAGAAAAGTGCTTCCTTCTCAACACCAGTGCTGTCTTTATGTGACTCTTTTACAACATTGCCGAATGACTGATTTGTGATGGTATCGCCATTTAAATCAATAGGATTGAGGCAAATTAAACCCCCGTTCAGAAGAGGTGTACATGGCCCTTTTTCTTCATAATCGTAGTAGTACTCTGTTTTTCTGCTGTCGTAGTATGTGACTGTTTTTATATCGTTTTTTGAGGTGTAGGTGTAGGTTTTTGTTCTGGAAGAGTTTGATGATGTTTCTTTTTCAGTTATCATATTTCCTTCGGAATCATAGCTGTATTCAAAAACTCTACCGTCTGGGAGTCTACGGTAGGTTAAAAGCTTCATCTCATTATAATTAAAAGTTTCAATAGAGCAGTTTGTCTCGTTTGCTCCGCATACTTTTCTTTCGATAAGATTTCCCCAATTTGAATAACGCTCTATTATGA
>CAZISX010000085.1:5171-17448 GCA_964542005.1 uncultured Spirochaetales bacterium
CATTTTCATCTTTGCTTGTTATAGTTCTTGTGCAGGCAGAAGTATTTGCAGTAGAGTAATCAAGAAATCCAACTAAAGATAAACAATTCTTTTTTCCTACACATTCCGGTTTTTCATAATAACATGAACCAGAAGCCCATGTCTCATAGCTCTTGCCATTTTCAAATTTTTCTTCCATAAGAGAGCCGCCTATATTGTATATTCTCTCTGCGCCTGTTGGTTGGTTTGCACCATTATAAACTGATATTTTCAAGTCAATCAAACTAGTGCTACTATACGGAGAGAATTCTTTTAATAAGACTTCTTTTTTGTATAGATTATCATCTTTGTAAACATTAAAAGACGATTTTATAAAATCACCAGTAACATCACTAAGCTCATCCTCAACATACTCCATTCTGTTGGCTAAATCTGAGGAGATAGTGTTGTCAATTCTGTATGTTTTATAGATTTTTAAATTAAGTAACCGCTGACCTGTTTTCTGATAACTCTTGGAGTATAAATAGGATTCTGTTCCTGTTGCTTCAACAACATATCCTCGGCCGATTGGATCCTCTATTTCAACTGCTTCAGCAGCAATATCGCTCATATAATAACTAGAGTCATTGCCGCAAAGATAATTTAAGCATAAAAATTTTCCTTGAATAGATTTAAGTACAGGGAACTCAATATATTGTCCATCTTTTTTATATTTAAATGTTATCTTTTCTCCTTTGTTGTTGACTATTTCAGATACCGGCATATCAATGGTGTTAAATATATCCATCAATGGGAAATTATAAATATCTCCTAGGTCATAATAAGAAACCTCACCTCCTTTAAAAATAATATAAGAAGAATCCTTTTCTCTCCTTGTTATGGTATAGTGCAGCATCTTTCTTGAGGTAATAACATAATAAGATTCAGTCATATATAACTCAAGAGAAGGGTTGCCTTTATATTTATCCATAGCCTCACAGCTAATATTTTTATTAATTTTCTCCTTATCAACAATCCAGTTAAAACCGTAATCATAGACCTCTTTGAAGAGATTGCGACATTGATAACGCTCTCTGGCTCCGTTGGGTAGCAATATGTCAAGATAGCCGTTTTTCCTTCCCATCCCGCGATAAGTGTTGCTGGTTATTTCTTCGTCAGTAACAAAAACAGCTGCCGGAATATTTAATTCATTTTGACATTTTCCACCAAAGCATTGGGTTTGAATCTCCGGTACAAAATGAGGCGTATCCGGGGAGATTGTTAAATCATGCTTAATATGACGAAAAACCGGATTTTTGTAGTTCGGAACATATTGTTCCTTATGAAACACTATTTTTGCTGATAATTCCATAGGAATTAATAGAGTTGATAGCAATAACGCTACGAACACATAACTGAGCAAAGACCACATTCTGCAATTTCCAGATTTTGTCACCATAATTTTTCTCCAAAAAAGTTTAAAAAAAAATGCCACAGAGTTTATACCTCAAATTTGAGGAATGTCAAATGCAAAGTTAAACAAAAATCTCGAGATGTTGTAACATTTTTGTAAGATTATTCGTTTGATATCTACGGATTCAGTAGATTTGATGGCTGAAATAACCCAATATTTTCAGCAATTTGCCTTATTGCTTGTTCGTAAAATCAATAATTTGAGCTTCTTTTGATTTGGGAATAAACTCTTTATTAATGGCGTGAAAAGGGCAAGGTTTGATACATTCGCCGCATTTTATGCAGTCCAGCGTGTTTACTTTTTCGGGTAGCTTCAACCCCATTGGGCACGATTTTTCAGGCTGGCAAACATGGCATTTTCTGCATTTATCGTGATTAAGTTTTATTTGTAATAAGCTGATTTTGTTAAATAATCCAAAGAATAGTCCAAGCGGGCAGAGGTATCTGCAGAATGGTCGTTGTTCTCTCATTGCCCAGAGTAAAAGGAGAAAAAGAGAAACGCTTTTAAATACAAAAGTTCCCCCTGCACTTGCCCGCAAGCCTTCATTTGTTATTAATAGCGGAATGCCAGCTTCAAGTGTGCCAGCCGGACAGATGTATGCGCAAAAGGCTGGAATATGTTTCCATAAAGGGATAATTATAACAAAAAGAAGTAGTATAACCCATTTGATGTGCCGAACAAAAAAAGGCAGTTTTTTCAATGACTTAAATGGCGAAATTCTGTAGAGAAGATCCTGGAGAGCACCAAATGGACACATAAAAGCACAGCTTGCACTTCCGAAAATTGCGCCGATGGCTGTGAGAAATCCCAAAATAGAGAAGGGGACAATTTTTGCATATTCGATTAAATATTGGATTGAGCCGATTGGACACGAAAATGGTGCGGCTGGACATGAGTAGCAGTTAAGTGTCGGAACGCAGTGTTGACGGACTGAGCTTGCATAAATTTTTCCTGTAAAAAAATTCTGCAAAAAAGGATTTTGTACAATAAAAAAGAGGAGTTGGATCATCCACCTTTTCATTTGTAGAGACCCATACAGCTTGTGCAGAGGTTGTTGCCATTTGTTTTAACAAGTTTGGATTCAGTTGTTCCTGATTTATCAAGCGGAATTGTGCCAAGATATAGAAAATATCCTGAAATAATTAGTAAAATCAAAATAATAGCTAGTCTGAATAATCTGCTGAGCTCTTTTTTTGAGCCATCTTTTATATAAAGTTTTGATTTCCATTTTTTGTACATGCTGTGCCTTGGAAATGTTCTTATTGTTGCTGTGGTCTCTTTTTTTGGTGTTTCGTGACTCATTTAAATCTCTGATATTTTCCGTTTTCTAAACATAAGTAAAAATAGGGCAAAAGTTATGGACATTAAAACAGAAACTGCTCCAATTTCAGGTAGATAGATGTGGTATGCAGAGGCTAAAAGAGGAATCAAAAATGGGATAATGCTTGCAAATATTGCAAAATCAAGCTTTTTCGGCAAATCTTTAGCTATCGAAATAAGCTGGATAACATTGATGATATATGGTTCGGCAAGATAAATATCTGAATTTTTCCGTTCGCCAACGCCCCACGACATTGTTATTCCAATCTCTTTTTCAAGCTGTTTGTCGGTAATAATAAGGTCTGATTCTTGTTGGATAATTTTCTCAAAAGAGGTTTCTGTTTCGCAAATATCCTTGAATTCTGAGGGGTTATTTGTTATTGCAATGCAGGGAATCTTATATTTTTCCTGTATTGCTTTTAAAAAAGCTGTGTTTGATGAAGAATCAATTCTGTCAATTACATAATATCCGATAACAATATTGTTTTCAGCAATTGCAACAAATGATTTTTGTGTGTAATCTTTTGGAAGATTAAGTCCTTCCTTGAGAAAATCTTTGTTTTCCGCGAAAAGATTGAGTGGAGCCATTGTCAGTTTTTTTCCGCCCAGGGTTACTGAAAATCCTTGTTTGCTCTGAAATTTTTGTGCGTCTGCCTGATGAAAGGAGGCGTTTAAAATCTCAACCATTTTGAGAAAATCTCCTTTTTTAACGCCTTGAGCAGTTACGATGTCAGAGAGCTGAAGCTGCGGGATTTTAGGGAATTCTGGTGATGCGAGTATAATTCTTTTGATATTTCCGCCAGTTATAAAAAGTTTGAAAGAGTTTTGGATTGTTTTTGCGACTGTTGTTTCTATAACAAAGTTGATAAAAACAAGGAGTGCTGCAATCAAAATTCCTGGAGAGTAGAGTGAAACAAAAAGATATAAGCCGTTGAAAAGATTCTCAGAACGGATTCCTGCAACAATAGCTGCGGCTGCGGCTGCAAGCGAAATAATAATAAGTTTTTTTGAAAGAAGCGAGGTTACAAGCGGGGTTGTCTGATTGTCTCTAAAAACAAATGAGAGGAGAATAGCTATCGGGATTAATCCGGTTGTTTCCCAGCCTGCCAGATGGTTATTTATGCCTAGAAAGATTGAAACAAAAAACGGTATTGCTGAGTAAATTCCAAGTATTATAACATTTTTTGTTATTGGGAGCGAAAAAATCCTGAAAAGAGAATAGAGCATGGTCGGAGCAAAAAGCATTAATCCGGCTGAGTACCAGCTTTTTATGACAAAAACGCCGGTGATAAGAAAAAAAAGATAGGAAATAATCGCGTATATCAGAATCGTGAAATTGAAATTTGTGTTTTTGAGTTTTTGTCTCATGTTTTCCCCTAAATTGAACCTTTTCCAGCGCGAATTATTGAGTATTCGCTATCTTCAAAATGGATAATTGTTGTAAGTTCATGTGGCAGATAACCGCCATCAGCTATTAAATCAACAAGACGAAGCCAGTGCGGCTCATCAACTTCCGGATCTGTAAAAAATTCGTTTGAATCATCAATGTTTGCTGTTGAAACCAGAATCGGTTTTCCGTATTCAGCCAGCAGATTCTGTAAAAAAATCATCTGAGGCATCCGGATTCCAACCTCTTTTCGGTTTTGAAGCATGATTTTCGGGATATTTTTGCTTGCTTTCATAATAAAGGTGAACGGCCCAGGAAAATACCTTCTTATAAATGAAAATTCCTGATTTGATATGTCTGTGTAGTGGCTTATGTCGCTGAAATCACGGAACATTACGGAATAAAACTTCTTTTTTTTGTTCTGTTTTAATTGGTTGAGCTTGTCGAGCGCGGTTTTGCTGCCGATTTTTATTGCCAGCAGATAGCTTGTGTCGCCTGGAAGCAGGACAATGCCGTCATTTTCAAGTGTTTCTATAATTTTTGCAGTCGCTCTTTTGTGAGGTGTTTGGAGATAAACTTCTATTTTTTCCATTTAAGCCTCTTTGTTTTCAGACCTGTTTTTAAAGAATGAATAACACGCCATCGAAATTATTGTTAAAATTCCAAAAGATGCAAGAATACCCCATATTTTCCACGGATGGTATGTGTCCCAGAGAATTTTATTTGTCTGCCACACATCCATATTCATCATTTTTGATATGTATGTTGTAAAATCAAAATTTTCCGCAGAGATTTTTGAGAGGTCTGATGTGCCAAGTTTGTCGGGGTTTTCAAGTTTGTATTTTTCAACAATGCTTCTTAACATTTCGGGCGAGTGGTGGAGCCTGGTCAGAAGAAAATCTTTTGCGAGTATTGTTTTGTTCGCAAATTTGTCGTAGAGCGGTCCAGAAATCGAGTTGCCTGCAATCCAGCCGATTGCAAACGGAATATTGGATAGTCCCATGTAAAGTGCTTTTTTATCTTTTGGAGCATTAACTCCAATATATTCGCTGAATTTTGGTGAGCACGACATCTCGCCGAAGGAAAAAATCAGAATAAAAAGAGCAAGCATTGTGCCGTTTTGAGTCATTCCTGCACCGACAAAAGAGATGGTTGCTATTAAAATTCCAATAGTTATTGAGAGGAGTCTATTCATTTTGGCGGTAACAAAAGACCACGGCAGCATAAAAAGTATAATGCAAAGTGCGTTTATGTTGATAATCTGCTCAGGTTTTATGTTGCCGTTATCAACAATAAAAGAGAGCCATGATGGAACAAAAGAGACAAGCTCTCTTGAATCAATCCACTGATTTATAAAGTTCGGAAGCAAATCCCAGACCTGCATAAACATGAGCCAGAAACCGCTGAAAATAAAGAGAAAGATAATAAAATCAAACTGTTTGAATGCTTCGCCGATGTCTTTTAAGATGTTTTTGACACTTCTTTTTTCCTTTTTTTCAGGTTCTTTATAGAAAAAGAGGGCTGGGATGAAATTTAGTGCAGTAACAAAGGCTGCTCCATAAAAAGCAAGGTGCCATGTGTAGCCTGTTTTCTCATCACCGCGAAGAAGTGATGCAAGAAATGGGGCAAAAAAATTGCCGATATTGACAACCCAGTAGAAGATGCCAAATCCAAGGCTCGAATTTTTTTCAGTTACGGAGGAGGCGATTGTTCCCTGAACCGGCGGCTTGAAAATCGCAGTTCCGATGCCCACCATTGTTGCTGAAAAAAGCATTGAGTAAAAACCTGTTGCGTTCGCCATCAGTGAATAGCCACAAATGTTGAGAAAAAATGCAACTGAAAGCGACTTTTTGTAGCCGAAATTGTCTGTAAATGCGCCGGAAAAGAGAGGAACAAAACACTGAAATGCTGCCCAAATAGCAAAAATCAACCCTTTTTCTGTGTATGAAAGACCTAATCCGTGCTGACTCGCGCCTGCAACCATGAAAAGAGGGACGACTGCTCTGACTGAAAAATAGGCAAGCCGCTCAAACATTTCCATGATATTTACAACCCAGAAATTTCCGGGAAACTCTTTGTGCCATTTTATTTGCATTTCAAACCCCTTAAACGCTTCAAAAATTGGATAGTTATAACGCGAAAAAGGGATTAATTCAATAAAAAACTGGAGTTTTAAAGTTTGGGAAATTCATTCACCGACAGCTATTTTTCACCTTAAATAATTTCTATATTGCCTTACGCTTTTATTTTGCTATAATCGGGCGTTTATTTTGGAGGATTGTGATGAATAAAAAAAGCGGATATATGTGCCCAAAATGCGGCAAAGAGTTGAGAGAGAGTAAAAAAGCTATTGAATGTGCGGATAGTTTGTGCGGTTTTGTCCTTTTTAAAAATCATTATGAAATTGAGTTTTCAGAGAAAGATATTGAAGATCTTTTTAATAAAGGTCTTACAGGCAAGGTTTTTAAAGTTATTGAGCCTGATGGAAGGAAAAAAGAGGTTCGATTCCGTCTCAACAGAACAACCTGGAAAGTTGAGTCTGATTATCTGAAAAAAGAGGAGAAAAATCCAGGAACTTTAGGCAGTTGTCCAAAATGCGGGAATCCTGTGCTTGAAAAAGACAGAGGTTTTTTCTGCAAAGACAGAAATTGCGGATTTGTGATTTGGAGAATTTATTTTGAGGCAACGCTTGAGCGAAAAGATGTAGAAGCTCTCTTGAAAGACGGCATAACACTCAAAAAATTCAGGATGCGCAACAAGTTCGGCAAAATAATTCTAGGTTTTCTAAAGCTCAACAAGCAGACTTTTGAAGTTGTTTATGAGTTTCACTAAAAAAAATTCCAATTTAGTTAAATAAAAAATAGACTTACCTGCTACTAAATAGTCACTAAATAGTTTCCAGAGGAGGAAAACCATGAAAAAATGTTATTTTACTATTTTGGCGATTGCTTTTGCCGGATTGCTTTTTGCAGACGGTACAGGCACAGAGCCAATGCCGCCGGAGCAGGTTTATGAAGAATGCACAATTGATTTTCAGTGTCCCGACAATCTTGTTTGTGCATTTTATGACACATTAGGAGATGTTCCAATCTGCTACGACAGAGAAAAAATCTGTGAGCCATGTCTTTCCGATTGCGAAGTTTTGGGAGAAAACGAGGGCGTTCCGGCTGAATATTTGAAAGTTCAGTGTGAAAGCGGAACTGTTGATCCAGGTGAAACACCGATAACTTGTTCAAATGATGCAGGAAAATGCTCGGTAACTTCAACTGGCGGTTCCTGCGAATGCTTTGGGTCAGATGTTGGAACAGGCTGGGCAGGAGCCCCAACAGACGGGGAGCCAATGCCGCCTGCTACAATGGAGGATTGTACTTCCGCGCTTGCCAGAGAATGCGGAACAGAAGCTCCTGTAACTTGTAAAAATGAGGCCGGAAACTGTTCTATAACCAGTCGTGGTGTAAATTGTGACTGTCTTATTTCTGATGGCAGCGTTACTTCAGTTGATGGTGGCAGCTCTAATGGTGGCACATCTTCTGATGGTTATGATGATGGAATTATTGTTACAGCAGATGAATGCAACAAACAGCTTGTTGCAAACTGTGGCGAAAAACTTCCTGATTTGAAAGCAAGCTGTGGTCAGTATCTTGAAAAATGCGCAGATGTTTTATTTACAATATCAAATGCTTGTTCAGAAGAGATCGGGATGAAACCTCTTACCGCAGAAGAGAAGGCAAAACTTGTGAATGGCGAGTGGGTTGCTGGCTTTGAATCAGAAGTGTATCAGTGCTGCTACAGTTACAACAATCCTGTAGAATATCCAGATAATGAGCCAGGCCAGACAGAGCCAGGTGACCCAGCGGAACCTCCTGTCGAAATTACTGATGATCAGATGTTGCCAAGTGATAATGAAGTTGTTTCCAACGAGACAACACCTTCCGACAATCCTCCGGCAATTCTTTTTGCAGAAACTTACGATCCTTACAAAGAATTTCTCACTTGTCTCGAAGAGAACAACAATGATTGTTCAAAATGTATCTCTGAAAATGAACCAGTTTCAGGCAATCCAGAAGACAAAGGCAGTGACGGTACATATTCAGAAGAAGATACACAGACACCTCCGACAGAATCACCAGATAACACTTCTGCTGAAACAGGAGCGACCGACAACAGCAAGAGCGACACAACGAAAAAGTCAAGTGATTCAGGCTGTTCTATGATATTGGCATAATTAGAACCCCTTTTATCTGTTTTAAATCCTCAAAAAATCAAAGATAATTTTATCTCTGGCTCAACCTTTGCTTTTTCAATAAAAACAAATAATTAATTGGAGAATGCGGCTAATTCTGTATTATAATTCGGTAATCTTAAAAAAATGACAGAGGAGGGTAGGATGTCACAAAATTTTGATGCAATATTTTCAAAAAGTGCGATGCGGATGAAAAAATCTGAAATCCGTGAATGTTTAAAACTTACGCAGCGGCCTGGGATGATTTCTTTTGCGGGCGGGCTTCCTGCGCCTGACACTTTTCCGATTGAAGAGCTTCGTAAAATCAGTGATGAAGTGCTAAAAAATGATGGTGAATCTGCGCTTCAGTATTCAAAAACTGAGGGTGATGATAAGCTTCGGGATCTTTTGACAGAAAGATATCAGAAAATGGGACTTAAAATAACAAGGAACAACCTGATTATTGTCACTTCTTCGCAGCAGTCTCTCGATTTTCTTGGCCGGATTTTTATTGATGATGGCGATGAAATAATCTGCGAGCTTCCATCTTATTCGGGTGCGCTTGGTGCTTTTAGATGTTATGGTGCTAAAATGACTGGGATTTTAAGCGATGAATCAGGTATGCGGGCTGATATACTTGATTCTGTTTTAGCTTCGATGATGCGGGAGAACAGAAAACCTAAATTCATCTACACAATTCCCGATTTTCAGAATCCAGCAGGTATTACAATGCCGGAATCAAGAAGAAAAGAAGTCGTTGATATTGCTAGAAAATATGGTGTTTTGATTGTTGAGGATTCTCCGTACCGCGAGCTTAGATTCTCAGGTGTTCCACAGAAAACAATCCACGAGATTGATGGCGGAGAAAATGTTATAACAATTGGAACTTTCTCAAAGATTTTTGTTCCAGGCTTCAGGACTGGCTGGATTATTGCACCGGAAGCGATTATTGATAAATTTGTGACAGCAAAGCAGTCGGCAGATCTCTGCACAGCCTCTTTTGTTCAGAAAATTACCGCAAAATATATGGAACTTGGCTTTTTTGACAGGAATCTTTTGGATATTGTTGTGAAATACGGTGAAAAAAAAGATATCATGCTGGAAGGATTGAGAAAATATATGCCGGAAGGTGTAAGCTGGACTGAACCGGACGGCGGTCTTTTTCTATTTCTGACATTGCCGCCTCAGATGAATGCTGATGAGCTTTTTTACAAAGCTGTTGAAAAAAATGTCGCATTTATTAAAGGAAGTGTTTTCCATTGTGACGGCAGCGGTCACAACACAATGAGACTCAACTTTTCATATTGCACAAAAGAGGAAAATATCGAAGGAATCAAGCGACTTGCAGAAGTTATTAGAGAGAATCTTTAATCTTCTGCTGTTAATTTCTCAACTTCAGCAGTTTTTGTTTCCCAATCTTTCAAAAGAGTGGCAAGGGTCTGATCAATTCTGGCAACTGCTTTTCTGTGGGCATTAACATCACCAGTGCCATGATTTATTTTTTCACCAAGAAGCGATTTTTCATCCTCTTCTTTACTAATCAAAAGTTCCAGGGAGCTAATCTCTTTTTTCAATTTATTCAGCTTGTTACGGAGCTCTTTTCTTTGAGCGTAATCATTTTTTCCTTTTGGAGCTGCCTCTTCAACAATCTTTTTCGGTATCTCTTTTTCCATTGCAATAATGTCGTGGCCATACATATTCTGATACTCAATATAGGTGCCGGGAAAATTTACAACATCACATTTTCCTCTGAAGTAGACAACCGTGGTTGCAAGACTATTTATGAAGTGTGTATCATGCGAAACAAAAACAATAGTTGCATCAATATCTTTTAGAGCTTTGAGCAAAATCTCTTTTGAATCAATATCAAGGTGTGTTGTAGGCTCATCAAGCAAAAGCAAATTGCCCGGATTCATTACCATTTTAATGAATGCGAGACGCACTTTTTCACCGCCGCTTAAAACACCGACTCTCTTATCCCAGTCATCTTCAAAAAATAGAAATGCACCTAAAATACTTTTCACTCTACTCATAAGATTAAACGGTGTAACCGACTCGACAAAGCTTAACACCGACATATCTCCAGGCAGATTTGTTATTTCGTGTTGCCTGAAATAGGAAATTTCAATATCATTTCCAAGCTTCATTGTCCCTGATGTCGGGTTGAACTCGCCGCCAAGAATATTCATCAGCGTTGATTTTCCAAAACCGTTTCTTCCAATAAGGGCAATCCGCTCTTTTCTGGTAATAATTCTTTTATAATCTTTGATTACATCAATATCTCCAAAACTGTGCGAAACCTCTGAAAATTCAGCAACAATTTCACCACCTCTTTTTGGAGATGGAAGTCTGAAATTCATAACGCCGGGTTTTTGAGGAAGGACAATCAGCTCTTCTTTGACTTTTTCAAGCATTTTGTTTTTCGATTGAGCAAGAGTCGCAGTCGCCGCATTATACTTGTTTTTGTCAACAAATTCCTGAAGAAATTTAATCTCATCAAGCTGTTTTTCTCTTTGTTTTTCAAGTGTTTCCAGCCTGGTTTCCTTCTCTTTTTCGTAATAATCATAGTTGCCGCGGAAAATCGTGATTGTACTTTGAAAAACTTCCCAAGTCTCTTCGCTAAGTTTGTTGAGAAAATCACGGTCATGGGAAACAAGGAGAATCTGGCCGTCAAAAGCCATAATCCACTCGGCAAGAAAATCAATCGTTGAAATATCGAGATAGTTTGTCGGCTCATCCAGAAGAATAATATCAGGTTCCCGGACAAGAACTCTGGCCAGCGCAATCCTCATCTGCCAGCCGCCGCTAAGTGTTGCGGCTTCTCTGCCCCAGGTTTCTTTGCTAAAACCAAGATTTAACAAAATATTTTCAATTGAATTTTTTTTGCGCTCTTTAACCTCATGCTGATGAAGCTCTTCCTGAACTTCTGAGAGCTTTTCAATTAAAAGATGACTCTCACTTGTCTGAAGTTTATCAATAAGATCAGCTTCCATTTCACGAAGTTCAATAATTCTGTCATCAAAAAGCCATTTCTGAACTTCTTCAAATACAGTTCCGGTAAACTCGTAAACCGCCTGCTGAGGCAGATACTCAACCCGGCAGTTTTTCTTTGTAATAATTTCACCAGAATCGGCAGACTCTATTTTTGCCATTATTTTCATAAGTGTAGATTTGCCTGTGCCGTTTTTCCCGACAAGAGCTGTCCTTTTTTTGGAAAGCGGAATGTTCAGGTTGTTAAAAATTGTCCGGCCGGCGTAGTGTTTGGTTATACTTTTTAATACAAGCATGGTTTCTCCATAAAAACTTTTTTCGCCATGATATTAATCAATATTGTTTTTATTGCAAATTTGCTGATGAAACAAATGTGGAGATAATTTTCATCACTCCGGCAAATGTGCCGGTAAACCTACTATCATGCAACATATCTTTTAAACAGCGATCCGTTTGCCGAGTTTGTCGAGAATAGGGTGCGAGAAATTGCCCTGTAAAAATGCTTCACAAAATCTCACAAATATTTGACAAGCATAACTAAAACCTGTAATTTTAAACAATTTTAAGGTCTAAATCATAGGAAAATTCCTTTGAGCATTGTTATTGTAAAACAACCTTCACGCGCGCATGAGAATACGCCGGTCACTGGTCACGAATTATCAGGCAAATCATCTAAAATCAAGGAAATATTCAACAATTCCCCTTCTTCAGAAGGGGTGGCGCGAATGCGACGGGGTAGTTCTCCGTTTTTTCCCAAAAACCTTTCCGCACCACCAAAAAACCACCACGGAACCGCCAAAAATGGCAGGTAATCACCAAAAAATGCTCCGTCATCAACAAAAAACGATTGGTAATCACCAAAAAATGCTTGGTCTCGTAAAAGAAATTTACAGTCATCACCAAAAAATGGTCGGGCATCAGCTAA
>CAZISX010000086.1:0-8330 GCA_964542005.1 uncultured Spirochaetales bacterium
AAAACTTGAAAACACTATCTCTTTATGTTATTAAACATAGGTTTTTTACTATTTTTAGGAGGAATTATGTCAGGTCATAATAAGTGGAGCAGCATTAAACATAAAAAAGGTGCTGCAGATGCAAAAAGAGGTAAAATTTTCACTAAGGTTATCAAAGAAATCACTATCGCAGCTAGATCTGGCGGCGGTCTTCCTGAAAATAATCCGCGTCTTAGAACAGCTATTCTTGCAGCAAAATCTGCAAATATGCCTCTTGACAATGTAACCAGAGCTATCAAAAAAGGTACTGGCGAACTTGAAGGTGTAACTTATGAAGAAATAACTTATGAAGGATATGCTCCTGGCGGCGTTGCTGTTATTGTTGATGTTACAACAGATAACAAAAACCGTACTGTTTCTGAAATCAGAAGAATTTTTTCAAAAGCTGGCGGAAACATGGGTGAAGCAGGCTGTGTTGGCTGGATGTTTGAGAGAAAAGGTCAGATAATTATCAAAAAAGAATCAATATCCGAAGAAAAAATTATGGAAGTAGCTCTTGAAGCTGGTGCTGATGATGTTGTTGATATGGAAGAAGTATGGGAAGTTCGCACACAGGTTGCGGATCTTTACACTATTTCCGACATAATCACAAAAGCAGGCATTGCTATCGAAGAATCAAAACTTGCTAGAATTCCTCAGAACACAATCAAAGTAGAAGGAAAAGTTGCAGAACAGGTATTGAAACTTGTTGAAATTCTTGAAGATAACGATGATGTTCAGGAAGTTTACGCAAACTACGATATTGATTTCTCAACTGTTGAGCTTGAGGACTAATTATTTTTGTCTAAAAACCCGTTAATTATTCTTGGAATTGATCCTGGCAGCATAAAAACCGGATTCGGTCTTATTTTATTACAAAACAAGATGATTTCTCATATTGAAAACGGCCTTATTGCTCCACCAAAAGATAGTGATTTCAAAGACCGAATCTCATTTATATTTACAAGACTACTTGAAATAATTGATGAATTCAAGCCAGACCAAATTTCGCTTGAAGAGATTTTCATGTCTAAAAATGCAGATTCAGCTCTAAAACTTGGACATGTCCGAGGTGCGGTTATGGCTGCTGCTACCCTTAAAAATGTTCCTCTTTTTGAATATACACCAACCAGAATCAAAAGCTCGGTTGTGGGAAATGGAAGAGCATCAAAAGAGCAAGTTCAGCAGATGGTAAAAATTATGTTGAAGCTCAAGGAGCCAGCTCAGGAAGATGCGTCAGATGCGCTGGCTGCCGCAATCACCCACTCGTTTTGCGTTAAATAAGAGCTTTGCACAACCCTACTGCAAAAACCAATTTTTTAGCAACCAGCTCTGAATATAATTTTCCAATAAGTTCTCTTTTTTCTTTAAATAACCACCGCTCTCTGTTATAAATTATCAACAACTTTTCTATGGAGAAACTTTATGAATTTGCTTAGACCAGCTTATTGGAAAGATGATACTTATTATATTCTTGATCAGCTTAAGCTGCCTCTGGAAAAGGAATTTATTCCTGCTGAAACTATTGCTGATGTCAGAAAAGCTATTGTTGACATGAATCTTCGCGGCGCGCCTTTAATTGGAGCTTCCGCCTCGGCTGGAATTGCTTTTGGAATTAAAGAGATGGATTCTATTTCTCTTAAAAATTTTGAAAACTGCTACAACTTTCTTTTGAGTTCAAGGCCGACTGCTGTAAATCTTAAAAATGTTCTTGATGAGACAAAAGAATTTTTTAATAAGTATTACAAAGAGTTATCTAAAGAAGAGCTTTACCTGAAAATGAGAGATTTTTCTGTTTTTGCCCATGATCGCGATATGGAGCGCAACAAAAAAATGGGGGAATTTGGAGCAAACCACATAATAAACCTGACAAAAGGGAAAAAACTAAATATTTCAACACATTGCAACGCCGGAACTCTGGCAACCGGCGGTTATGGAACTGCTGTCGGCGTAATTTATTCTCTGTTTGAAAAGGGCTATGTCGAGCATGTCTGGGTTGATGAAACAAGACCTTATCTTCAGGGCGCAAGGCTCACCGCATTTGAACTTGCTGAAGCTGAAATTCCTCACACAATAATTACAGATTCGACCACTCCGTTTCTTATGCAGAAAGAGATGATTGATGTTGTAATTATTGGCGCGGACAGAATGGCCAGAAACGGCGATTTTGCAAACAAAATAGGTAGTTACTCTCTTGCTGTAAACGCACTTTATCACAAAATACCGTTCTACACAGCTCTTCCGGTTGAGACCTTTGACCTTACAATTAGAGACGGTTCACAGATTGTTATTGAAGAGCGATCTGACAAAGAACTCTTAGAATTTAATGGAAAAAGAATTGCTCCACTCAGCTCCAAAGGTCTTCATCTAGGATTTGATGTTGTTCCGGCACATTTTTTAACCGGTATTATAACAGAACATGGGGTAATAGATGACAAAATCAGCTCTGAAAAAATCATTTCTTTTCTTTCTAGCCACGGGATTTGTTGCAAATAGCGGTTGTGCAGGAAAAAATTATGATCTAAAACCATCTTCTGACAAAGAGATCTGCGCAATTAGCTCAACAGATTATTTTTATTCAGATATTTACGCAAAAGAAGAGTTTGTTCCAGAGTGTTTTTTCCATCTTCTTATAAAAGGAGAGAAAGCATTTATTGAAGGAGATTTCAAAAATGCGGCAGAGTATTTGAGCGAAGCATCACTCTCGGAGGATTCAGGGATTGCTCTTTATGCTTTTTCAAGACTTCTTTCTCTTCCTGAAAGCACTTTTCTATATGAATTAATAGAAAAGACAAAACCTGAATGCAAAGATATATCATGTCAGCAGTTTTTCAATGTTATGAAGCTGGATTTTTCGCTAAAAAATGGTTTAAAATCAAGTGTTTACACTTCAGCTAAAGAAAGCGGAATAATTCAGAAAATGGTGATTTTTTCAGAAAAAAGCGAAAGAGAGAACTGGTTTATAGACCAGAAAACAAGCGTTGAATCTGATTTTGAACTTAACAAAAAGTTAAATTTAAAGAGCTTGAATACTCTACTCGCAGATTCGCCCCATCAGTTTATTAAACTTGATGATTTTGTCTGGCCAGTTGAAAATAAGGCTATCTATCTTGCAGGTTCTTTTGAGCTTGAAAAAGAAGAATCTATTGCGCTAACTGCTTCTGTTGACTCACTATTTCGACTTTATATTGATGGGAAACTTGTTTATGAAAAACTGAAAAACTCTGACCGGTTTATTGATTTATCAAGAAAAATCAGATTTACAAAAGGTGTTCATTCTCTCCTTTTCAAGCTGGTTCCTGAGAAAAAATCTACTGATATAATCCTTGCACTTAAAGGAAATAAAGATATACAATTAGCTCCTGAAATAAAACAATATACTGGAGGATTTATTTTTGAAAATGAGGAAAAAAGCAACAGCGTTTTTGACTTTTATACCACCCTTTTTGTGAAAGAAAAAAGAGAAAACATAACCTCTTTGGATTGGGAAAAATTTTATACAAACATCTCAGGCTCTAAAAATCCAATGCTTTTATATACACTGGCAAACAAGTATAAAGAGGAAAAAAGCAATCAGGAATACAGCTATTTGACAGAATATCTGGCTGATAAATACAAATCATCACAGCTTTTTGTAGGCAATTTTCTTTCAATATTAAACTCTAAAAAAGCTTTTGATGATTTTAGAGCTGTAAAAAAACTCATTCCAGCCGATATTGCAGATTCTTTTCTTGTTTTATCTGAGGAGGTGAATTACTACTTAGCCAGAGAGCAGTTTGGAGAAGCTTTGAGCAAATCAAAGGAAATTATGGATAAATATCCAGAATATGTTTTAAGCTATATTTTACTGGCTCTATGTTACGAAAAAGCTGGCAACAACAAAGAATCTCTCCATATTCTACAGAATGGTTTTAATCGTTTTGCCGGAAACGCCACGCTGTTTCAATATAAGACAAAAATGCTTCAAAAAAGAGATAAGCAAAAAGAGCTTGCAGACTTATATTCCTACTATCTAAATCTTTTTCCTGAAAACTCAATTTATCTTGAAAAAAGAGGAGATGCACTTGCGTCTGCCGGATATTACAGTGATGCAATTAATGACTATGAATCAATTTTAAAGAAAAACCCCAAAAACATTGATTTAATTAGAAAGACTGGCGACCTTTACAGCATTGACGGAAATTTGGAAAAAGCGGAAAAAATGTATAAAAAAGCTCTTGCAATAAATCCGTTAAACAAAAAAGCTGCAGATAAAATATCAAAATTATCAGGTTTTTCAGAAAATGAGTTCTTTAGAAAAAATGAAAAGCAAGATAACGAAATTTTAAAACTAGCAAAAGAAGAGTGTGAAAAAGAGAAAAGCCGGGGCGACAAATATGTGATTTTATTCGATGAAGGAATTTTGAAGATTCTTTATGGCGGAAAAGCTATTTCAAAATACAGAATGAGCGTAAAAATTCTAAATGATGATGGGGTTCGCGAATTTGAAAGAGTTCCGAAATTTGGCACTCTTGTTAGTGCTAGAATCATAAAGCCAGACGGAAGAATAATCACTATAAGTGACTTAAATGAAAGAGAAATTGAGTTTTCAGGACTTTCTGTCGGAGATAGTATTGATTATGTTTTTTTGCAAAACGAGATGGCTGAAAACTTTAGACATTTATTTTCAACAAGATGGTATTTTGCAACAGAAGGGGTTTTAAACCGTAAAAGCATTATGACAATCTCGGTGCCTGAAAATATTTTGCCGAATTTTTATAAATTGGGAGAAATCAAAGAGAGCATTTCCAGGGATGGTCACTATCTTAATTACACTTTTTCATCAGAGAACCAATTTCTTAACAAAAGAGAGGCAGCGATGGAACCAATAATAAACATTACCCCGCAGCTCATTATTTCTTTTGGATTATCATGGGATGATTTTGCTTCTGTGGAAAACAAAATTATAAGAGATGCTATTACAAAATCAAAAGGTGTCGCAGAATCTGCATTTGAAACAACCAAGTCTCTTGACAACTTGAACGATAAAATCAATGCTATAAAAGATTTTGTTGCAAAAAAAATCAAAACATCTTTTTCTGAAGATGATTTTTTGTTTTTGAATCCCAAAAAGACAGATAAAGTGCATAGCGAACAAAGCGGTAATTTAACAGAAAAATTATTGCTCATGAAAGAAATGCTTGAGTCTGTCGGGGTTAAAAGCTTCTACTCGCTTGCCAAAACAAGAAGAAATGGCTCTTTGCATAAAGAACTCCCTTTTATGCAGTTTAATCACCCTTTGCTTTATATTCCCGAGCAGGAAGATATTGAAAAAGGCTTTTTTATAGATATTTTAGGAGCAATTTCTTATTCAGGAGGAATCCATCCGACAATTGGAAATTCTGAAGCCATTGTTATTGATGATTACTCAGGTTCATACAATTTTATGAAGGTTGAAGAAACAGATACTTCCAAAATCAAAATTGCAATTGTAAAAGATGGTGAAGTCAGATTGGAACTCTCAGGCATGGCTGCCGTTTTAGCAAAACTCGACAATATCTCTCAGAAAGATAAATTTGCTAATTTGCGGACATTTCTGACTCAAATATCTGGTCAATCTGCTGAAAATGCTTCGTTTTTTACAATCGTAGAGATGGAACCTTACGCTGTAATTGTGAAAAACAACAAAACTTCACCATATTTCCCTGCAAACTATCTCTTTGCTGATATAATTAAAACAAAAACCAGAAATTATGATGTCTCATTTGAGCAATTACCTCTTGAAATTACTACAGAAATCAACGCTTCTAACTCTGCTGTGAAGCCTGTTATTTTTGACAATCCTTTTTTCATTTATTCTGTAACTGAAAAAAACAATATTTTCACGGTTTCTATCAAAATTAAAAAGAAAAAAATTTCAATTCCGGAATTTGAAAATTTCAAAAAATATGCTGAAGAAACAATAGCTTACGAAAACAGCTACAGAAAATCTGAATAATTTTTGCTAATCTTTAGATAATTGAACAGCCACAGCCGGATGTTTCATCAGTAATAACAGGTTGATTGTCAGGATTTTCAACCGGAGTGGTGTCGTTAGATGGGTTTGAGTTGTCTGGAGTAGGATTTGTTGAGTCATTTGTTGGGTTTGTCGTGTCATTTATTGGATTTTCAGTGTCGTTTACAGGAACTCCATTGTCTACAGGAGGCTGATTGTTATCTGGCACTGGAGTCTCGTCATTTGTCGGAATTGTACTGTCTTCATCAGGCTCAGGTGTTGATGATTTTTCGCAAATTCCGCTTGCCGTGTTGCATGTGTAGCCGTCTGGGCAGGAATCTGCGGTGCAGGCTGATTTCATGCTGAAAGCCAGTTTTACAGCTTCAAGTGCATTGATTCTGCCGTAGCCATAGTAATCACTTTTTCCGTTTGAGTAGTTAGCATCCGATTGTCCCTGATCTGCTGTTGTAGTAATAATATCGTAAACCTGATCAAAGCTAAGGTTAGGATTTGCAGAAAACACAAGTCCAATAATTCCTGCAACAAGCGGAGTTGCAGCGGATGTTCCTATAAAATCTACATAATCAGAATCGCTTTCACCATCCCAGCCTGAGATATCTGTTGTCCAGAGATGATCGTATTCCGTACCTCCACCCTGCGGAGAACCGGAATAACCGGCTCCAGGTGCAACAATATCAAGTGCGGAACAGTAGTTACTGTATGAAGAGCGAACACCTTCAGAGTCTGTTGCTCCAACAAGTATTACATCATCCATTGTTACAAAATCATACTTACTTGAAGCACAGGTTCCAAACTCATTTCCAGCTGCATAAACAATTATCATTCCTGCATTTTTTAGTGTTTTCACCGCTGATTCATAGGCAGCATCAGACATGGGAAGTGACCAGCTGTTTGAAAGGATTCTTGCTCCTGTACCCTGAGCCCAGTTAAATGCATCAATAACTTTCTGAAAAGAACCCCAGTCATAAGGCATTCTTCCAAGATAAAGCTCGCAGTTTGGACATGCGCCAGCAACGCCGACCTCATTATCATAAGCTGCTGCTGCAACTCCGGCACAACGGGTTCCATGAGTATCCGGAGATTGTGAATCAGTATCATACATCTGTTTTGAAACATTATTTCCAAAATTTTTTGCTTCTTTAATATTTGGAGCAAGGTCTTCATGATTTAGATCAAAACCATCATCAATCATCGCAAGCTTTACGCCTGCACCAGGCTCAATTCCGTTGTCTTTCAAAAATCTCCATGCTTCAAGTGCATAGGTATAGTCAAGTCCTTTTGATCCCTGATTTCCATCGTTGTAAAGATGCCACTGCTTATCAAAATACTCATCATTTGGAGTAAAATCAGAAGCATTATAGGTAATTTTAAGGTAGAAATCAGGTTCTGCATGTTGCATAATTCCGCTTTCAACAAGATTTCTTGCAGTATCAACAGGGTTATTGTCTGAAGAAATAAGATAAAAACCGTCAGCAAGCGCAACTTTTGATATAAATTTATAGTTATTCGCCACGCACCAGTTTTTCATCTCAGATTCACTCATTGCTTTAATTGGCTTTACAAAAATTGAACCTTCCGGATAAGCATCCGAGCCGTTTTTGTCTAATTTATAGCCAGGAAAAATCTTACCCATTTTTTTTATTGAACTCAGCTTTGTGCTGTCAATATTATTAAGTAAAAAAGAACTCTTACCAACGCTCGGGAGAGATACTCCCCCGATTGTAAGTTTAGCCATATTTTTTGTAATGAGCGTGTATTTCCCTGATTGTTCTGTGAGATAAATTTTTTCACCTTTATGGTAATAGAAATTCTTCTCCGCACCAAAAGCAAATGCTGAAACCAGCATTAATACTGCAAAAAACGATTTTTTCATATCAACCTCTTATTGTGGAATTGAACCTTTTACAATTTTAACATCATCAATATAAATACCAGGCATCATAAGCATTGTGCTTACTTCACCAACATCTTCTGTAACAAGATAAAAACCAACAAGAACTTTCTGTCCTGCTTTTGAAGATAAGTCAACAAGATATCTGCGGTAGAAGTTAGCTTCAGGTGCTCTTCCTTTTATACCTTTTTTGGTGTTGAAGTTTTCGTATGCTCCAAAAAGCGTTTTAACATTTTCTTTAAAAGGATTTTCAAAGAAGTAAGCTTCAGGCGGAAGAATAGGATCTTCTTTTCCAATGTAACCTTTAATATCGCCGCTTCCTTCAATTGTATTTCTGTCTTCTGCCGCAATAACCTGAACACCATCATATAGCATGAAAAGATAAGCATAAAACTCATTTAGTAAGCGCACCACCAATTGAAACGA
>CAZISX010000086.1:8340-11116 GCA_964542005.1 uncultured Spirochaetales bacterium
TCAATGTAAGCACCTTCTGCTGGAACTTCAATTGTAAAATTTGTATAAAAAGCCTGTCTTTCAAGACCTGTGATACCCTGATTTACTGCAGTTCCTGCAACATTGTTACCTGAATGAGCCTCTGTAACACTAAAATCCCAACCTTTTTCAAATTCCAGCTCATCATCTTCATAGTTGTTCATTGTATAGTCATAATTTGGAGTATTTATTTCCCAGATAGGATCTTTTGCAGGTTTTTCAGGATCAACATCAGCTACAGTTCTTGCTGTCCAGTACATTCCCGAGAAGTTTTCATCTTCGAAATCATCGCCAATCAGTATGTTTTCTGAGGTTGCGAATGTGAATGTGTAGTCTTTTTTAAGATTCTGACCTTCTGCTGTTTTAAGAGATTTGGAAACAACAATTACATAATTTGTGAGAGGTTTGAGATTTGAGGTAGGCTTAAAGAAAATAATATCTTTTACAGTGCCATCAGTGTCATTGAAAGAAACAAAATCGCCTGCAACTTTAGCGCCATCAGCAGTTTGTTCTGCAACCCAAAATCCATCTTTATAAGTTGTTGTATCCATATTGGCACCCATAGTTACAACAATCGGAGTTGCAAGACCAACATCAGTTGCACCATTTTTCGGGCTTACCGCTAAAATAGGCATTGTAGAAAATGACCATGTATATTCCTTAATCAAAGGGCGTCCGTCTATATCTAAAATATCTGTAGTAGCATGAACAGTATAACTTCCGTACTGAAGTCTTGTTTTTGGTTTAAGAGTTGCTGTTTTTGTAGCATCATCAAAAGTTACAGGTTTAGTAGGAATAGCCTTTCCGGTTCCTGTAAGCTCTATGTAAAAACTCTTTGCAGTCATTGTTTTCACATCAATCAGAGCATCAAAAGTTGCAGTTATAACTGTATCAGAAGGAAGCTCCTCTGAACCGTCTGCCGGAGTAAACGCAGTAATTTCAACACCTTTACCTGAAGTAAAACTCCATTTCTGGCCAGCAACAAGTTTGTTTCCAGCAAGATCAGTCGCATCGGTTGTTATCTCTGCACTTATAAGAGTTTCAGGAGGCAAAATAGCTTTAGGCTTAAAATTCATTATATTATCAGCAAAAGTTATATCTCCCTGAAGAACTGTTTCTCCATTTTTAAGAATCATAGCCTTAGCAAGAGATGCTGTGTCCATCGCTTCGCTGAATTTTACCTGAATTGTTGTTGCAATATTAACATCTGTTGCTTTGTCCAGAGGTTTGATGATTTCAACAATTGTTGGCGGGGTTTTGTCAAGAGAAGAAAAATTCCATGAAAAATCAGCTGCTAAAGAGCCGCCTTCAGATGATTTCACCCCTGCAAGAACTTTTGCAGTGTATGCGGTGCTTTCTTTTAAACTAGCATCAGGTTTAAAAGTTGCGGTTTTTGTAGCTGCATCAAATGATACTTTTCCGGCAACTTCAGTAGCTCCTTCAAGAAGTTTGAATTTTCCATCAAGAGTTGTTGTATCAACAGCTTCAGAAAAAACAGCCTTAATTTCAGAATCAAGAGCTACATTTATCGCATCAGCTACAGGAACTGTCGAAGCAACAGTTAAAGGATTTGGCTGAGGCTCGGTGTCAGGTGTTGTGTTGCCACCATCAGGGTTGTTGCCATCAGGATTTGTGTTGCTACCATCAGGGTTTGTGTTGCTGCCGTCAGGGTTAGTGTTGCCGCCATCAGGATTGTTACCATCAGGATTCTGGTTGTTTCCATCAGGATTTAGCTGATCTGTATCACCAGCTACGCTTCCTCCAGGTGAATCAGAATCACTTGACGCACATGAGAAAAAAACAAACGACAAAATAATTGTCACAAGAATAAGCAATTTCTTCATAAAAATCCTCCTTGTTTAAAAAGTTATAACACCAGGGTCGAAACTATTATTCTGACAGAATTAGTTTTTGCAAGTAAATTATCGGTTGAAATTTAATAAATATGAGAGGTTTACTGCTATTACTTTCTGCAAATAACAGTTGTTTTGATGAAAAACATTGGTAATTATAGCGGTGATATTTTATACAAGAAGGTTTTCGCAGGATTTAGAATTTAACATTAAGGTCAGCTTTTATTACAGTATTTTTCTTTTTTGTTTCATAATCGCCATCACTGTTTTTAGCATAGTCTTCGCCCAAACCAACAGCAACACCAACATTAAGATTTTCCATTAATCCTGCAACTGCTTTAATTCTATGACCTTTTACTCCAGTTGCGCCGCCCATGATATCGGTATCAGGGAAAATATCAAGCCAAGCATCTCTTTTAAGCTGGCGGTAGTCATACTGAACTGTGAAATCGCCAAGTGTTTTTACTTTCTGGGAACCGCCTTTTACACCAACAAGGAAACCGTCTTTTTCTTCAACATCGCTTGCCATGTTTGTAATATACTGGCCATTGATTCCTGCCTGATATGCGCCGAATTTGTATCCGACTTCAGCATCTACAGCTAAGTTGTTGTAATCATAAGTAAATGCACCAGTTGCTGATTTTGTTTCCTTGTCATAAGTAACTCCGCTGTTTGTGTAGGCTGACCATGCAAGAGGTCCTGATTTATCAAGATCGCTTGCATTGTAATGAGAAACAGCACCATTTACAAAAATATCGCCAAAAGCAGCTTTTGCACCAGCTTGAACAAAAATAAGGGCTGGATCTGATTCTTTTTCAACTTCTGCAAGCATAAATGCTCCTGTATTAAAAATCACGCTCAGATTATCGCTAATTTTGTGTTGAAGTTGTGTATATGCTTGAAAC
>CAZISX010000086.1:11126-12206 GCA_964542005.1 uncultured Spirochaetales bacterium
GCAGCACCTTCAGGTGTGACATCTCCAGCCCAGAGCATATCGTTTGATTTGTAGATTTTGTTTTCCATTTTTCCGATAGCCAGATTTACACCTTTTAATGGTTCTAAATTAATGTAAGCAAGATCCATATAAAGTGATTTTTTTGAGGCTGAATTTTCAAAATTCTGATTACCGCTTCTCGGATCTCCTGTTGAAGTTCCTGTTTTTGCATCTATTGAGCTTGTTGTAATGCCAAAAACTGCTTTTGTCATTTCATTTACTTTTGCTTCAGCCTTTAATCTTGCCCTTACTCTTGGTCTGGTTCTGTCATAATCTTTCTCAAAAGAACCATCTTTTTTCACTTCATTTGTGTCTCTCTGATAGCGAATTCTAACATCTCCGCTAAGTGTAAGGTTTTTTACCCATGCCGGAACCTCTGATTCCGGTTTTGATTCCGGTTTTGCTTCCTCTGCATAAATAGCTGATGAAAGAAGTAAAATTGCTGCAGCACTGATTAATCCGTTTCTAAAAATCTTTTTCATTTTCAATCCTCCAAAAATAGTTTTTTCTTTTATCAAAAGAACCAGATCTTAAATCCGGGCGGATATTCGCATAAGTTTGTTAAAAAATCATTAATTTTTTATGAAAAATTTAATAAATATCAAGGTATGATGAATTTATACAATAATTCTAGGAATGTGGCGGCCAAGTCTTGTGACAGCCTCATAATTGATTGTTCCGGTCTGCTCTGCCAAAGACTCAACTTTTATTAATTGATTGTTATCCCGCCCAATAAGAGTGACCTCATCTTCGATTTTTATCCCTTCAATATCAGTGATATCAATAACAGTGAGGTTCATCGCAATTCTTCCGCGGATTGGTGCGCGGCAGCCTTTAACCAAAACAAAACCCTGATTACTCATTTTTCTGTCAAATCCATCAGAATATCCGATTGGTAAAACCGCAATAACAGAGTCTCTTGTTGTCTGATAACTGCAGCCATATCCAATAAATTCGCCGTTTTTAATCTGTTTTATCTGGGCAATCCGTGTTTTCCATGAAAGAACAGGATGAAGCAAATGTTCATCGGAATGATTATTC
>CAZISX010000086.1:12216-16873 GCA_964542005.1 uncultured Spirochaetales bacterium
AGGTTTCGCGGCTTGGCCAAAGTCCGTACTGGCTTATTCCAAGTCGCACCATGTCAAAATGTGTTTTTTCAAAAAGGATCGAGGCGGCCGATGATGCAAAGTGTTTTTTGAATCCGCTCAATCCGGCAGAATGGACTATTTTGATTATTTCCTCAAACATTTCAAGCTGTTTCATAGCATAATCATGGTTTGTAGTGTCTTCAATGTTTGCAAAATGGCTGTAAACAGCAGCAAGTTCTATGTTTTTAAGTGACGAAATAAGTAAGAAAAACTTAGCAGCATCCTCTTTCAGCACACCCTGTCTGTTTGTTCCAGTTTCAATTTTCACATGGATTTTCGCTGTTTTGGCGAGTTTTTTTGCAGCAGAATCAATTGCATAAAGATGTTCCTGATTGTAGGCTACAAGAATAAAGTCATTTTTTACAGCCTCTTCAACACGACTTAAAAGAACCGGACCTATAATAATAATTTTTTCGTCAAAGCAATTTTGCCTTAAAACAAGTGCTTCCTCAATTGAATGAACACAGAATGTTTTTATACTGTTTTCTCTGGCTAAACCTGCGATTTCAACTATTCCGTGACCATAAGCATTTGCTTTGATAACCACCGAAAGCTCAGTCTCTGGGTGAAGTAAGTTTCTAAAAAAATTGATGTTTTTTTTGTAAGCTTCGCGCGAAAGTTCAATCCAAGTCATCGCGCTTGATATTTCAAACATCATTGTCTCCAGATTTTTTGATAATTTCGCCGATAAAATCTATACCATCGCGAGCAGTAATTTTAACATTTAAAAAATCGCCAGGCTTTTCATTTTCAACATTTGTAAGTATTGTAACTCCATCAATTTCAGGAGCTTGATGGTAGCCGCGACCAGAGCAAAGCATACTCCCCTGCTCTATCTCCTCAAAAAGAATCTCAAGCTTTTGTCCGATAAATCTTCCAAGCCTTTTTTCCATAGATTGAGAAGCCCGCTCTTTTGATTCAGCAAGCCTTTTTTCCATAGTTGGTGCAGGAAGTTTTTTGTAGATTCCAGCAGCCTTAGTTCTCTCTTCTTTTGAGTAGCTGAAAATTCCTGCATAATCAAAATGAGACTCATCAATAAAATCAAGAAGTTCCTGAAAATGCTCCTTTTTTTCAGCAGGAAATCCTGTAATAAAACTGGTTCTTAAAACCGCTTTTTTGCCAAAATATTTATCAATCCGGTTCAAAACTTTTTCAACATCAGCTCTTCTGTAATGTCTGTTCATTGCCTCCAAAACAGTATCGTTTATATGCTGTACCGGAATCTCAAAATATGGATAAATATTGGTGTTATCTCTAATTATTTTAAGGAGTTCATCTGTAATTTTTGATGGATAAAGATACATCAGCCTTAATCTTACATCTCCAAGCGAGCTAAGTTTTTTGAGCAGTTTTTCAATTGAAGAGCCAGTTTTCTTACCATAATTTGTTGTATCCTGTGCTATTAAAACAAGCTCTTTAACGCCAAGATTTAAGAGATTTTGAGCCTCGATTTCAATATCTGCAAGAGTCCTCTCTCGAAAGCTGCCGCGAATCAGCGGAATTGCACAATAGCTGCAGCAATTGTCACAGCCGTCAGCAATTTTGATATATGAAGAAAATGGAGAAAGAGTTAAAGTCCTCTGCATTGCAGATGAATAGATAAAATCAGAGTTTTCCTTCACCGCCGAAACTTTATCTCCCCAGTGAGATTCAACAAAACGAGCCATTTGACCAGTAATATCAATACCTGTTACAAAATCAGCTTCTGGAAGCTGCTTGGCAATATCAGGATATAGCTGCGGCAAACAGCCTGCTAAAACGATTTTAGCATTTTTGTTTTTTACATTTGCAAGAGAAAAAAACCGTTCAAGACTCTCTTTTCTAGCATCTTCAATAAAGCCGCAAGTGTTTACAATAATCAGATCAGCCTCTTCCGGCTCATCCGTAATTCCCCAGCCTTCCCGGGCAAAAGTTCCTAAAAAGACCTCTGTGTCAACCCGATTTTTTGGACATCCAAGAGATTCAACATAAAGCTTTCTGTTTTTCATATTATCCTTTTAATTTTATTAGAATTTTTTAACAAAAATGTCTGATATTCTGTAGCTTCCATCAGCCTCTTTTGATTCAATTTTGAAAATAATTATAGATTTGTGCTTGATAAGAAGTGCTTTCATTTTCTTAATATTTTGAGGGTTTTCACTATCTATTTCTTTATCTTTGACTGCAAAATAGAGAGCAATTTTTCTTATTCCTTTCTGCTTTTTGAAGCTGCCGCTCTCTGCCGGAGAAATTATAGTGACAGATATCCGCATTACACCCTTTTTACCATCAAAACTGACAGCTTCAACAAAAGCTTCAAAAGCATCGCTCTCTTTTATTATTGAAGTGTCATCGCCAGCATCTTTAGTAATATTAGTCTGTTCATACTCTTTTTTTTGAATAATAGCTAACGGGTTTATTTTGAGCTCAATTCCTGTATCAAAATCTGCAATTTTTGGGAAAAGCGCGTCTGCGGTTGTTGCCTGAAAAAACGCGGTTTTACTTCCAGCCTCTATCATTAAATTAGGCACTCTTTTTAATAAGGAAGAGCGAAGAATTTCGGAATCAACCCCATCATGCAGAAAAAATCTGATTCCGCCGTCAATTTCAAGCCAGCTTTTTGCAAGTATTGGAAGATATTCACCATCCACACCCTTAACAATCAAAGGATCGGCAAACAGGTTACAGCCAAAAAGCATAAGAAATATTATTAATGATTTCAGTCTTTTAATCATTTCTATAATCCCAGCTCGCTGCTTGAGTTAATCATTCCGTCAAGTACTATAAAGATAAAAGAAAGATAGTCAATTCCAAATCTTTTTTCAACACTTTTAATCTGGTCTCTGTCTGCCCCTTTTGCAAATCTTTTTTCCGCAAATCTTTTCTCTATAAAATCTTTATCCAGACCTGTAAGTTTTTTTGAAGGATGCATAAGCGCGCAGGCTGTCAGAAAACCGGTTGTTGGATCTACAGCATAAAGAGCCTGTCCCATTTTGGTTGTCTGCGGAACATTTCCAGAGTGCATAATTATTGCATCAAGCAACTCACTATCCTCAAATCCGTTTTCTTTGAGAATTTCGACAGACTTAAATCCATGCTGCGGAAAATTATCTTTTGTAAGCTCAAGATCAAGGTCATGAAGCAGTCCGGCCAACGACCATCTGGACTCCTCTTCACCTAAATATTTTGCAAAAAACTTCATTCCAGCTTCAACTGCAATGCAGTGTTTTACAAGATTCTGGTTAGATAAGTATTTCTCTAAAATTAGCATCGCATCAGTTCTTGTCACAGCACTTCCCCTTAGTAATCAAAGAATTAAAACACCGATATTTTTATTGATAGTAAAATCTAAATCAAGTTTTTGCATAAATATGCTTGAAAAACTCAATTAATTTAATATGATTATCTAACATTGGTGTTTTGGGGGGCAAAAATGCAACAAGAAATCAGGGTGATGCTGTTAGAGCATGACGAGGCGGATGCCTTATCTGTCAAAAGAATGTTGAAAAAAGCAGAAATTTCTTCGACTCTAAAAAAGAAATTTATCATTACAGAGGTTAAATCACCCGAAAGTCATGATGAAATTTATTATGGAGAATACGATGTAATTCTTGTTTCTCTTTGCACTCTCCAAAAATACGAAGGCGTTGTTGAAAACATAGTTTTTCATTCAATAGACGCACCCGTAATTGTTCTTTCAATCCACGACAATGAGCTTTTATCTCTCAAAGCTATTAAAAAAGGTGCTCAGGATGTTCTGATAAAAGGTCAGTTCACAGGTAGCAGACTTGTTCAATCCATTGAATTTGCTATAGAAAGACATAAACTCCTCTCCGGTGTTCAGCAGCTTGCACTTGTTGACGGATTAACCGGTTTATACAACAGAAGAGGATTCAAATCACTAGCAATCCATCACGCAGAAATTGCAAAAAGAAAATTGAGAAAAATGCTTCTTATCTATATTGATTTAGACGGAATGAAACAGATTAATGATACTTTCGGCCACGAAAAAGGGGACGAAGCATTAGTCGAAGCTGCCACAATCCTTAAACGATCGTTTAGAACCACAGACATTGTTGCAAGAATCGGCGGTGACGAATTTGCTGTTCTGGCTGTTGAATCAGAAGAAGACAATAAAGCTACAATGCTAAAAAGACTCCGTAAAAACATAGAGATACGAAATGCTATCAAAGAGAGCTGCTTCAACATTTCTATGAGCATCGGTGCTGTTTCGTGGAGTGAGTCTGAATTTCCTAAAATTGATGAGCTTATGAGAGAAGCGGACAAGGAAATGTATTCTGAAAAAGTGAAAAAAAGAAGAATCCGCGAAGAGCATGTTGCTGAAATAGTTTCTTATTCCTAAAAATTTTCTGAAACAAAAAATCCTTACAAAGACCAATCCTTTATCTATTCTCAACCATTCCGCATTTTCCAGGGTTTTATCCAACAATTCCCCTTCTTTAAAAGGTGTGGCGCGAATGCGACGGGGTAGCTCTTCCTCTTTCCCCGCTGTCATCTTCAATAAAAACTAAGGGATGGATTCCCTCCTGCGAGGAAATGACGCGCAAAATTTTGCGTCTCTACGAATTGTGCAAAACGGGTTTTCCGCCGAAAACCC
>CAZISX010000087.1:0-5096 GCA_964542005.1 uncultured Spirochaetales bacterium
AAGCGGCGTGCTGTTAATCATAACCCACCGATATTTATTCTCTTTCGGGTTAAAAACACCCATTATAAAATCCTCAACTTTTCTACCTGTGCGAAGAGAAATCATTGTCGGATGCTCTTCGCCTGGGCACTCTCTTCCATCAGGATAGATTGATTTCCATCGAGGGTCCATCGAGGTTTTCCCCATAAGCTGGTCTGCGGTTGCGCCTAAAATTGCCTCTGCCGCATAATTCATCATAATTACATGGCCTTCCGCATCCTGATAAATAACACCTTGAGCCATAGTTTCAAAGAGTGTTCTGAATCTTTTTTCACTCTCTTTTAACTCAATTTCCATCTTTTTTTTGACAGAAATATCCTGAAAAATTGTGGCGAATTTGCCATATTCGGGCGAGAACGCTTTAACTTCAAAATATTTATCCAATTCTTTTGTATAATTTTCAAATTGAAGAGTTCTTCCTGTAAGTGCAACTGTTCCATAAAGATTAATCCAGTAGCTCTCTATTTCGGGCATAACCTCAAGAACACTTTTGCCAACAACGGAGTCAGCTTTTATTCCTGTAAGTCTTTCAAACTCAGGGTTTACCTCCAGAAATCTGTAATCACAGGGATTACCGCTCTTGTCAGTTATAATTTCATGCAGAGCAAAACCTACAATCATTTCATTAAATAGAAGCTTATATTTTCTGGCAAGCTCCTGAGCTGTGTCCAAATTAACAATTTTTTCCATAACTTACACCATTTTAACAGAAACAGTAAAGTAAAAGACAGCCCCTTTTATCATCCCTTCTGATTCAGCCCAGATTTTTCCGCCGTGAAACTCAACAACTTTCCGGCAGAAAGCAAGCCCCATACCTGTTCCTTCATTTTTAATTTCGTTAAGTCTTACACCGGGAGAGAAGATTTTTTCAAGAGATTCAGAATCAATCCCGATACCATTATCGCGAACAAAATAGCCGATTCGTGATCTGTATCCGGCCGAAATATTTTTCCCGCCATAATTAATCGCATTTGTAAAAAGATTTCTAAAAACTGTTTCAATCCTTATCTTATCACCCCAAATATCCGGCATATCATAAATTGTTATTTCTGCACCAGCCTCAAGCAAAACAAGCTCAAGGTCTTTTTTTACTTTTTCAGCCAGCTCTTTTGCACTAAAAACTGTGAACGGATTTTTCTGGGTATTTAACCTTGAAATATCGAGAAGATTAAGGATAAGCTTGTGCATTCTTTCGAGATTGACTGATGCTCTTGAAATCATTCCGCGAACAGTTTCATCAAAAGTGTTTGAATATTTCTCAGTAATTAGAGATATATAGCCTTTTATTGAAACAATAGGACTCTGCAAATCATGGGATGCAATATACATCATATCCTTCAAATCACTGTTGACAGATTCAAGCCTTTTTTCTGTTTCAACCAGCTTGAGTTTTTTAACACCTAAATCAGTAAGAATAAAAATAAAATTCCGGAAATAAGCTATCAGCTTCTCAAGATAATCATTATTAATTACAGGGACTTTTTTAATTGCGGCAATGTATTCTTCAACATTTTCGCCGTAAAACGCACCCTGTTTTCTGAAAAATTCCAAATCAGGCTCTTCAAGAAAAAACTGGCCTGTAAGAAATGTAAGAACATGCTTTTCATCAATAATTACAGGAACTACCGCATGTGAAATATTGTTGCCGCACTTGAAAATAAAAAAGTCCTTCGCTGCATCCGTGGTTTTCAAAAATTCCGCATTATTTCTAGCACATCTCTCAAACGATTTCTTGTTTTTGTAATGATAATTCACACAAACTTCCTGCCAGCCGGCAGTAACAACAATATTTCCTGAATCATCAAGAAGTGCGGCAGAAATTCCTGTGAGAGCAAAAAAACTTTCAAACAACTCTTTTATTTTTTCAACATCAATGATTTTTCTGATATGAGAAGAGGTATTTAATGTATTTTCTTTGATTAGAGGCATATCTTGCATGCTGTTAGAAAGCACTTCGCTCATTCCAAAACCTCTCTTATTTTAACAGCCAAAGCCTCAATCTTAAATGGCTTCTGCATATAATTTTTTGCCGGCAGAATAATATTATCTTCAAGAATTTTTTTATCAGAATAACCTGACATAAAAATAAAAGGAATCTCCGGTCTGATTTTTTGAGTAAACTTTGCAAGCTCGACTCCGCTCATTTCAGGCATTACCACATCCGTAAGTAACAGGTCAATTTTATTAGCCTTTTCATTCAAATAAACCACAGCTTTTGACGGCAAATCACACTCAATAATATTATAACCAAGATGACTCAGCATTTGCTCAACAATAGCCCTAACAGTGCTGTCGTCTTCAACAAGAAGGATTGTCTCAGTCCCTTTCGGAATATTTTCAATCATAATTGGTGAGATTTTTGAAGCAGCTTTTGTGCTTTCTGGAAAATAAATAACAAACTCGGTTCCTACGCCAGGTTTTGACAAAACATCAATAAAGCCATGAGATTGCTGAACAATTCCATAAACAGTAGAAAGCCCGAGTCCAGTACCTCTTGCATCTTTTGTTGTAAAAAAAGGCTCGAAAATATGTTCAACAATATCTTTAGTCATTCCGCAGCCGCTATCTTTAACAGATAAAACCGTGTAATTCCCTGGCGGCACATTATTTATAGGATTTCGCTCGCTCGATTTTGCATGATATGAAGAAATTGTAAGCCGGCCACCCTCACTCATCGCATCTCTTGCATTTGTTACAAGATTCATAACAACCTGCTCAAGATGAACCGAGTCAATTTCTATAAAAAGAGGCCATAACGACTCAACAATTTCAAGTTTTACATCCTCGCCAAGCAACCGCTGAAACATTTTTTCAAAACCTTTAATATAAGAACTCATATCAATTACTTCTTTTGCAAGTATATTTTTCTTACTAAAAACAAGGAGTTCCCGTACAAGCCTTGCTCCTGATTCGGAAACTTTTAAAATAGTATCAAGCTTATCATTAATATAATCTATGTCGTTAACTTTCATTTTTATAAGCTGTGCAGAATTCATAACAACATTCAGCATGTTGTTGAAATCATGGGCAATTCCTCCGGCAAGCCTTCCGATTGCCTCCATTTTCTGCGACTGACGAAACATATCCTGCAATCTTCTATATTCTGAAATATCCCGTATAGTTCCTACAATTTTTTCAGGATATTCATCATGTGCCGGAACAATTTTCGCATTTATGGAAAGACTAAGAAGTGTTCCATTCTTTTCCCGAAGCGTCACTTCGTATTGATCAACCATTCCCTCTTTTGTTATTTTTGAAAGAAAATTACCCCGTTCATTCTGGTTGTTGTAAAGATACAACACATTTGTCCCGATCAGCTCATCTCTTGTAAAATGGAGAATGTTTTCAATAGAAGGAGAAACCTCGATAAATGTGCCATCCATTGTCTTCTCAAAATAAATATCCTGAATATTTTCAAATATTGAGCGGTATTTCTTCTCACTTTTTTCAAGAGCTTTTTCAAGCATTTTCTTTTCATGCCTGCTTCGGCCTATTTTAAAGATTTTTTCAATCATTTGAGGGAGTTTATCATAATTTCCGAATTTCGGCAGAAAATCGAGCGCACCTCTTTTCATAGCTTCAATTGCAGTTTCAATAGAAGAATCAACCGTAAGGAAGATTATCGAAGTATCAATCTCTGCAAGAGTCAACCTTTCCATTATCTCAAAGCCATTCATAAATGGCAGCTTATAATCAAGAAGCACAACATCTATATCGTTGTAATTACTAACAATATATTTTAAAGCATCACTGCCGTTATCTATCCTTTTTATATTCCATGACTCCTTTTTTTTCAGAGCATTTTTTATAAAAAAAGCATCATCATCATTGTCTTCAACAATTAGAACCGAAATATTTTCAAGTTCTCTCGCCACCCCGTTTTCCCCCATAATATCACCTACCTATCTGGTTTTTTATAAAGAGCAGGCATAATATATTCAAACCTGTGAACTGCTTTGTCAATAGTTTCGCTATGCCCAATAAAAAAATAGCCCCCCGGCACAAGTGCGTCATAGAACCGTTTTAAAAGCGCGTCTCTTGTCGGCTTATCAAAATAAATCATAACATTTCTGCAAAAAATAATATGAAACTGTTTTTTGAAAGGAAATTCAGGATTCATAAGGTTGAGTCGGCGGAAAGTCACCTCCCGCTTTACCGATTCAATAATCTCATAATCGCTATCATTGTTTTTACGCATATATTTGAGTTTGTACTGAGCTGGAAGAAGCTCGAGCCTGTCAGGCGGATAAACACCATCCATCGCTCTTTTTAAAACCTCAGTATCAATATCAGTCGCTAAAACACCCGAATCCCAAAGATTGTACTCACTCCCGAGAAGCTCCATCATAAGCATGACAAGAGTATAAGGCTCTTCGCCGCTTGAACAGCCGGCACTCCAGACTCTGACATCACGGCCGTTTCTCTTTTTTTCCAGATTAAGCATTTCAGGGAAAGCTTTATCCTGAAAAAACTTGAAATGAACACTCTCCCGCCAGAAAAAAGTATGATTTGTTGATATTGCATTTATGAGATCCGAAACACCTTTGCCAGTCTTGTCCTTTGAGACAAAATCGTAATACTCGGTAAAAGAATTCATCCCGAGCCGGTTTAAAATCTTGTTTAAACGGGCTGAAACCATCCCTTTTTTCTGCTCGCCGAGATGAATCCCGAATTTGTCATAAATAAATGAGGTTAAAAGCTGAAATTCTTTGTCTGTTATCGTGTTCATCTCTTTTCTCCTCTTAAATCCCCTCTCAAGAGGGGGGAACCGCTTGCGGTGGGGTGTGTTGAAATTAATGTAAAATATACACACCCTGCCTTCGGCACCCCTCTCAAGAGGGGAATTAATTAATACATTCAGTCACTTTAAAGCATCCTTCTCACGGGAGGAATTATTTAAAATCCAATTTTCTATAGACCCAAGAACTCCTTCAATGTTTTGAAGAACATCTTTTTCCAAAAATCTAACAACAAAAATTCCAAGGCTTTCCAGCACCGCAGTTCTTTTCAAATCATAATCTATTTTATATTCATGAGTAGAGCCATCAATCTCAATC
>CAZISX010000087.1:5106-6727 GCA_964542005.1 uncultured Spirochaetales bacterium
CGATGAAAATCAAGCCCATTCATTTTTTTTTGCTTAAGCTGATTCCACAATAAAACCTCTCCAAAAGTACTATTTTTTCTCAACTCTTTTGCTTTTTCTTTAAGATTTGGATTATATGGAATCACTTTTCTCATTCAAACTCCCTTTAAATCCCGCCCCGTCGAGAGGGGAACCGCTTGCGGTGGGGGGTGTTAAATTAATGTAAAATACACACACCCTGCCTTCGGCACCCCTCTCAAGAGGGGAATTAATTAACCATCACTTTAATCCCCTCTCAAAAGGGGATTGTCATCTCTTTTCTCCCGGCTTTGGGTACCAGTCACTTAGCCTTATTCCTTTTACTTTTGCAGCAATTATATCGCCGCTTTCAGTATTAAAAATTATTTTCCGCCCCTTTGTTCCGCCCGTATCCATTCCTGCGATTGTAATCTCTTTTTCAAAAAACATTCTCTGCGCAATTTTTACATTTTCAAGCCCAAGTCCAGGCACAAAACGGGGGTGCTCTTTGTTTTCAGCACCCCCGTAAATATGCGCTTCAAGATGTTCAGGATTCGAGCCGTTTTTTTTCATGAGAGAGATAAGACCTGCTATTGCCGGAACACCAAAATATGGAGTAGAAACACCGTTTTCCGGAATATGCGGCAATAAAAAATATGCAGCACCGCCGCAATGCAAAAGTGCATCAAAAAGTGTCACAATAACACCGCTTCCAATAACTCCGCAAAGCAAAGTCGGATTATGCGGCACACAGATATATCCTGGTGTTATGTAAATCTTATCTGTTTCAATCATCTAAAATTAATACTTCCCAAAATCGCTGTCGTCAAGATTTATTACCTGATTTGGATTGACAACACTCATATTACGGTTGCTCTCAATCGCTTTGCTCTGTCTGCGGTTTGAAACATTTCTGGCCGCATCATAAGTTGCTCTTCCGGCAAAACCAGCACCTTTAAGCTTAAATCTGCTGATCATCATCTTAAGCTGTGCTGACTGGCTTGAAAGCTCTTCGCTGGCTGCCGCAGATTCTTCCGCATTTGCAGTATTTTGCTGCGTTACCTGCTCAATCTGGTTAAGCCCCAGATTAACCTGAGAAACGCCCTGTGCCTGCTCGTTTGAAGCAGCAGCAATTTCACCAACTATATCAGTAACTTTAGCCGAGCCCTTTACAATATCAGAAAGAACAACAGAAGTTTTCTGAGCAAGGTTTGAACCATTTTCAGCAAGTTTTACAGCACCTTCAATCATCTCAGCAGTCTCTTTTGCAGCTCTTGCACTTCTTTCAGCAAGGCTTCTCACCTCTTCTGCAACAACAGCAAAACCCTTGCCGTGACGGCCAGCTCTTGCCGCTTCAACCGCAGCATTAAGAGCTAGAAGATTTGTCTGGAAAGCGATTTCATCAATTACCTTAATGATTTTATTAATGTTTTTGGACGACTCATTAATATCTGTCATAGCTTTCATAAGATCGCCCATCTGTTTGTCGCCGCTTTCCGCTGCTTCTCTTGCCTGTCTTGCAATTGTATTTGCCTGATGTGCATTTTCAGCATTCTGCTTGGTTTGAGATCCGATTTCCTGCATTGAGCTTGAAATTTCTTCGAGAGAACTAGCTGACTCGGTC
>CAZISX010000087.1:6737-14857 GCA_964542005.1 uncultured Spirochaetales bacterium
AATAAGATGACAAAAAATGAGAAAGAGATTGAGAAGAATCTGAAACCTGCTGAGAACCGTTTGCAACCTGATCAACCGCTGTATTTACCTGTGAAAGAATATCGCCGAAAGAATCAATTGTCGAGTTAAGAGCATCTTTTAAAATTGCATGATCGCCTCGGTATTCGCCCCGCATTGAGTCGGTAAGATCGCCTTCCGCCATTTTCTTTAAGATTTCAACACCTTCATTGACCGGTTTTATAACAGCATCCAGCGTGTTGTTTACACCATCAACAATTTTTGAGAAATCGCCCAGATGTTTTGAAGCATCAGCACGGGTCGCAAGCCTTCCTTCAATTGCTGCTTTTGCAAGCATTTCCGCATCGCCAACAAGTCTGTTGACCGCATCAATACACTGATTAAGATTATTCTTAATCGTGTTGAAGTCGCCATTGTAACTATCTGTAATCTTTGGAGGAAGATTACCCTTTGAAATCTTGTCAACATAATCGGCCGCAACATTGAGCGGATTGATTACAGAGTCAAGCGTTGAATTTACACCTTCTACAATTTTACGGAAATCACCCTGATGTTTGGTTGCATCAGCTCTGGTTGCAAGTCTTCCCTCAACCGCTGCTTTTGCAAGCATTGCTGCATCACCAATCATTGCATTTACCGCATCAATACACTGGTTGAGGTTGTTCTTAATTTCGTTAAAATCGCCTTTGTAAGTATCTGTAATTTTTGGCGGAATATCACCTTTTGAGATTCTGTCAACATACTCTGCAGCTACATTAAGTGGCCTGATTACTGAATCAAGCGTGTTGTTTACACCTTCAACTATTTTTCTGAAATCGCCTTGATGCTTGGTTGCATCTGCACGGGTATCAAGCTTCCCTTCTGCAGCAGCTTTCTCAAGAATATTGGCATCAGATATTAACATTGATATCGCTTTTTCAGCATCTTTTAAGTTACTGTTTATTTTAGAGAAATTTTCAAAAGCATCTTTTGTATACTGATCAGGTTTAACAACATTAGTATCAAAAGCAACATTGCCCTGAGCAAGAAGCTTAAGGTTTACAGCAACCCTTTCAACTTCAACAGCTGTATAATTTTTCTGTTTTTCCGCAGCAGTAATATCCTGAACAATTTCAACATGTCCAATTTTCTCACCCTTTGCATTACTCAGGTAAGTTGTATTAACCTGAAAATTCATTCCAGCCTGCTCAAAAGTTGTAAGCTCTATACCTTTTCTCAGCTTTGCAATACCGCAGTTTTCGGTTTTGCAAATTCCGGCACCCCAATTGCTGCACTGTTTACCAACAATCTCTTTTCTGCTAACCTTAAGGAGTTGTTCAACCGACTTATTTATAAAAGTCCAGTTCATATTTGAATCTGTAACAGAAAGAGGGAACGGAACAGTATCAAGAATCTGTTCATACCAGAAAATTTTATCAACAACTGTATCAAGTGTAGCATTTACACCTTCAACTATTTTTTTGAAATCGCCATGATGTTTTAAAGCATCTGCACGGGTATCAAATTTCTGGTCAACCGCTGCTTTTGCAAGCATATTTGCATCAGCAACAAGCGCACCAACCGCATCAATGCACTGGTTAAGGTTGTTCTTAATTTCGTTAAAATCGCCTTTGTAAGTATCTGTAATTTTTGGTGGAAGATCGCCTTTTGAGATTCTGTCAACATACTCTGCAGCTACATTAAGTGGCCTGATTACTGAATCAAGCGTGTTGTTTACACCTTCAACTATTTTTCTGAAATCGCCTTGATGCTTGGTTGCATCTGCACGGGTATCAAGCTTCCCTTCTGCAGCAGCTTTCTCAAGAATATTGGCATCAGATATTAACATTGATATCGCTTTTTCAGCATCTTTTAAGTTACTGTTTATTTTAGAGAAATTTTCAAAAGCATCTTTTGTATACTGATCAGGTTTAACAACATTAGTATCAAAAGCAACATTGCCCTGAGCAAGAAGCTTAAGGTTTACAGCAACCCTTTCAACTTCAACAGCTGTATAATTTTTCTGTTTTTCCGCAGCAGTAATATCCTGAACAATTTCAACATGTCCAATTTTCTCACCCTTTGCATTACTCAGGTAAGTTGTATTAACCTGAAAATTCATTCCAGCCTGCTCAAAAGTTGTAAGCTCTATACCTTTTCTCAGCTTTGCAATACCGCAGTTTTCGGTTTTGCAAATTCCGGCACCCCAATTGCTGCACTGTTTACCAACAATCTCTTTTCTGCTAACCTTAAGGAGTTGTTCAACCGACTTATTTATAAAAGTCCAGTTCATATTTGAATCTGTAACAGAAAGAGGGAACGGAACAGTATCAAGAATCTGTTCATACCAGAAAATTTTATCAACAACTGTATCAAGTGTAGCATTTACACCTTCAACTATTTTTTTGAAATCGCCATGATGTTTTAAAGCATCTGCACGGGTATCAAATTTCTGGTCAACCGCTGCTTTTGCAAGCATATTTGCATCAGCAACAAGAGCGCTCACCGCATCAATACACTGATTGAGGTTGTTCTTAATCTCGTTAAAATCGCCTTTGTAAGTATCTGTAATTTTTGGAGGAAGATCGCCTTTAGAAATTCTGTCAACATACTCTGCAGCTACATTAAGCGGCCTTACAAGTGCATCAACAAGCTCATTTACACCTTTTACAAGACTATTCCATCCGCCGATAAATTTCTCAGATTTTGCACGAGTATCAAGTTTTCCATCTATTGCGGCTTTTACAAGATTGTCGGTTTCAGCAAGAAGTCCGCTCATTGTATCAATACAGGCATTGAGATTGTTTTTAATCTCGTTGAAATCGCCTTTGTAAGTATCTGTAATTTTGGGAGGAATATCGCCTTTGCTGATTCTGTCAACATACTCAGCGGTTACATTAATTGGAGCAACAAAAGCATCAATAATATTGTTGACACCTGCAACAACAGGTCTGAATTCAAAATTCATGTTTTCTGTATCGCCGCGGATATCAAGCTTCCCGTTTTGAATTGCATCAGCAATTTTTCCAGCTTCATTAATAAGAGCATTGAGAATTGCATTAATATTGCGCATAAGAAAAAACGCAAGGCCGGCAGCAAATAAAACTGCAATAATAATAAGAATCATCATCATTGTAACTGCGCTATTTGCAAGAACTGTATTGTTCTCTGCGGTTTTCTTTGCACCATCAAGATTTAATTGCGTAATTTTACTACCCATTTCATTGATTTCAAAGCCAATATCTTTCATTTTTCCATTAACAAGATTAATGGCTTCTGCCTCATTATTTGATTTAATGAAATTAAATACAACCTTTATTTCATCATAATATTGTTCATATTTTTTCATAAATTCTTCGAACACTTTCTTGCCTTCATCATTAAGATATGTTTTTTCATAAAGCCGAAACTGTTTTTTGATATTTTCATTATATTTTTCAATACTTTTTTCATAATTTGCAAGAAGTTGCGGATCTTTTGTTCTTGCAGTGTTTACCACATTTACTCTAATTCTGTTAAAATCTGTTGTTATTTCTCCAATATAAGCAATTGGAAGCGTCATCTTCTCATAAAGCACGGTATCTGCATCATCAATTTTTTTGATATTAACAGTGCCTACAATCCCCACAATAACCAGTAAAACAGTCAAAATTGCAAATCCGACTAAAATTTTAATCCCTAGCTTCATAACTCTCTCCTAAAATTAATTTATAATTCCCTGCTTAACAAAATTCATTGTTCTTTCTAATATTTCCGGACAGTTTTCTTTTATAAAATGGCCGTGTCCAGGATAAATTACATTAACACCAAGCTCCAAGAGCTTTTTTAAAATCTCGTAAAAATGTCTTGAATAAGTGCCACCACCAGATTTTATATCAAGCTGTGTGTCACCCGAAAAAAGTGTTTTAGATTCCCAGTGATAAAGCATAATTGAATCTTGCGAATGCTCAGGCACATGGAGTGCAGAAAGAAATACATCTCCCGCTTTAATCATATCGCCATCTTTTATCTGAGCATCAATTAGCGTAGCTCCTGAAAAGCCCATAACTCTTGAGCCAAAAGCCTCTTTTACCGCAATAATTCCGCCAGTATGATCAAAATGATTGTGTGTCAGAATTATCTGGTCAACAGCTTTTTTTCCTACGCCTGTATTTATTGCGCGGATATTTTCAACAATATGACCATCGCCGCCTGTATCAATAAGCGTATTCACATCATAAACAGAATTAAATTCACCCAGCACCAGATAAACATTGCTGCTGTAGGTTAATTCATTTGTTTTAATGCGAAATACTCTCACTTTTAATCCTGTTTTTTCTTATAAAGTTGTGCATTACTGACAACAGGCTCAAACAAATGAGCACACTCGTCAGGCATTTTTTGTGTGTGTTCCATCGCCAGAAATCCACCGGCAGAAAGTGATTTGTGGAACATTTTTATCACTTCAATTCGTTCGTTATATTGAAAATGGAGCAAAACATTTTTGCAGATAACAAGTGAAAATTCATCACTCGGCGCATCAAGTTTGAGCAAATCGGAGCGGATAAAATTCATCCTGTCTCTAATAATTTGATCAATCTGGAAAGACTTTTCCCCCGACTTGGCTGAATCTACCGGCTGAAAATATTTTTCAAACAGCTCTTTCGGAATCCGCTGAAGCAAATCGTAAGGATAAATACCGTTTTTTATTATTTTTTCAAACTGATCTGAAATATCAATATCTGTCGCAAAAAACTTAACATTTTTGTAGGCAAACCGCCCCATTTTTTCAGCAAGAATAATCGCCATTGTGTAGGGCTCTTCGCCGCTAGCGCAGCCAGCGTCCCAGATTCTTACCGAGCTTCTTCCTGAAACAAATGGAACAAGATGCTCAGCCACAAGTTCAAGTGTCTGCAAGTCCCTGAAAAAATAGGTAAAAGCCATCTACTCCTCCGCGATTTCCTTAAGATCGTTTATTTCCTGATAGCTCAAAAGATGGTTAATATCGAGAACAATCTTTACAGCATCGCCCATTTTCCCCATTGCTTTTATAAATTTTCCGGCATCTTTTTTGCCTGTTTTTGGTGCAGGATCCATCTGATTTTCTGGTATATTAAGAACCTCAGAAACCCGATCAACAATAAGACCTGTCACAACATCACTCATATTTACAACAATAATACATGTCCTGTCATCATAGTCCCGCTCGTGAAGTCCGAAACGGAGTCTTACATCAATAACAGGAATAACCTTACCCCTTAAATTTATTACACCTTTGAGGTAGTTTGCAGTATCAGGAACTACCGTAATCTTCTGGATTCTGATAATTTCCTGCACAAAACTGATGTCAATAGCGTAATCCTCGTCAGCAATTCTAAATGTCAGATACTTGTCCTTTTGGGCGTCCTCATCTTCCATGAGGTCTTCATCAAGTTCGTCCAACCTGTCTCGATCTCTTTCAACCATTCATCCCTCCATTAAAAAAACTAAAAGCCAACCACCTTTTTTAACTATTTAGAATCATTCCTTTATTTTATTTATGTCTTTCAACATTTTTTCGGTGTCATTCCCAATATCTTTTTTATGTCATCCGACATTTTTCTGGTGTCATTCCCAATATTTTTTTATGTCATCCGACATTTTTCTGGTGTCATTCCCGCGCAGGCGGGAATCCATCTTAAACAATGTTTTCATACAAATCGTTCCAATCAGGGTTGTTTTTTTCAATCAAATTAATTTTCCAATCTCGATTCCATTTTTTCAGCTGTTTTTCTTTTTTTATTGCTTCGGCAACATCATTTGTTTCTTCAAAATAAACAAGTTTGCCTAATTCGTATTTACTTGTAAATCCTTCATAAGTGCCTGTTTTATGTTCGTAAACACGCTTGGCAAGATCTCCTGTAAATCCAATATAAAGTGTTCCATTTGGTTGGTTGGTCATTATATAAACGAAGTATCTATTCATCTATAAAAACTCCTAAACAATCAGAAGATGGATTCCCGCCTTCGCGGGAATGACACAGGAGACTGTCATCTCCGCGAAGGCGGAGATCCATCCCTTTATTGTTATTTGATTCAGAAGATGGATTTCTGCTTTCGCGGAAATGACACAAAATAGATAAATTTCTGCTTTCGCGGGAATGACACAATAAACTGTTACCCCCATCGCTGAGGTTGTCATCTCCGCGCAGGCGGAGATCCATCTTATTGTTTTTATTCTTTAATTCAGAAGATGGATTCCCGCCTTCGCGGGAATGACACAAAACAGATGAATTTCTGCTTTCGCGGGAATGACACAATAAATGGATTCCCGCCTTCGCGGGAATGACAGCTGTCATCTCCATTTTTGAGGTGGTCATCATACACTTCTCTCCATATCAAAAATTGAATCTACATCAAGAATAAGGCTTATTCCGCCGTCACCTAAAATTGTGCAGCCTGAAACACCTTGAACATGCCCGATATATTCGGATAAACCCTTGATTACAGTCTGTTGCTGGCCAATAATCTGATCAACAAAAAGTGCACAGCTCTTTAAACCTGATTCAACAATTATGAGAATTCCATCTGAAATCTCTGCAAATTCAGGGGTAACGCTATGCAGCTGATGGAGCCTTACAACTGGCATAAGCTCATCCCTAAGACGGACAGTTTCTGTTCCATCCGGCGAAACTGTAATATTCTTTTTTGATGCTTTAAAAAATTGTCTGATTGATAAAAGCGGAATAATATAAAGCGATTTTCCGACCCGAATCTGCATACCCTCTATTATTGCTAAAGTCAAAGGAATACGGAGTGTTACGCGGGTTCCTTTTCCGAAAATACTCTCAACATCAACACGACCTTTTATCTTTTCCAGGTTCTTTTTAACAACATCCATTCCAACACCGCGGCCAGAAATATCGGTTATTTTATCTGCAGTTGAAAACCCTGGATGAAAGATAAACTGGCAGATTTCCTTGTCCGAAAGGAGTGCCGGATCGCCAGGAACAAGCCCTTTTTCGACAGCTTTTTTAAGCACTTTTTCACGGTTTATGCCGCGGCCGTCATCTTCGATTGTTATCCAGACTTCGCCCTCTTCATGCTTTGCCGTAAGCTTTACAATTCCTTTTGCAGGCTTGCCGCTAGCCTCTCTTTCATCAGTATTTTCAAGACCATGATCAAGAGAATTTCTGATAATATGAACCAGCGGATCTGTGATAAGCTCAACAACAGTTTTATCAATTTCAGTCTCCTCTCCAATAAGCTGGAGCTCAACCTTTTTACTGCTTTTTGTTGATAAATCATGAACAAGTCGAATCATTCTTTTGAACAGTCCGGCAATCGGAACCATTCTTATAAACATTGCTATTTCCTGAAGTTCCCGCACAATTTTTCCCATCTGCTGGGAAGCTTTTGTAAAACTCTCAACCTGATTAAAATGAATAATTTCAGGATTATGCACAATCATATTGTGTGAAATCACAAGCTCGCCGATAAGATTAATAAGAGAATCAAGCTTTCCGACCTCAACACGAATATCCTGTTTTTTGTCAACAACCTTGGTTTTATCCATTATTTTAGAATCAACAACAAGTTCCGGCATCTTATCTTTCTGGCTTTTTAAAGCATCCTCAACATCCTCTTTTGTCGCAGCACCCAAATCAACCAGAATCTCGCCGATTGGTTTTCTCTGCTGCGCCACAGCATCTCTAATATTTTCGTCAGTAACAATTCCCTTTTCTTTAAGAATTTCGCCGACTCTTGGCACTTGAGAAGCATTATCATCAAGCCATCCTTTTGGAAGAAGCTCATCAATAAGATCAATATAAAGCTCAGCATGTTCGATTCTGCCTTCACCGCCCGAAAGAATCCCTGCAATGCTCTCTTCAATAATATCTATAATTGTAAGAAATATTTTTATTAACTGAGAATCGTTGATAAACGAGCTGTTTAGAGAAGCATCAACAACAGTTTCCATGTGATGCAGAATCTGCTCGAAATCACAAAATCCGAGGAATCCGCTGTTGCCTTTTAATGTATGGATTTTGCGGTATGCGAGATTTGCAAAATCCTTGTTTTCGGGAGCATTAGACCATCCGACAAGAGCATCTTCTATTTCTTTAATAATATCGAGTGATTCCTGCGCGAATTGCTCTCTTAGC
>CAZISX010000087.1:14867-16720 GCA_964542005.1 uncultured Spirochaetales bacterium
GATAAATCTTCAACCGCAATAACAGGAGATTTATTAGACATATTATCGTTATTTTCCCAGAACCCGAAAGTTGAATCAGCCCGCTCTTCTTCAGACTCTAAAATAGACATGGAAATTATATTTTTTATGGCTTCGCCCCGCTCTTTCATTGAGCCGTCATTTAATCTGATGTCAACCTCTTCAATAGCGTCTTTAATAAAGTCGCTGGCAAGAACAAAAAGCTCAATATGTTCTTTTTTCAGTTCAAGTTCGCCCGATCTTATTAGGTCGAGAAGATTTTCTGCCGAATGTGAAACATCTTTGATATTATTTAACATCAAAAATCCGGCTCCGCCCTTTATAGAGTGAAAAGTTCTGAAGACTTTGTTGATACTTTCTTTATTAACATTGCCTGAATCAAGCTCCTGACCAAACCCAAGAACAGAGACTTCCAGATCTTCGAGAAGATCACGACAATCTCTTACAAACTCCTGAATTATCTCCATATTTTCGTTATGGTTCGACATATCCATAAGCTATTTCCCCCCGCAAATATTTTTGCAACCATTTATTTATGAAGCGAGTATACACTATTTATGTTTGAAAATCATTAGATATTTACATAATTTTCATATAAAAAACAAAATATTTTTATTTCTGGCTGTTTTAGCGGGTTTGGCAGGTGGTAAAATCTCTCTTTCATCAACACATTTTTTTTGCATGAAATTATTAATAAAGTAAAATGGAGACGGTTCAAAACAGAATAAAACAGTAAAAACAGGATTAATCCGCATTTATAATAGAGGAGCAGTCAGATGATTTTTATAGAGCTTATATCTAATCTTGCACTTTTGGTTGCACTTTCTGTTATTTCTGGCTTTATTGTGGAGCGTGCAAAGCATGTTCTAATATCTGGAGCAATTCAGGGCTTCCTGTTTGGCAGTGTTGCAATTATCGGAATGCTTCAACCCTTAAAATTTGCTGAAGGACTTATTTTTGACGGAAGATCTGTTGTCATAAGTTTATGTGGACTTTTTTTTGGGCCTTTTGCAGCAATTATTGCAGGGCTAATGGCCGCAATCGTCAGAATTTTTCAGGGTGGAATCGGTGCACCTGTCGGAGTAATGGTTATAACATCTTCAATTCTTTGGGGAATTCTCTTTTTTATGCTTTACACAAAAAAAGAGCGCGATTTTTCGTGGTTTAGACTTCTGACATTCGGAGTTCTGGTTCACATTTCAATGTTTTTGATTATGTTGCTACTGCCAAACAATATGGGAATCGGAGTTCTTAAAAAAATCGGAATTCCTGTTTTAACAATCTATCCGCTGGCAACAATACTTATTGGAAAGGTTATTTTAGACAATATTCAAAGAAATTCATTACTTAAAAATATTATTGAGCAAAAAGCTCTTCTTGCCACAATTATTGAAAGCTCTACTGATGCAATTTTCGCAAAAGATTCTGCCGGCAGATACCAGACAATCAATCAGGCTGGAGCAAAAATGCTTGGCTATACCAAAGAAGAGGTAGTCGGCAAAACCGATTATGAGCTTCTGGCGCGCGAAACTGCTGATGAATTTAGGGCAACCGATCTAAAGGTTATGTCCAGCAAAAAATATGATGACAGAGAAGAAAAAGGATTGATTGGCAACACCACTCATATCTTTCTGGCACATAAATCTCCGTGGCGCGATAGTCAGGGAAATATCATCGGAATTATTGGCGTATCAAATGATATAACTGACCGTAAACAGGCAGAGATTGAGCTACTAAAATCAAAAGAAGCAGCCGAAACTGCAAACAAAGCAAAGTCAGATTTTCTTGCCAATATGAGCCACGAACTCCGCACGCCAATGAACGGAATCGTGGGC
>CAZISX010000088.1:0-13278 GCA_964542005.1 uncultured Spirochaetales bacterium
GATTATTCAAATCTGAAAAAATTGAAACATGGGTAAACTTGCTGACGCCAGTTATAAATGTAAAACGGAGGTGTTCTTCTGAGGCTTTAATTATTCCGTAGAAACTTTTTAAAAATCCTCTAATTTTCTGGACTTCATCTTTGTTTAAAATGTTGTCAAGAATCGGTTTGTCATACTCATCAATCAGAACAACAGATTTTTCACCCCGTTCTCCAAGTTCAACAATTATCTCTTTGAAAATCTGCTGGGCTTTTGTTGTTGTAAGTTCGACCTTAAGATGTTTTGCAACTCTTTTCAGCTCGATTACAAGATTTTCATCAAGCTCTTCAGCAGTTGAGCTGCTAAGTTTATTCATTGCCAGGCGAATTATCGGATATTTTTTCCATTCGTAAGGCTTATTATAAATATAAAGACCTTTGAAAAGCTCTTTTTCGCCAAGAAAAATTGATTCCAACGCAGAAAGAGTCAAAGATTTTCCAAATCTTCGCGGACGGGAGAGAAAATACTGACCATTCATTTTCTGGACAAGCTGGTAATATTCCTTTGTTTTATCAACAAACATGCCGTTTTCAGTGATTATTGTCCTGAATGTGTAAACACTTGTGCTTAGGTTTTTTCTCATTTTCGCCTCTTCTTTGTGAACTGCGGAAAGTTATATCAGAAATCTTTGGAAATATCAATTGCTGGAATTAGTTTTATTGCAGCGGCGATACCTCGTTGTCTCCGAAAATTATATTTTTTTAATCTGTTCAATTCTTCAATTAATTCTTGAAAACACCTTTTGTTTATAAGAACTTACAAAAATCTGTAAATTTTTTTCTTGGAGAATTTTGTTGTCAGGATGTTTGAAGTTTGCGGGGGTTAAAAAAAGTTCTCCGTAGCGATACTTTCGGGTGCTCTCTCAATATTTTCCAAAATCATTGTCATCAAGAGAGATTATTTCATCAGGTCTTACAAAATTTATATTTCTTTTTTCTTCAATTCTTCTCTCACTTCTCCGGTTGTATCCTACTGATGACAATTTTGGTGCAACTGCTTTATTTTCATAATTATTATGGTCTCTTAGTTTAAATCTCGAAACCATTATTCTAAGCTGCTCAGACTGTGAATTCAGCTCTTCCGCTGCTGCTGCCGATTCTTCAGCATTTGCTGTGTTTTGTTGTGTTACCTGCTCAAGCTGATGGAGTCCTATATTTATCTGAGAGATTCCCTGTGCCTGCTCATTACTTGCTGCAGCTATTTCTCCAATAATATCATTGACTTTTGTGGAGCCAACCACAATTTCACCAAGAATTACAGATGTCTTTTCAGCAATTTTTGAGCCATTCTCTGCTTTTTTCATAGCTCCTTCAATCATTTCTGCAGTCTCTTTTGCCGCCTGAGCGCTTCTTTCAGCAAGATCTCTTACCTCTTCCGCAACTACAGCAAAACCTTTTCCATATTTTCCGGCTCTTGCAGCCTCAACCGCAGCATTAAGAGCAAGAACATTTGTCTGGAATGCTATTTCATCAATAACTTTAATAATTTTAGAGATGTTTTTAGAAGAATCATTAATCTCATTCATTGCTTTTACAAGATCTGTCATCTGCTCGTTTCCTTTCTTAGCTGAATCTTTTGCCGAGACAGAAAGAGAGCTGGCCTGATGAGCATTTTGTGCATTCATTTTTGTCTGAGAGCCTATTTCCTGCATTGAGCTTGAGATTTCTTCTAATGAACTTGCTGACTCTGAAGCACCCTGAGAAAGTGATTGTGACGCATCGCTGACCTGCTGTGCTCCGCCTGTTACCTGATTTACAGAAGAGGAGACTTCAAGAAGAATTGAGTTGAAAATATCAAGAAGCTGGTTGACTCCTTCAATAATTCCTGTCCATTTTCCTGTAAATTTTTTTGTATCGCCTCTAAGATCAATTCTTCCTGAGTCTGCTCCTTTCAGAAGAGTTGATGTTTCGTCAATAATATTATTTATTGCGTCAATACAGCCATTCACATTATTTTTCATCTCGTTAAAATCACCATTGTATCTCTCTGTAATTTTTGGAGGAATGTCTCCTTTCGCTATTCTGTCAATATATTCTGCTGTTACATTAATAGGAGCCACAAATGCGTTGACAATATCGTTGATTCCCTCAACGATTGGTCTGAACTCAAAGTTTACAGCCTCGCTGTTTGCTCTTGCATCAAGTTTTCCGTTTAGAACAGATTCGGTAAGGTTTTTTGCCTCATTCATAAGTGATTTTATAATGCCAGATATGTTTTTCATAAAGAAAAGAGTTATGACAAAAGAGATGAAAATAGACAAAAGAATAAATGAAATCATTACCTTACTTGAAAATGAACCTAGCTCGCTATTTGCTTTTGATGTTTTTTCAGCTTCTTTTGAATTTATTTCCATTATTTCAGCGATTTCATTGTTAAGTTCTCCGGCTGTAGCAGCTAAACCCTTAACCATTCCATCAGCTTCAACATTTTTTGATTCAAGCTTGTAATTTATAAGTATATTAAAATTTGTAAGATAGCTCTCGTATTTCTGCCTGAATTTATCAAAAGTTTTTTGATCATTTTCATCTGAAAAAGTTTTTTCATACTGCGAAAATTGTTCAGATATAAGTTTTTTAAATTTTTCGACCGCTTCAAGGTGAACCCTGGTTTCTTCCGGTGTTTTTGAGTTGACGATGTTGTAAGCCTTGATTCTGAGCTGATTGAAATAGGATGCGATTTGACCTGAATGATTAACCCCAAGAGTCATTTTTTCATAAAGTCTGGTGTCGGCTTCATTGACTTTGTTGATATTGATTGTTCCGACAACACCAACAATGATTGTAAGCAGTGTAATTAAAACAAAGCCCACAAGAATTTTTGAACCTAATCTTAAATTACTTAACATGATTTGCCTCCATAAAAAATAATATTCTAAAATTCAATAAGTTTTTTGACATCAAGTACAATCTTGACATTGTCACCGGACTTACCCATAGCGCGAACAAAATCAGCAGCTTTGTGTTTTCCAAGAGTAAGTGCTTCAACCATTTCAGATTCAGGAATATCAAGCACTTCAGAAACTCTTTCAACAACAAGTCCGGTAAGTTTTTCATCAATATTTACAACAACAATACAGGTTTTTTCATCATAATTAATCTCAGGCATTCCAAATCTGAGCCTCATATCCATAACCGGAATAATTCTTCCTCTCAGATTAATCACACCGCGATAGAACCTTTCCATGTCAGGAACCTTAGTGATTTCAGTGTTTAATATCACTATTTCACTGACAAATTTGATTTCCATCGCATAGAATTCGCCACCAATTCTGAAGGTGAGATACTTATCTTTTTGAGTATCCTCATCCTCGTCATCAAAATCTGGAGCGAAAAGTTCTCTTTCTCTCACTTTTTCACTCATAGTCAACTCCTTTAAAGTCTGTATTTAATTTTGAAGGATCTAAAATCATGCTTATTTTGCCGTCGCCTAGAATTGCACATCCGCAGATTCCGCGCACTTTCTGCATTGATTCAGGCAGCGGTTTAATAACAGTCTGCTGCTGACCTATAACCTTATCAACAAAAAGAGCTTTCCTATCTCTTCCATTATCAATAATAAGAAACATTCCATCAGTAATATCAGCAGCTTGTGGAACTATGTCATATTTTTCATAAAGCCTTATTACAGGAATTATTTCATCTCTTAAGCGGACAGATTCTGTACCGTCAGGCGTTTTTATAATTTTTTCACTTCTTGGCTTAAACAGCTCTTTTATCGCCATTAGCGGAATGGTGAAAAAAGTATCGCCAGCACGAACAAGCATTCCCTCAATAATTGCAAGGGTAAGAGGAATTTTTAGCGTTATTTTTGTTCCAGCTCCCGCCTTGCTTTCAACAGAAATAGAGCCGCTTATAGATTCCATGTTTCTTTTAACAACATCCATGCCAACGCCACGACCTGAAATCTCGCTTACAGCATCTGCGGTTGAAAACCCAGGCTCAAAAATAAGAGAAAAAATTTCACTTTCAGACAGTTCCTTATTTTCTGGTATCAGTTTGTTTTGAATAGCTTTTTTGAGAACTTTATCTTTATTTATCCCTTGTCCGTCATCCTCAATCACAATTTTAATTTCGCCTTCTTCATTGTTCGCGCTTAATTTTATTGTTCCTTTTTCTAGTTTGCCAGTAGCTTTTCTTTTATCTGATTTTTCAATACCATGATCTACAGCGTTTCTTAAAATATGAACCAGCGGATCTGTAATAATCTCAATAACAGTCTTATCAATCTCTGTCTCTTCTCCAAAAATTAAAAGCTCAGCATCTTTTCCAGATCTTTGACATAGATCATAAACAAGTCTTGACATTTTTCTAAAAAGCCCGTTTGCGGGAATCATTCGTATAACCATTGCAATTTCCTGAAGATCTCTCACAATTTTTCCCAAATGCTGAGCCGATTTCATAAGATTGCGATTGGATTTGTCATCTTTGGGAATGCTTTGAAAAATCATATTGTTGGCAACAACAAGCTCCCCAATCAGATCTGCCAGCGCATCAAGTTTTGTAATATCAACTCTCATATCCTGTTTCTGAGCAACAGATTTCTTATCTTTTATTTCTGGCAAAACAGGTTTATCCTTAGATTCATTTTGAATTTTGAGAGCCTGTTCAACCTCATTTTTTGTTACAGCACCAAGATCAATCAAAATTTCTCCAACAGGTTTCTGCTGGAAAGAGACTGCCATTTCAATAGTTTCTTTGTCAACAATACCGCTTTTTTCAAGAATTTCGCCAACTTTAGGAGTTCTGGGCTTGTTTTCAAGTCCTAAGATAATATCGTCAATAAGCGAAACATAGAGATCAAGCTGCGGAATTCTTCCTTCAGATTTTTTTTTAATATCTTCAAGAGCTGCTTCAAGAACATCATTTAGGGTTAGAAAAATCTTTGCGGTATCGCTATCAAAGTCATTGAGATCAATGGCGATATTGAGAAGACTCTCCATTTTATGGGTAAGCTTCTCAATATTAGCGAAGCCCATAAAGCCCGCATTACCTTTTATGGTATGTATTTTACGCAGTATAAACTGCACAAGTTCTTTTTTATTCATGGCTTATCCACTCCAGAAGTGCTTTTTCAATATCTTTGAGACATTTTCCTGTTTCAGCGATAAAGTCATCAATCATTCCACGAGTCAGCATTATTCCAAAATCGCCAGATGGAACTGTTTCAATAATAAGCATCTGCTCAGGAAGATTTTCAATAACCTTGATTGCAGTAAAAGCTTCATCATTTAAAGTATCATCACTTAATTCTTCACCAACAATATTGGTTGCATTTTTCAGAAAATCTGTAGCAAAAACAAAAAGTTCCTTATGCTCTTCCAAGAAGCTGATTTCACCTGATCGGATTTTTGAAAGAAGATTTTCGGCAGCATGAGCAACTTTCTGGACATTGTTAAAGCCAAGAAAGCCGGCACTTCCCTTGATTGAGTGAAATGTTCTAAAAAGTTTGTTTACAGCTTCTTCCTTTTCTGATTCTGATTTTTTGTCAATAGAGATAATGTCAAGCTCAACATCATCAAGAAGTTCCTGAGAATCCTTAATAAAATCGGTGATAATCTCAATGTTTTCGTTCATTTCAAACATGATCCCCTCCATCAGTTTTTTTTGTAATACCTTTTATTTCTATCTTTGCATTATCCTTTTCTTTCTCGCAAAAATCTTGAATTGTTGAAAAATTTCCGGGTGTTATAGATGTAACCTCTGAAAAATCTATAACGACATTTGAAGACTCTCTCACAATTGACTTTATAAGTCTGACAATAACACTTATATCATAATCAAAAATATCGCCTGAAAGATTAAGGAGACCTGATGTTTTTTTTGTTTCAACCTCAAACTTCAAATCAGCCTCCACCAAAAATTTCTTACACAGACTATCTAGCAACTGGCGTGCCATCAAAAAGAAAACAAAAAACCTGACAATTGTATTGCTTTGTGGCGATTTTGGTTTTTTATGATATTGGAGCTGGGAAAAAAGTTAGGAAAAAACGGATATATTCCTGAAAGCTGTTTTTAAATTCTATTTTTTAAGATAGCTAGATGGGGGATGAAAAAATTTCCTTCAATTTTTTGTTTATATCCTGCGTTGAAAAAGGTTTTTGGATAAAATTCACACCTTCATCAATAATGCCACGCTCCCAGATAGAGTTGGGAGTATAACCTGACATGAAAAGAATTCGCATTGAGGAGTGTTTTAACAAAAGTTCTGCAGAGAGCTCTTTTCCATTAAGTTCAGGCATAATAACATCTGTCAGAAGAAGATCTATTTTCCCGGGATAATCAAGAGCAAGTTTCACAGCCTCGCGAGGACGGCTTGCAAAAATTACTCTGCAACCAAAGTCTTCGAGCATGTGATTTATAAGCTTAAGCAAGGCTGGTTCATCTTCGACAAGAAGCACTGTTTTCCCCAATAAATCTACAGCGGAAGCCGATTCTTCCTTTAATTGAGCACCTCCCATTTTTTTTATTTGTTTTGGAAAATAGAGTTTAAAAACAGTTCCCTTGCCGATTTCGCTGCTGACATTAACAAAGCCTCCGTTTTGCTTGACAATTCCATACACAGTTGCAAGCCCAAGTCCGGTACCTTTGCCAGCAGATTTTGTAGTGAAAAAAGGCTCAAATATTTTTGATTGTGTTTCCGCATCCATTCCGCATCCAGTATCAGTTACTGCAAGCATTACAAAGTTACACTCATCACCAAGATTGTTTCTTTTGCAAAATTCTGCATCAAAAAAAGCATTTTTTGTTTCAATGGATATTGTTCCTGTGCCTGATATCGCGTCTCTTGCATTTACACAAAGATTTGCTAACACCTGATCAATCTGAGAAGGATCAATTTTTATGTTCCAGAGTTCTTTTTCTGGAATAAATCTAAAAGCAAGGTCTTCACCAATAAGTCTCCTGAGCATTTTTGCCATACTTTCAACAACTTCATTTATATTTACTATTTTGGGTTCAACACTCTGTTGACGCGCAAATGCAAGAAGCTGTTTTGCAATGTTTGCAGAGCGGAGTGCAGCTTTTTTGATTTCATCAAGATATGAATGTCTTATGTCTGAAGGCTCTGTTTTTAATAAAGCCATCTCGGAATATCCGGTAATCACACCAAGCATATTGTTGAAATCATGGGCAACACCGCTTGCAAGTCTGCCGATTGAATCCATTTTTTGTGCCTGATTAAGCTGATCTTGAAGTTTTTTCGTATTTTCTTCGCTTTTCTTCCAGGCAGAAATATCTGTATTTGTGCCACTGAGCAGGAGAGCTTCCCCGGAATCATTTCTTTTTACAACATTGCCTCTTCCAAGAATCCAGATCCAATCACCATTTTTATGCTTCATTCTGAATTCAGCCTGATAACCTGAGTTCTGCTGGTTTTTTATAACTGACTCTATTTTTTTAACAGTTGAGGAAAAATCATCTGGATGACAGAGATTTTTCCATGTATCAAATGTCATCTCAAATTCATTGTTTTCATAACCCAGCATTTTATACCATCTGGAGCTGTAATAGGTTTTCCCTGTCTGATAATCCCACTCCCAGACTGCATCAGAGGTGGCTGAAAGAGCATAAGAAAGGCGCATCTCATTTTTCAAAAGAGCTTCCTCTGCTTTACGCTTTTTTTCGTTTGCAAAAATCTGGGAAACAATAGCTGCCACAGTAGTTACAAACAACTCTTCATCAGGAAACCATTCTCTTGTTTCACCAATATGTTCTGCAGAAACAATCCCAGAGATTGTTCCGTCAGAAATAATTATCGCATCAATAAGAGAGGCAATTCCCAAAGGAATCAAATAGTTGTCTTTTATTTCAAAGGTTCTTGGATCTTCCTGCGCATCACTTGTATATATCCTGCGCTCTCTTTGTAAAGAATCAAAATAATTAGGGAATTGTGCAGTTTCAACAATTTGACCAGAGCTGTGCCTTGTTTTTGACAATTCATAAACAGAAATAGAGGTTAAGAGCTTATTGTCTTCAGATAGCGTCCAGATACTTCCTCTTTCAACATTAAGCGTTTCAGCAATAATTTTTGTGATTTTATTAATAATTTCAATCTGATTTTCCGCTAAAACATTTGAATGAAGTGCTATTTCAGCTAATGCGGCGCGTTGTTTTTTTGCTCTTTTTTCACTTTCCAATATCAACTGCCTGCTTTTTTCTAAATCAGTAATATCAACTGCTGAAGAAATAGTATAAAGCTGGTTTTCAATTGTTGCAGATGCGGCAGAAAACATTACAAAGTGAAACTCATTATCTTTGTGAAGAAAAGTTGTTTCCTTATTCAATATGACTCCTTTTTCCTCAAGCTCTTTTGTAAAAAGATCAACATCTTTTCTATCCTGATTTAATCCAAGCTCCTGATTTGTTTTTCCTATAATATCAGCTTCACTATATCCTGTTGTTGTGCAAAATGCTTTATTAACCATGGTGTAGCGGTGTTCAGAATCTGTAACAACGCAGCTGTATGGCGTAATTTCAAAAAAAGTTTTGAATTTTTTCTCTCTTTTTTCTGCATCAATTCTCATTCTGTTAAATCTTTTTAACATAAAAATCAGCCAGAATGTCAAAAATGTTTCAAGCATTACAAGAGTTGCTGCAAATTCATAATGTTTTGAATTTGTTATAGAAAATAGCAATGCTGAAGAAAGAAGGAGTGTTAAGACAATCAACATTGCAGCAAATATGTTTTTCATTTTTACTCCTGATAGTTACTCAATACCATATTTTCTGGATCTTGCCAGAAGTGTTTTGTAATCAATTCCCAGTAGCGATGCAGCTTTTGTCTTTTTGCCGGCAGCGACAGCAAGAGCTTTTTCAATAAGCTGTTTTTCCATATCATCAATCGTTAAGGTGTCTGCATAAAAGATAAATTTTGAGCAGGAAAAATCTGCTTTGACAGTTTCATTTTTTGTTACAACTGATTGAATCAAAAGAGGTTTTAAGATATTCTCAGAGATTTGATTTTCATCAGAAATCATACAGGCTTTTCTTATTATATTTCTCAGCTCTCTGATGTTTCCCTTCCATTGCTGAGATTTGAGAAAAAGAGCACCATCTTCTGTGATGCCGCTAATCTTTGCTTCAAATTCATCGTTTGCTTCCATAATAAATTTATCAGCAAGAGAAATTATGTCATCTTTTCGATCTCTTAATGGTGGAATTACAAAATAAAATTCATTGAGCCTATAAAAAAGATCTTCCCTGAAGTTTCCTTTTGCAATCTCTTCTGATAGATTTTTGTTTGACGCGCCTATAATTCTCAGATTAACCGGAACAGGTTTTTCTCCACCCACAGGAACAATCCTCTTTTCCTCAACAGCTTTTAATATTTTGGATTGAACAGATTTGCTCATATTCTGGAGTTCGTCAATAAAAAGAGTTCCATTGTGTGCAAGCTCAAAATATCCTTTTTTATTTTTTTCCGCGCCTGTAAAAGCCCCTTTTTCATAGCCGAACAGCTCGCTTTCAACAAGTGATTCAGGAAGCGAGCCTATATCAACAGAAATAAAAGGTCCATTTGAGAATTTACTGAAAGAGTGAATGATTTTTGCCAGATAAGATTTGCCAACCCCTGTTTCACCTTCCATAATTACAGAAACCGGCATTTTGGATATCTGTCTGATTTTTTTGATAATATCTTTCATTGCATCGCTGTTTCCAAGAGCTTTTTCAAGTGCGGAATTTATATCATTTGAAAGTTCTTCTATTTTTTGAGCCTGAAATTTAGGAATTATTAAAGATTCGATAGCTTCAAGCAACTCCCGGCCATCAACAGGTTTTGGCATATATTTGTCAACACCGATTTCAATTGCTCTTATCAGATAGCTGGTTTCACTGAAAGCAGTAGCTAAAATAACGGGAATTTTTTTATCAATTTTTTTTATTTTAGCAGCAAGGTTTATTCCGTCCATCACAGGCATTTTTATATCGCTTATCACAATATCAGGTTTAATTTCTTTGAATAATTCCAGTGCTTTTAGCCCATTTTCTGCACTAAAAACTCTGTCTATTCTTCTTTTTAGAAATTCGTACATTTCCTCTCTGACATAAGAGTCATCTTCCGCAAAAGAACTGTTATGTTTTTAAGCAACTGAGAATCCATTAGCTACTCCATTCTGGGAAGATTTATAATAAATCTGACACCTTCTGCTGTATTTTCAAAACTTATAGAACCCTTCATGCTATTTTCAATAATTCTCTTGCACATATAAAGTCCGATTCCGGTTCCATCCTCTTTTGTTGTAAAATATGGCTCAAAAATTCTTGAGGCAGCCTCTTCAGATATTCCGCCGCCGTTGTCCTCAAAAAAAATAAAAGTATCATTAATTCCGCAGCTTAAACCAATTTTTAACCATCCGTTTTCCCTGTTTTTGAGAACATCTCTTGAATTATAAAGGATGTTTAGAAAAACCTGTTTCAGCTCATTTCTAAAACCTTTTACAGTGCATCCAATAATTTTTTCATTCAATAATATTTTTACGCCGCTATTTTTAAACTGCATATCAATAAGTGCTACAACATCGCCAATTATTTCGGCCACATCAAATACCTCAGGCTCTTTTTCCGGTCTGAAAAAATTTCTGAAATCATCAATTGTTTTTGACATAAATTTAATCTGAAAAATTGCTTTTTCGTAGGAATCTTCAATTTTTTCCTTAGTCAGCTCGTTGAATTCAAAGGCATCTTTTACATTCTGAAGAATAAAAGAGACAGCATTAAGAGGCTGCCTCCACTGATGTGCTATTGCTCCAATCATTTCGCCCATTGCTGCCTGTTTTGACTGCTGCATCATAATTTGTTCCTGCGAAATTCTTTTTGCAACCTCTGATTTGACCTTCTCCTCCAGTTCTCTGCTCAATATTTCAAGGTCAATATTTGCTTTAAGGATTTCTCTTTCAAACTCTTTTTTCATTGTTACATCAATAATGCTAGTCATTACAGCAGGTTTGCTTTTGAAAAGAAATGATGAGGCATAAGTCTCCATATAGATTTTACCTCCGTTTTTTTTGATTCCTTCAAATTCAAAAAAAGCTGTTGTCAGCTCGCCAGAGATTATTTTCTGAACTTTTTCTTCGACAGCTATTAATTCTTCGGGATTTATAAATTTCTCCCCATTTGAAAAAATCAACTCAACAGGGCTTAAGCCCAACATATCACAAAGTGCAGGGTTTGCGTAAACTATTATATTGTCTTGAAGAATTGCCACACCAACCATAGATTTTTCAGAAAGAGTTCTGAATTTACCCTCGCTTTCAACAAGAGCATCTTCCGAAAGTTTTCTGGCCTCGATCTCTCGTTCAAGCTCCCTTGTTCTTATTTTTACTTTTTCTTCAAGCTCCTGATTCATTTTCTGTATCTCATTTTCCCACTTTTTTCTTTCAGAAATATCTCTGGCTATTCCCATACGTATCTGTTCGCCTTCATCATTTATCTGATAAAAATAGAGTCTTATTTCAACAGGAATTATTTTCCCGTCCCGCCGTATATACTCTTTTTCGTAAATATCTGAATAATGGCGTTCTTTTACCTGAGAAATCATTATATCGTGCTCTTTTTCGTGCCATTTAGCAGGTGTAATATCTTTGAATTTCATTGATTTCAGCTCTTCCGGCGAATAACCTGTCATGTTTGTGAAAGAATTGTTGAAATCAATAATATTTCCTTTCATATCAGAAAATGCAATAGCATCACGCATACTTTCAAAGAGATAGCGATATTTTTGATTTATCTCAGATATCTCTTTTTCGTGTTTTTTCTCATCAGCAATATCTGTTACTATTGCCATTACAGATTCTTGACCAAACCATAGAATTTTTCTCATAAAAACCCTGACAGGGAATGGTTGCCCGCTTAGCGGTTTTCTTGCAGGCCACTCAAACATAAATGTTTCACCTTCATTAACAGCAAATCTCCAAAACTCTTTTGCTTTGTTTTCATGCTCTCCGCTTTCAGATGTGTAATCTTTGACTGTAAAAGAAAGAGCTTCCGGCTCCGACACTTCATACATTTCAAGCATTCTTTTATTCACAGCTATTGGTTTCCCGTCCAATTCGTGAATAATTACAGCATCATTTATTGAGTCAAAAAGATATTTGAAATTTTTTTCAGACTGAAGCGAGGTTTCGAGAGCATTTGATAGTCGATTTTTACTCTCCATAAGATCATTGATTAAGTCCTTGTTTTTTAAATTCATTTCATAAAAAGAGCGAAGCATCAATCCCAATTCATCATGCCTGTTAAAAGAAGGATGAGATTTTATCAGAAACAGCTCACCTTTTTCTTCAGCTATCAAAGATACAATATTGAGCGGCTTAAGAATAAATCTGTAAATCCTGAAAAAAAGATAGAGTGCTGTGAAAAGAATAAAAAGTGTTATGGAGAGAAAGACAAGAAAGTATTTTGTTCTCACTTCTGAAGCAGCTTTGTCGCTTACCCCAAGACTAACTGCGCCTATGTTCCTGTTTTCATTATTAAAAAAAGGAACCATAACACCAACAACCTTCTCCATGTGATATGGGGATTCGGGATTGTTTATATCTCTGTAATAAATGCTGCTATGTTTTTTGCCTGAAAGTAAAACATCCTGAGTTCCCTGATCATTAAAAAACATACCAACTCTTCCAGGATTTGAGTGAAGAAGAGCTTTGCCGTTTTTATCAAGAATTACAATATAGGAAATTCCATCAAGAATTGAAATCATATCTTTTATTAGATTATTCATCTCTTTTTCATCGGCATAACGGGATGAATAGCTTATACAATCAGCAACATTGAAAGCTTTTGTGGTAAGCATTTCTTTATGCCATGGAACAATGAAAAACTGATAAGAAAAAATAAATACGACAATGACAAAAAGAACTGTTATTATTACAGCAGCAAAAAACTTTGAGGTAAGCTTCATTGAGCAATCCATTATATTGTTTGTTAAGGTATTTTATCAATATAAATTATATAATCAAAAAATCTTCATTCTGTAGAAAAAATTGGATTTAGGCTTCAAAAACATGTAAATAATTTGACATGTTCCCTGAAATTGAATAAAGTGCAGTGTCAAAAAAACAACTGATAAGGAATTGAGATGAAATATTACCTTGTTACAACAAATCCTAGATTTAAAAATGTTTTTTCATCCCAGCTTTCCCAGCGCAAAATTATTTATACATTGCTTGAGTCTGTTGAAGAGCTGGAGTTAGAGATGAGGTCAAGAGGAAGAAAAACAGTTTTTCTTGATCATGATTTCAAA
>CAZISX010000088.1:13288-16432 GCA_964542005.1 uncultured Spirochaetales bacterium
TATGCCATCAGAGCAAGTTGTTAAAACTACTATGGAAAATGGTGGTGACAATATTGTTATTTCTTTTGGTGCAGAAAAATCAGCAGATGAAACAAAAAGCCTTTTTAAAGCTGGTGTAAGGGATATTTTTGTTGAACCTTTTATGCCGGAAGAGCTTATAGACCTTGCTTTTTCAATTAAAAAAGAATCAAAAGAGGAGAAAATTTCAGCTGCCTCCGATAATGTAAAACCGGAAGAGAAACGGAATAAATCAAATGCGCCGATTGGTGTTTCACAGATTTTCAAATCACTCCTGATGCTGGTTGAGCGGGTTGCAGATAGTGACGCAACTGTTATGATCTCAGGCGAAAGTGGAACAGGTAAAGAGGTTTTGTCGCAATATGTTCATTTGTTAAGTAACCGTAAAGACAAGCCTTTTGTGCCTGTAAACTGCGGTGCTATTCCAGAAAATCTGCTTGAAAGTGAGCTTTTTGGTCATGTAAAAGGTGCTTTTACAGGCGCATTTACAGACAGAAAAGGGCGGTTTGAGGTTGCGGCTAATGGCACTATTTTTCTTGATGAAATTGGCGAATTGCCACTTCATCTTCAGGTTAAACTTCTCCGTGTTTTGCAGGAAAAAGAGATTCAGCCTGTTGGTTCAAACGAAATTATTAAGATAAATTCAAGGGTTATTACTGCGACAAACCGCGATCTTGAAGAAGAGGTTAGGCGGGGACGGTTTCGGGAAGATCTTTTTTATCGTCTCAACATTATCCCGATTCATATTCCTCCTTTAAGAAAAAGACTTGATGATATTCCTCTTTTAGCGTCCCATTTTATCAACAAATTCAATGAACGACACCACAAAAATATTGAAGGGATAACAGAGGAAACATTGCAGAAATTGATGGGCTACACCTGGCCTGGCAATATTCGTGAACTTGAAAATACAATTGAGCGAATGATTGTAATTAGGAGTGAGGGGAAGCTTGGTGTTGAAGATTTGCCGCCAAAAATTCTTGGAATTGAAGGTGATGCAATCTCTTTTCTTCTCGGAATTGAAAAAGCACCAGAGCCCAAAGTTGAGCCGTCTTTATCTGCTTCTATCCAGAATCCTTTTAGCATTGACTGGGAGCATATTGAAATTCCTGATAATTTTGATGTTAAACAGTTTCTTGACGATATAGAAACCGGCCTTATAAAAAATGTTATGGGAAAAACAGGAAACAACAAAAATCAGGCTGCATTGCAGCTTGGAGTCAACAGAACCACACTTATTGAAAAAATTAAGAAGAAAAATCTCAATATTTAAGGATAGTTATGAAGTTTTTCCTTGCCCCTATGGCAGACATATCAGACAGAATATTTCGTGAAGTTTGTTATTTAGCTGGTGCTGATTATTGCTACAGCGAGATGATTTCTATAAAAGCTTTGCTTTTTAACTCAAAGAAAACACTTGAAATGACTGAGGTGTCAGAAACTGAACAGCACACTTTTATTCAGATTTTTGACAGTACACCCGAAAACTTTGCACCAGCTATGAAGATTATTGAAGAAAACCGTTCTTTTTACGGTTTTGATATTAATATGGGATGCCCTGTCAAAAAAGTTATCAAAGCTGGCTCAGGTTCTGCTCTTCTAAAAGAGCCTGAAAAAGTCAGGGCAATTATAAAAAATGCGAGAAGTGGTACGAAAAAACCCCTTTCTGTAAAAATAAGAAAAGGTTTTGAGGCACCAAACGCAGAAATAATTGCAAAAATCGCAGAAGAAGAGGGTGCGGATATGCTTGTTTTGCATCCGAGGCTTAAAACTGAAATGTTTTCAGGTATTTCTGATTTTGAGCTTTCTCGAAAAATTGCAGAAACAGTCTCTATTCCAGTCATTCATTCCGGCGATATTACAAATCTTGCCATGCTTAAAAAGCTTTTGGATACAAGACTTTACGGCGTTATGATTGGTCGGGGAACGCTTGGAAAACCGTGGATTTTTCAGGAACTTAAGGACGAATGTGAACTTGATGATGAGTTTAAAAAAGAGATTATGATGATTCATTTTAATAAAATACTTGCCTATCATACAACAATTCATCTTATGATTGAGCTGAAAAAACATGCCGCCTGGTATTCAAAAGGTTACGAGGCTGGAAGTATTTTTAGACAAAAGTTGTACGAAGAATTTAGGGAACTGCCTGAACTTATTGATGGAATTAACTTCTTTTTTGGGATAAAAATAGGATGATTGTAGGAATCAGCAGTACAACAGAATCTATGCGCCGTTTTATAAATCGTGTAGATTATGAAAAGCCGATTCTTATTGGCGGAGAGCCTGGAGTCGGCAAAAAATTTCTGGCAGTAAATATTATCAAAAGTTATGAAAAAGATATAAGAAATCCTTTTGAACATATTGTTTTTGTTGAAGATTCAATACAAGAGTTTGCTGGCGGGAACATCTATATTACTACCGGAAAAAAACTTTTTGACACTTTAGAGCCTAGATTTGCAAGCTCGCTTTGGATTTCACCTTTAAGAGAGCGAATTGAAGATATTCCTATTTTTATTGAATATTTTCTTTCAAATGCAGGAAGAGATGAGACTTGGTATAAAAAGGATGATTTGAACAAGCTGCTTTCCTACTGGTGGCCTTACAATGTTTGCGAACTTAAACGGGTTTTAACTGAGCCTGATGGCTGGAAAATGCTTCCATATTCAAGACTTAGGGATATTCTTGCTCACTATTCTGCAACAACAGTTCTTTCAATTAAAATGGAAAATTTTTGGAATGAATTTGAAAATGATATGAATGCCGGTAGTTTTTACCAGCTTTTTATGGAAACTGTTGACAAGGAATTTATAAAATCTGCGCTAAAACGGTGCAATAATTCAAAAAAAGATACTGCCAATCTTCTGGATATTCATAGAAATACACTAATCCAAAAAATTAAAAAGCTCGGGATAAAATCTTGATATGAATACAATCTTATCGTTTATAGTGTTTTTTACAGTATTTTTAAGCGGTTACACCTTTCTTAACTGGTACCTTTTCAGCAAACTCAGAAAAACGCTTCCCTCAATTTTTAAAAGAGGAATCTTTTTCTATATCATTCTTTTTATTGCTCTTTCTCTACCGCTTGTTCTTAATTTTGCTGCATTAAATAAAATTGATGGC
>CAZISX010000089.1:0-5273 GCA_964542005.1 uncultured Spirochaetales bacterium
TTATCTGTTATTTTTTCAGGCTTTCCCGATTCTTTGCTTATTTTAAATAGTGACAGCTTCAATTCTTCATTAATGCCTGCAAAATATATCTCATCTTTGAACATTATCATAGTAGCGAATTTTGACAATTCATTAACAAGAGATGTTCCCTCAACTGTTCCGTCTGTCTGCCACAAATTTGAAATCTCTCTCTCTGTGTCAGCTGCAATAAAATAAAGTTTGCCATTCTGAGTAAGCGGCCTTTGTTGTAATGCAAGGAATTCCCAGAAAGTATTGATATTTGTATATATTTTTTCCTTGAGGAGGTATGTTCCGGCATCTGTTCCGTCAGTTCTCCAGATCTGAGCAATCCCTTTGTCCAAATTTGCTATCTGAAAAATTATTGTTTTACCGTCAAGCTTTCCAATAATATTGATATCCTTAAAAGAGTCAGAATTGCTATCATTCTGTTCATTCACCATTATTACTTTTGCTTCTCCTGATATTTTATCTCTTCTCATCAGTGAAAATGTATATGCAAGATTATAAGAGAAATCGACGCTAGCCTCGGTGTAATAAACAGCATCATCAGTTTCCTCAATGGAAGTTGTAAATCTTTCTGTCAGATAATTATTATCATTAAAATCTTCAGAGGTGCTTATCTGAAGTAGAGATTCAGACTCACCCTGAGTACTAAAAAGAACAGCTCCGGAATCACTTGCTTCTGAGGTAAAGTAAATAGTATTATTGCTACTGCCGGTGTAACAGAGTCTCGGAGTTGAACTAAGCGCATCTTTGCTTGAGGTGTACAGCGGTGTGATTTTTTTTGAGATAGTGTCAATTCTTAATATGGTTTTGTCTGAATAATTATTGTTTTGCTCAGATTTTAAATACAAATCAGAGGGCGATAATTTTAATATTCCGTAATTTTTAAGATTTACATTTTCGACAGCTTCAATTTTTTCATCAGGAGTGATTATGATTAATTTGCCAGATTCAGTAATAACATAAATCATGTTTCCTACAGCTGCCGCCTCATTTATGAAGATTGGTTCTCCTTCGAAATTGACTGTCTCAACTTTAGAACCATTAAGTTTCAACAACTCTGAGCCCCAGTTTTTCTCGAAATAGATGGATTCGTTGATTTTTGCAACAGGATAGAAATATGTTAAATCATCTGCTGTAAATTCTGTTAAAACAAGCGGAGTGGAAGATGAATCATCAAGTTTTTTTATCTGGAGTTTTTCACCTGTTTTTTCTCCGAATGTTATAGAATTTTTCTCAAATAAAAGAGTGCCGAAATTGTTTTCTGTTATTAAAACAGTGTTTTCAGCTGTTCCGTCAGTTCTGTAAAAATTGGTTGAAATAGTAAAATAGAGGAATTTTTCTGTAATGCCGTAAAAATAAGCATCTAAAGAATCATAGTATGCAATTCCATCTGTTTTTATGATGTTTGAAATTTTTCCCGAGTCAAAAGAATAGGCATGAAGAGAGTGGTCTTTTGCCTGAAAGAAAAGGCTGTTTTTGAAAAAATAGAAGATTTCCCTGTCAGTATTGTCAATAATTTTTTCAGTGTTTTCTTTTGTTCCATCCGATTTCCAAAATTCTGTATTGCCGGATTCTAAGTCGCTGATTTTTATGTAAATATTGTTTTCATCACCGATTGCTTTGAAAATGACGGGATAAAGAGTGTCGAATGTTTTCAGTTCGGTGACTTCGTTTGTTTCTATATTTAAAGAGTAGAGAATTGCATCATTTGCAAAGCGGTTTTCTGTAAAAAATATGTATCCGCCAGCTGATAAAATATAGATATCAGGCTCTCCTTCAAAAACTTTTATACTTCCTTTTTTTGTTCCGTCAGATTTCCATATAGCATTATCAGCAACAAAATAAGTAACACTCTCTTCTGAACTTTTTGTTGTCACAAATTCAGTCTCCTGATCAAAAAGTCCAATATATTCAGCCTTGTCTTTGTTGATGTTCCAGTACTGATACCTGTTTTTATCTATCATTATGGAATCATGGCAGAACAAGCCTGAATCGTAAGATGTGCATTCTGAGTATTTAAATCTGATTTTTGTTGTATTAATGTCATGCAGCAGAGAAATTGTCCCTTTTTCCTCCTTAAAAACAACTTCATCGCTGATTTCATCTGTATCAGCATGATTATCAGAGTCTGAGTCATGAATATCATTATCAGAAAGAATCTTGTCTGCATCGTCTTCCTGAAATTCATCATTTTCGCTTTCATTAAAATCAGCATCATCTACAACGGAATCTTTATCCGTAAGAATTGTTTCAGGTGAATTGCCTGAATCTTTTTTCTTCTCTTCACCGCAGGACGCAAGAATAAGTGAAGATGAAATAATGGCAATAAAAATCAGATTTTTAGACAACATAGAAATTTTCACGGCTGACTCCTTAACTGTTTTCGAAATAACGATTGCAAATTTCCTATCAAGCACACTCTCTGACCAAGTCTTGTTCTTTTTCGCCTGCTTTTCTTCAGAAAAATCTTGTATAAGATTGACTATCCTCGACTTTTCTTTATCAATCAGACAAAAAATTCTGCGACTTTTCAGACATTTTATGTATGACATGATAGTAGACCGTTTTTTATAAAAAAAAGTTTCTAAAAATAATCTACAAAATACTCAACCTTTACAAAAAAAACTTTTGACAACCAAATGTTTTTCAGGTACGATGGAAACCGAAAGCTTGACCAAGGTTTCCGTAGTTTTTTTGAGGAGGTTTTTATGGCTGAAGATATTAAAAATCAGATTGTGGCAGAGTCGGCAAGGCTTTTTTATCTTTACGGATTTAGGAAAATTACAGTTGAAGAGATTGCATCAAGTCTGAAAATGTCAAAAAAGACTATATATCAATATTTCAGCTCAAAAGATGAAATAATTCTGGCTGTCATAGATTTTATAATGTACGGGAAACTTGCCAAATTAAATGATTTGGCAGATTCAAACATGCCTGTTATGGATGCTCTGACGAAAAATGTCAGTGTTTTTAGAGAGTTTACAAAAAATGTTTCTGAGCCTATGATGATTGACATGAAAATGATGCCTGAAATCTGGAAAAAGATTGAGGAAAAAAGGCTTGTTCTTTTTCAGAAAATAGAGGATATTGTTGAAAAAGGAAAGCAGGAAGGTTCTGTCAGAAAGGATCTGAACACAGATTTATTTATGAGAATTTTTATGAGTGCTCTTGCAAAATTCGCGAATCCCTCCATGCTGATTGAGATGAATATGGCACCTAGCGACTTTTTGGAACAGTTCACAGGTATCTTCTTTACCGGCATTATAAATAGAGAAAAAAATCAGGAGGTATTATGAAGACTCTTTTAATTCTGGTTATCTCTATGATTTTATTTAATATTTCATGCGCAGAGAAGACTGATGACACAAAACTTCTTTTAAGCGGAACCGCGGAAGCTGATAAAATCAGGGTTTCATCGCTTGTTGCCGGAAAAATTAAAACAGTAAAAGTTTTTGAAGGCCAGCTTGTAAAAGAGGGCGACATTTTGTACGAGATTGACTCAAGTGACTATATTCTTCAATTAAATCAGGCTAAAACACAGCTTGACGGAGCCAAGGCAAAGTTTGCGCTTGTTGTGAAAGGCTCAAGACGCGAAGATATTGCTGGTGCGAAAGAGGCACTTAATCTTGCCGGAATCAATAGAGACAAGATGAAAAAAGAGCATGAGAGGCTTTCCAAGCTTTTTTCGGCTGGCACTGTGACTGAGAAAGATTATGATGATATGAAAACACAGCTGCAGAAGGCGGAATCCCAGTATGAGCAGACAAAACATGTTTTTGAAAAAGTTGTAAATGGTGCACAGAAAGAGGATATTCTCCTCGCTAAAAGCGGCGTTGACGCTGCTGAAGCTGCAATAAAAATTATAGAGAAAAAGATTTCAGATTCAGTTGTGAAATCGCCGTCAAATGGAATTATTATCAATAAAATCAGTGAGATAGGTGAAGTTGTCTCTCCAGGTATGACAATGTGTGTTATTTCAGATTTGTCAGTTATGAAGATTAAGGCTTTTGTGCCGGAGTCTGATTTAGGAAAAATAAAGCTCGGCATGGATGTTTCTTTAAAAGTTGATTCGTCTGAAAATGAGGTTTTTGCCGGAAAAGTTTCCAGAATCTCGGAAACTGCTGAATTTACTCCAAAAACTATACAGACCAAGGATGAAAGAGTGAAAACTGTTTATGAATTTGAAGTAACTGCTGACAATAAAAAAGGTGTTTTCAAGCTTGGAATGCCTGTTGATGTTGTTGTGAACCTGAAATAATAAAAAGATGAATAATTACAGCATAGAAGCAAATAATCTCACATTCAGATTCGGCGTTAAAAAAGCACTCGACAGAGTAACTCTTTTTGTTGAAAAAGGGGCTTTTTTTGGGCTAATCGGGCCTGACGGTGCTGGTAAAACTACTTTTATCCGCTGTTTAACTTCGCTTTTTTCGCCAAGCGAAGGTTCTGTTTCTGTGCTTGGAATGGACACTGTTAAAAAAAGAAGCGAACTTATTAGAAAAATTGGCTACTTATCGCAGAAATTCTCACTTTACACAGACTTGACGGTTGAGGAAAACATCAACTTTTTTGCAAGAATTCATCAGGTTAAGCATTTCAGGGAAAAAAGAGATGAGCTGCTTGAGCTAGTTGATTTAGCCCGTTTCAGAAAAAGGCTGGCTGGCAATCTTTCGGGCGGTATGAAGCAGAAGCTGGCACTTTCCTGCACGCTGATTCACACGCCGGAGATAATTTTTCTTGATGAACCGACAAACGGTGTTGATCCGGTGGCCAGGCGCGATTTTTTTGATATTCTGACAAGTGTTTCAAAAAGCGGAATCACAATTTTTATGTCAACGCCTTATATTGACGAGGCTGAACGGTGCGACAAGGTTGCTTTTTTGTATGACGGCAGGCTTATTTTAAATGGTGCACCTGATGAACTTAAAAAGAATTATAAGTATAAACTGCTTTCGGTTGAGTGTGGAGCTGATAATTCAAAATCAGCAAAAGAAAAGCTGAAACTCTTTGATTTTATTTATAAAGTTGAGCTTTTTGGAGATAAACTCCATCTTCTGATAAAACCTGAATTTGACCTTGAATCTCTGAAAGAAGAGCTTGCAAAAACAGGTTTTTCTGTTACGGAAATTGCGCCATCTCTGGAGGATTTGTTTATCTATCTTATTGAAAATATTGAAGGAGTAGAGCGTGATTGTTGATGAGGCAAAAGCGATCAGCGTAGTCGAGCTTGAGAAAAAATTCGGCTC
>CAZISX010000089.1:5283-9028 GCA_964542005.1 uncultured Spirochaetales bacterium
ATTTATTGCTGTCAACAAAGTCTCTTTTTCTGTTCAAAAAGGTGAGATTTACGGATTTTTAGGCGCAAACGGTGCCGGCAAATCAACAACAATAAAGATGCTCTGCGGACTGCTTCCTCCGAGCGGCGGCAAGGCTTTTGTTGCTGGTCACGATGTTGCTATAAAGCCTGAAATGGTAAAAAGAACAATAGGTTACATGTGCCAGAAGTTTTCGCTTTACAGTGAACTGACAGTTAAAGAAAATCTCGAATTTTATGGCGGAATTTACGGAATAAAGGGAAAAAATGCGGCAAAAAGGATTGATGAATTAGCCCAAATTCTTAATCTCAAGCCGTTTTTGAATGAGCTGACTCGCGAGCTTCCGAGAGGATTTCAGCAGAGAGCCTCTTTTGCAGTTTCAATTGTTCACAATCCTCCCATTATTTTTCTTGATGAACCCACAGCTGGTGTTGATCCGGTTCAGCGCAGGGCTTTTTTTAATATAATCAATGACTTAAAGGATGATGGGAAAACAATTTTTGTCACAACCCACTTTCTGGATGAGGCTGAATATTGCCACAGAATTTCTTTTATTGTTGACGGTGTTTTGAAGAGTGAAGATTCGCCGTCAGGTTTAAAATCAATGCTTGAAAGTAAAATGCTTCTCGAGATAAAGAATTTTTCGCCTGAGATTGCGGAAAATCTAAAGAAAAATGAGTCAGTTATAAATTTTGCTTTCTTTGGTAAATCAATCCATCTTCTGACAAAAGATATAGCTTCCGGCGAAAAAATTATAGGAGAACTTGCAGCTTCAAATATTGGCTGCGTGAAGATAAAACCCAATCTGGAAGATGTTTTTATCTATCTTTTGAGGAATAAAGAATGAGTGTTGGAGCTGTTGTAAAAAAAGAGTTTATTCAAATAATACGGGATGTTAGAACGCTGTCTCTTATGATTGTGACTCCTGCGCTTTTACTCCTTTTTTTTGGTTTTGTTCTTTCGTTTGATGTCACAAATATTTCACTTGGCGTTATTGATAACGACAACTCTGATTTGTCGCGTCAGCTTGTCAGAAAGATAACTTCGTCTGAATATTTCCGCCATCATAAAACCTACTTTTCAGCATTAGAAATGGAAAAAGATATTGAGATGAAAAAACTTGATGCAGGTATAATAATTCCAAATGATTTCAGTATATTGGCTTTAAATAAAGCATCGGTAAAAATTCAGGCTCTGATTGACGGAACTGATGCAAGAAACGCAGGAATTGTGCAGGGATTTCTGGAAACATGGGTTTCATCGCTGCAGAATGATATTTTGTCTCTATCAGATAAACCGGCCGCTGTTATTAGTCTTGAGCCCCGAATTCTTTACAATCCAGAGCTGAAATCAAGCCTCTTTTTAATCACAGGGCTGATTGTCTTTATTTTGATGATAACTGCAACAATTTCAACATCTTTGTCAGTTGTAAGAGAGCGGGAGCAGGGGACAATTGAGTCTCTTCTTGTTTCTCCTTTAAACCCTGAATCTGTTATTGTCGGGAAAACACTTCCTTACCTTATAATTGCTCTTCTTTCAACTGCTTTAATTATTGTAACTGGTTATTTTTCTTTCGGAATTTATATAAAAGGAAGCTTTGTTCTTTTTGCTGTGGCAACTGTTTTTTTCATACTTGCCGCACTCGGGCAGGGGATTTTAATATCAACTTTAACCTCTTCGCAACAGGTCGCCTATCTTGTTGCTGCACTCTCAAGTATTCTGCCGTCGCTTCTTCTTTCAGGCTTTATTTTTCCGATAAGAAGTATGCCGCAACCTATCCAGATTATTACATATTTCATTCCTGCACGATACTTTGTCGAGATTTTGAGGGGAGTTATAATCAAAGGTTCCGATTTTTCCGTTTTGCAGAATGAGGTTTATATTTTGATGATTTTTACCCTAGTTCTTATAGTTGTTCCTGCAATAAGATTAAAAAGAATTTCGCTGGTGTAACATGCTGTTTAATATGAAAAGAATTTCAGCAGCTTAAGCGCGACAGGAAAATGCTCCCAATTATTCTGATTGCGCCTGTAATTCAGCTTTTTATCCTGAGTTATGCCGCGACTTTTGATATATTTGAGATAAAAACAGCGATTGTTGATAATGATAAATCTGCTTCAAGCAGGGAGTTTGTTTCAAGGATTTCTGCAAACTCGATTTTCAAGGTTGCTGATTCTAAAAATAGCGACAAAGCTCTTGAAATGATTGATAATTCATCTGCTGATATGGCAATAGTTATTCCATCAGGTTTTGAGAAAAATATTGAAATTGCTAAAACAGCCTCTCTCCAGGTTTTTCTAAACGGCTCAGATGCCAACTATGCTATGAGTGGATTAAACTATCTAGCTAAAATTACTGCGAATTATTCAGAAAAAATAATGGTTGAAAGACTCTATAAAACCGGTTTGACAACATTGCCGAAGGTTGGGCTTGAGAGCAGAATCTGGTTCAATCCTGAGCTCAAAAGCCGCCATTTTATGGTTCCAGCTATAATTGCTCTTATTCTGATGATTATCACAATAATGCTTACCGCAATGGCAATCGTCAAAGAGAAGGAATCGGGAACAATCGAGTCTCTTGTTGTCACTCCGATTAGTAAAATCGCGGTGTTAGGCGGTAAGCTTGTCCCTTTTATAATTATCGGGCTTATTGATGTCTGTCTTGTTACTTCTGTCGCGGTTTTCTGGTTCGGAATTCCGCTGAAAGGAAGTTTTTTCCTTTTAATATTTGCCTCGCTTCTTTTTCTTTTCAATACTTTGGGGCTTGGACTTTTTGTCTCAACAATCTCAAGAACGCAGCAGCAGGCAATGATGACAGTCATGTTTTTTATAATGATGCCGTTTATCTATCTTTCAGGTTTTATCTTCCCTATCGACAATATGCCAAGATTTTTTCAATATATTTCAGCAGTTATACCGCTTACCCATTTTCTTGAGATTCTCCGCTCGCTTTTCCTTTCAGGCAGTGGCTTGGAGCTTTTAAAGGAGCATTTCATTGCTCTTTTTTTGTCCGGTTCTTTTGTTTTTGCTGTTTCTATCACACGATTCAGAAAATATATTTAGAGCTGATTGAATATTTCAAAACAGTAAGGGTAAATCGCAGCAGATAAGAAAACCACTCCTCAATTTGACTGTTTTCAATTTTTCTGATATATAATTTTGCCCTAATTCTAAAAAACAGGAGACAACATGAAGATTTTACTATTTTTATCAATTATTTCAGCTCTTTTTTTAGGCTGTTCCGATTCCTCCGGTAAGAAAAAGCCTGGTGAAAAAAATGATTCCGATTTTGTTTATGATTCCGATTTTTCAAATGATGATGATTTTTTTCCAGATTCGGATATGAAGGATGAACAGCCTCAAGATGATGAGTCTGACCAAAAAGATGATTCGGATGATATTCAGGTAGATGTTGATTCTGCCAGCCCTGACACAGATTTTTCCTCCGAATGTACTGTTATTGAGGCTGGAGAAATTCTTGCTGATTATCAGTTTAAAAATTATGAAGGTCAGCTCAAAACCCAGCTAGGTGATAGCCGTGGTGATTTTATCAGGGTTGATTTTTATGGTGAACAGTCAAAAGATACATTCGATCTCGGTGCTGAACCGAATAACAAATTCAGTTCATGCAAGCAGTGTGTTCTTGTTTATGTTGACTGGGATGATTTGGGCTGGGAGCAGCAGTTTTTTCAGAAGAGCGGCTCGGTGACTGTTGAGGATTTTAAGGC
>CAZISX010000089.1:9038-10531 GCA_964542005.1 uncultured Spirochaetales bacterium
ATTAGAATCAAAGGGTTATCTAAAAGATGTTGTTCTTGAGGAAGTGAAAATGAATGAAGCGACAGGCAATCTTGATCCGGTAGTGGGAGGTGCGTGTCTTTCTATTAAAAACGCTTCTTGGGATACTTTCTGCACGCCGGATTGTGACGGCCGGGAGTGCGGCTCTGATGGCTGCGGCGGAACCTGCGGAAGTGGCTGTTTGGAGGATTTGAGCTGCAGTGCCCAGGGGCAGTGTGTGCCTTTTGAATGTGCAAAGGTTTCTGTATCTGATTTCAATGTTTCTGAGATTGATAAACCTCTCTATCTTATTGATTATACTCCTAATTCTGGCGACACTCAGCTTGATGATATTCTTTCTATGACTCTCGGCACAAAAGAATTTGGCTCAGAAGTTCTTCTAAACAGCGAGCTTAACAGTAATTATAGTACCTGCACCCACTGTCTGCTTTTAAAAGAGGATATTGACAAGGACGGACTTGCCGGAAAATACTATTTTCAGCAGTCGGGGAAAATATTGATTTCAGATGCAAAAACCGATTTTGAAGGTTCTGTGACGGGTGAATCTGCAGGAACATTGAAGGATGTGAGACTTGTTGAGGTTAAGATGAATTTCAGTTCGCATGTTACAACACCTGTTTTGGGCGGTTCCTGTATCGAGATTGCGGATAGTTCCTGGAATACATTCTGTACACCAAACTGCAATGGTAAAGAGTGCGGTTCGGACGGCTGCGGCGGCTTCTGCGGAAGTTGTGTCGAAGGAAAAACATGTTCAGATTCAGGGACTTGTGAGGATTTTTCATGTGCAAAAATAACACTTGACGAACTTAAGCAGCATTCTGAAGTGCCTGAATACTACTACTCAACCTACACACCGGCGACTGGCGGAGCCGAGAGTGATGAATTTTATCTTCAATTCTGGCGCACTCAGGCTGCTGGAACTTATGAGCTTAACTCTGAAAAAAACAGCAACACAAAAACCTGCGACCAGTGTTTTCTTGTTTATGAGGATTTAAACGGGAACTTTATGGCACAGACAATATTTTTTCAGGAATCAGGAAAAATTGTTATTGAAGAGACGGATTCGACAGGCGCAGTCAGCAAAGGCTATTTTGAAAATGTAAGGCTTGTTGAAACAGAAATAAATCCTTCAGGCTACACATCAACACCAGTTCCAAATGGCAGATGTCTTGAGATTTCTTCAGGAAACTGGGATTCTACCCAGCAAGTTCAAATGCTTCAAACGAAAAATTTGATGTTAGAGAGGTAATTTTAATGGAGTCTTTAAAAGAGCTTTTCAAAATTGGCAAAGGTCCTTCGAGTAGCCACACAATGGGGCCTTCAAAAGCGGCTGAGCTTTTCCTCGAAAAATATCTGTCAGCCTCATCTTTTAAAGTTGAGCTTTATGGCAGTCTTGCGGCAACAGGGAAGGGACATTTTACCGATACGGCGATTCTTTCAGTTTTGGGTAAAAATACAGAAATAATCTGGAAACC
>CAZISX010000089.1:10705-14159 GCA_964542005.1 uncultured Spirochaetales bacterium
AGCTGTGTGGAAAAAGGTCTTGATAATGAAGGTGTTTTGCCAGGGCCTCTTTGTCTGCCAAGAAAGGCTAATTCATATTTTATAAAAAGCATGCAGGCTCAAAATCATATTAAAAACGCTGGGTTAGTTATTGCTTATGCGCTGGCTGTTGCTGAGGAAAATGCTTCGTGCGGCACAGTTGTTACAGCTCCTACTTGCGGTTCTGCCGGAGTTTTACCCGCTGTTCTTTATTATTTCTGGAAAAATAACGAGTTCTCGGAATCAAAAATACTTCGGGCTCTGGCAACTGCCGGGCTTATTGGAAATCTTATAAAGAAAAACGCCTCTATTTCAGGTGCCGAGGTTGGTTGTCAGGGCGAAATCGGTGCTGCCTGCGCTATGGCTTCTGCTGCCGCGGCTTATCTTTCAGGCGGAACAAACCGTCAGATTGAATATGCGGCTGAAATGGGACTTGAGCATCATCTTGGTCTTACCTGCGATCCGGTGCTTGGTTTTGTTCAGATTCCGTGTATTGAACGGAATGCTATCGGAGCATCAAGAGCAATAAACGGAGCTGTTTATTCACTTCTCTCAGATGGTCAGCACAGAATTTCTTTTGATGCTGTGGTTGAAACAATGATGCAGACCGGATTAGACTTGAAATCAGGCTACCGCGAAACTTCTGAGAGCGGGCTTGCTAAAAATTTTGAAAATCAGTGCTGAAATCTGTTTTTTATTTTTTTATATCTCCAAAATAGTGGTTGACAGAACTGATCCTGTTCTTATAATCCCAAACCGTACTTTGATCAACAGCTTGTGGAGAGTTTTATGAAAAATAAAAGAACATTTTTGCTATTTATTTTTTCACTCTTTTTTTTCCTTTCATGTAGTTTTGAAACAGCAGCTTCTGCGAAGAAAGCTCAAGTTAATTTGGCAGATAATGACTCTTCTCTGATTTCCGACAGTGATACTCAGGCAGATAGAGATTCTTTTTTAATTGATGAGGATTCCCCTTCTGTTGATTTGGAAGATATTGATATTGCTACAGAAAACGAGAGCGATTCAATTGTTTCGGATAAAGACAAAATAATTGTTGATGAGGAACTGATAGATGACGATTTTGTAGCTGAACCAGATCTGAATAATGATAGTGAGCCTCTGATTGATAGCGATTCAAAGCTTGACGCGGATATTAAGTCTGATGATGATTCACAGATTGATTCTGATTCTGTTGTTGATGAAACGCCTATTCCCGATGTTGACAATATTGTTTCTGAACACGGAGAAATTCCAATCAGAATTATGGCTGCAAACATAACTTCCGGCAATGCTCAGGCTTATGAAACACCTGGAATAAATATTTTCAAAGCTTTTGATCCTGACATTGTTCTTATTCAGGAATTCAATTACGAATCCGGCACAACAAGAGATTTGGTTGATATAGCTTTTGGAGAAGATTTTTATTTTAGTGAGGGGAAGGGAAATATTCCAAACGGTATAATCTCCCGCTTTCCTATTTTAGATGATGGTTACTGGGATGATCCTTATATTTCAGATAGAGATCTTAACTACGCAATTGTTGATATTCCTGGAAATCGTGATATTTTTGCTATAAGTGTTCATCTTCACACTTCACCATCAAGCGATCAGGTTGAAGCTGCACAAATTATTGCAAACAATGTTTATGAACTGAAAAAACAGCATCCAGGCAAATATTATTATGTTGTAGGCGGCGATTTTAACGGCCCAGCTTCAGTTGATTCAAGTGGTTTTGGTACAAATAGCAGTTTTTATATAAATGGACCTCATCCTGTGGGTGAAGATGGTTTGGCAGGAACAAATGCTTCCCGCGCCAAGGTTTATGACTGGATTTTGCCTGATTCTGATCTTCATAATTTTATGGTTACAGTAAATTGTGGAAATTTTTCTTATCCGAACGGACTTGTCTTTGACAGCAGAGATTTTTCCCAGGCTGAACTTGATAAGAATTTTCCTCCGGTTAAAACAGGCGATTCCGGTGCAACAAATATGCAACACATGGCAATTATTAAAGATTTTGTTGTAAAATACTAGCGTCAAAAACTGAGATTTCTGGCAATTTACTCCTAATCCCCGCCTTCCCACAAAATAGTTTTGAGTGCTGATAACGGTCATGTCAATTTTTTTTTGACTAGCGTATCTATTAGTGCTATTTTAAGGCAAACTTTTTCTTCAGGAGGAGAATATGCGTATACAGCAATTTTCAGTTTTACTTAGAAATGAACCAGGTGTTTTGAGTAAAATACTTAAAAGTCTAAGCAAAGAGAATATTAATATTGTAGGTCTGACAATTAACGAAAATGCAAATTTTGGTGAATTAAGACTTGTTGTTGATGATCCTGAGAAAACCAAAGCTATCTTAAAGGATATGGCGGTTTCTTACAATGTTGTAAAAATTATTGTTGTGAAATTGCCTAACAAACCTGGCGAACTTCTTAAGATTGCTAATCTTTTGAGCGAAAGCGATATAAATATTGATTATATTTATACTCTTGCGTCAACTAAAAACTTTGGTTATGTTGCTATCAAAACCTGGAACATGACTGATACAGAAAACCTTTTAAAAGAATATAGTATAGACTCTGTTGAAGATATCTGTTAAATTCTTGAGACACCTTTCAGGGGGAAATATGCGCAACATCCTTTTATTGATTTTAATTTTTGCAAGTTTTGTCGTTTCGGCTGAACCTATTAAGGTGGAAAAAGACAAACCTGTTAAATTTACTGAACTTTATGGTTATTTTGCCTTTAACCATAACATGGCTTACAACCTTGATATGAGCGGAAATAATCCTTATTACAAATCTTCCCTTAGTACTCAAAATGATACTCTTGCTTGGAGTTCTATTAAGCTTCATCTTGAGCCTGTTATTAATGTTTCTGAAACAATGGAAGTTCACACCAAGTTTTCTCTTTTTGGTGATAGAATGCTTGGAACAGATAACAGAGAAAAAGAGCTTCGCGAAAACGGAATGCTTGTCGGGGAGCAGCAGAGCAGTACCGATCCACTTGTTTTTGAAGGTTTATGGGGAACCATGGACACAGCTCTTGGTGAATTAAGGGTCGGCAGAATGCCGTTTCACTGGGGTCTTGGTATTCTTTATAATGATGCTAATAAGCTGGATAGCTATTATCAGGGCGATTATTTTGACAGAATTGCTCTTATAATTCCTATTTCTGATTTCAAACTTATTCCAGCTGTTGACATTAATGCTGAAGGCCCAATGGCAACCTATAATCAGAATACCTCAATCAACAAAAGATATATTGACGCAAGTCAGAGTGACGATGCCTGGTCTTTTTCCGGAATGTTTATTAAAAAAGAGGAAGACGGCGAGATTTTGAAAGAGAAAATTGCAAAAGAAGAGAATTTCTGGGAGCTTGGCTCTCTTGTTAATTACAGCTGGAGAAAAAATGTTGCGGCGGAAGTAGTAGA
>CAZISX010000089.1:14169-16321 GCA_964542005.1 uncultured Spirochaetales bacterium
GCGGACAGGGTCACGCTGATGCGAAGCTGGAACAGATTCTTCAAAAACCTATACAACCCTGCCGATTGATTCCAAAATCTGGATTTTGGATTTGTGGTACAATCATTATTACAAAAATATAACATTCAAGGCAGAGGGCGCTTTAATTAAAGGTAAAATTGGAAGATATGAAGAAACGGGAACCGAAAATAGTATTAAGAAAAATGTTAATGCCGAGATGTATGCTCTTGCAACTGAGACAGAATACAGAGCTATTCCAAACAAGTTTCACATGACTCTTTATGCTGGTCTTGCAAGCAGTGATGATGCTGCCGGAGTTATGGGCGACTCAATGAATATGCCAGGCAATTCAATTAATGATGCTAAAAAAACAGATTATGATGTTAATAACTTCAGATTTAATCCGAATTATAATTTCAACTCATTAATCTGGCGCGAAGTTCTTGGCAGATTTACTGCAGGATTTTACACAAGTCTTGAAACAAAATATTTTTTTACAGAAGAACTTGATGCAAAAGCAGGTCTTACCTACAGCAGAGCGTGGAATGAGAAAAATACAATTGGCAGTGGTAAAGATATTGCACTTGAACCATTTCTCTCTCTTGAATATCAAAACAAAGAAGGGCTCAGAGCTGGAATGGGTTATCAGTTTGCTCTCCCTTTAAATGGTCTTGATACTGAAAAACAAAGTAAATTTCTCTATATGCTTCATTCTTTTGTAGGGTTCGTTTTCTAGTCTAACAAAGTTCTAATCACGGCTTGTTCAATATTAAAAACAGCTTTTTATCATTTTTGCTACAGGTTTTTATGAAGTTTTTTAGAAGAAAAGCTCAGTGTATTCGGTGCTTTCCTTATTTTTTTTACACAATCTGATTGACTAAGTGATTCTGTTTCCTTATACTGAGCAGGTTTTATTTCATTATCAATATTGGGGAGGTTTCTATGAAATTAGTAAAAAATGGATTTTTAACACTCATAATTATAGCAATTTCACTTGCTGTAATTTCTTGTGGGACTTCATCATCCAGCAAAAACGGAACAGACAAACCTGCGGATTCAGACAAAGTGACATCAGATACAGATGGCGTTGTTTCTGATGATGCTCCGGATTCAGAAAAAGATGACACTGACTCTGTTAATCCTGATGGCACAACCAATGACGAAGATGCCGTAGTTGTTAGTGACGGAGTTATAACAAAGATTCAGACTGGCGAAATAGCTGTAGGATCAGAAGTAACAGTTAAAGAGGCAGTTATTACAGCAATCCAGTACAACCAGAATAAGGATACATTTGAAAATGAATCAATCAAAGGTTTCTATATCTCGGAACTTCTTCCGAAAGCTCTTCCATATTCAGGTGTTTATGTATTTGTAAGTTCTGTTGAGCTTGAAACCTATGCTGTAGGCGACAAGGTAAAGGTAAAAGGTAAAGTTGCTGAATATTTTAACAAAACACAGATCTCCGGTATTGTTGATAAAACCCCTCCTGAAATTCAAAAACTTGGAACAGCTACTCTTCCTGAGCCTGCTGTTGTAAGTTCCGATAAAGTTGCGACTCCTTTTGAGCTTGTTGGTGAAGGATGGACTCCAACTACAAATCATGGTGCAGATGGCGAAAAATATGAAAGCGTTCTTATTAAAGTTGTAAATGTTGAAGTTACAAATGGTGATTTCAAAATTCTTGGAACAGATGGATTGCTCCATAGCGGAAGTTTTGAAATATCAGGACAGCTTGTTGTAGATAAGGTTCTTTACTATCCTTTTAATGATTACACAATCTCCACCGGAACAAAATTTGAATCAATGACCGGCATTTTGGACTATAGTTATGAAGCTTTCAGATTTGCACCTAGAGGTAAAGATGATTATGTTCAGGAAGGTACATCAGGTGACGATGATGTTGTGGAGCCTGGTGATGACGATGCTGTTGAGCCAGGAGATGATGATTCAACTCCAGCTGGCAATACAATTCAGGCTGTTCAGCAGGGCAAGGTTGCAAAAGATACAGAACTTACCTTTGAAAACCTTGTTGTTATTTCTCCATTTAAAGATGAAGGCGTATACAATGGTAAACAGCAGTGGACATTTTATGCGGCTGATGTTGCTGGTGGTGATTTCAGCGGACTTATGATGTTCAAGGTTGCGGCTGAAG
>CAZISX010000090.1:0-3986 GCA_964542005.1 uncultured Spirochaetales bacterium
TTTCTAACATTATTAATCGCAGCAATATCATTAAGTTGCGGCAAAGAATCCGGCAACAACACAATCACATACAAAGATCCGGTGTTTGAAGCTTGTGTCGGCGAGTATTCAATATTTTATGATGATGAAGGACCAATAGATATTAATGACCCTGAAGATATTTTAAGGATGACAGGACTAACATGCTTTAATCAGGAGCTGGAAGAAGAAAAAATAACCAGCATTGAAGAAATAAAATATTTTAAAAATATGGAAAACTTGTATATTATTTCCAACAGAGTCAATTCGCTTGATCCAATATCTAATCTCACAAAACTTAAAATAATTGATTTTGGAGACAACGGGATCAGAAGTATTGAGCCGTTAAAAAATTTAAAAGAAATTTCTAATTTAATTCTTACACACAACCGCATCTCAGACATAAAAGTTCTTCTTGACCTGCCAAAACTGAAGAAAATACATCTTGATGACAACTGCATCTTCGACACCGACACAGTTGAAGAGCTGCGGTCTCGCGGCGTAGAAGTTTATTACGACATAAACAAACAGGACGCAAGCCGCTGTGACGAAGGGCTCGACGAAAAGATTGAATTCAAAGACGCAAACCTCCAGGAATGTATCGAAAAAAGCATCCTCGGACGCAAAGACATGACCAAATACGAAGCAAAGAATTTGTGGGAGATAGATTGCTATGATGATAAAATTGCAGATATAAGTGGAATTGAGTATTTTACAAGTTTAGTAAAACTAGAGATTGGAACTAATTCAATAAAAGCTCTTCCAACAATGAAGGCTATGACAAAGCTAACTGAATTATATGCATCTTATGCTGAAATAGAAAACATAGATGGGTTAGACGGAATGAAAAATACTATAAAACAGACTATTAGTTGTTATTTGAGAATAATATTGAAAATATTTCGGCACTCTCATCTTTAGAAAATGTAGAAATTTTAGATCTTTTAAACAATAAAATTAAAGATATATTGCCACTTAAAGATTTAACTAAATTAAAAAACCTAAACATTCACAACAACTGCATCACCGACTTCTCTCCAATTGAAGAGATTGAAAAAAACAATCCAGGCATAGAAATATATGGAGCAACAGAAGAGGAGCAGGATTACACAAAGTGTGAGTAACCACCGACCTAGATCTTCCAACTCTTCTCAAAGATTCATTTATCAGCCGGGTTCAGGAGATAATCTACAGTCAGCTTGGTAATCTTCCATACACCGAGATGATGATTCACCCATTTGCAACAGAAAAACAAAAAATCAGAGTGATTTTTATTTTTTTTTTACATTAAAGGTTGAAAACGCTTTTTGCGTGCTTATAAAGTTTTTCGTGAGAGATGAGAATCTCTTTGATGTTTGGAAGACAATATGTGCTAACCAATTATAATAACTGCTATTTTGGAGGAAATCATGGGAAAAGTTATCGGTATTGACCTTGGAACAACAAACTCTTGTGTTTGTATTATGGAAGGCGGCGAGCCTAAAGTTATAGCAAATGCTGAAGGTTCGAGAACAACGCCTTCTATGGTTGCATTTACAGATAAGGGCGAAAGAATTACCGGACAGCTGGCAAAAAGACAGGCTGTTACAAATCCGAGAAGAACGCTTTATTCAATAAAGAGACTTATCGGTCGAAAACTTGAACATAAAGAAGTTAAAAAAATGATGGAACATGTTCCTTTCGAGATTATCGGCGCGTCAAATGGCGATGCATGGGTTCGTGTTGACAGCAAAGAATATTCTTCACCACAGATTTCAGCAATGATTCTTCAGAAAATGAAGGAAACCGCAGAATCATATCTTGGCGAACCTGTTACTGAGGCTGTAATCACTGTTCCTGCTTACTTTAATGATGCTCAGAGACAGGCGACAAAAGATGCTGGCGTAATTGCTGGACTTAATGTTTTAAGAATTATAAACGAGCCAACTGCTGCTGCGCTTGCTTATGGTATTGATAAGAAAGGTAAAAATATGAAAATCGCTGTCTACGATCTTGGCGGCGGTACTTTTGATATTTCTATTCTTGAGCTTGGCGACGGTGTTTTTGAGGTTCTTGCTACAAACGGCGATACTTTCCTCGGCGGCGATGATTTTGACAGAAGAATTATTGATTTTATTGTAAATGAATTCAAAAAAGATTCAGGGATTGATTTGTCTCAGGATCCTATGGCTCTTCAAAGACTTAAAGAGGCTGCAGAAAAGGCTAAACACGAGCTTTCAAGTACAATGGAAACCTCAATAAATCTTCCTTTTATTACAGCGGATTCAACTGGCCCAAAACACATGAATATTTCCATGTCAAGAGCAAAACTTGAGAGTATTATTGAGGATTTGGCAAGAGCAACACTCGAACCATGCAAAAAAGTTCTTGAGGATGCGAAGGTAACTATTGGTCAGATTGATGAGGTTATCCTTGTTGGCGGTATGACCAGAATGCCTATAATCCAGAGACTTGTTAAAGAATTTTTTGGAAAAGAACCAAATAAAGGTGTAAACCCTGATGAAGTTGTTGCAATTGGTGCATCAATTCAGGGCGGTGTTTTGACTGGCGATGTAAAAGATGTTCTTCTTCTTGATGTTACACCGCTTTCACTCGGAATCGAGACTCTTGGCGGCGTTTTTACAAGACTTATTACAAGAAACACAACAATTCCTACCAAAAAGTCAGAGATTTTCTCAACTGCTGTTGATAATCAGCCTGCTGTAACAATCCGTGTATTCCAGGGTGAACGAGAAATCGCGGCGCAGAACAAACTTCTTGGCGAATTTGATCTTAAAGATATTCCGCCAGCTCCAAGAGGAATGCCGAAGATTGAGGTTACTTTTGATATTGATGCAAACGGTATTATCCATGTTCACGCAAAAGACCTTGGCACAAACAAGGAAAAATCAATCCAGATTAAGGCTGGCAGCGGACTTTCTGATGAAGAAATCCAGAGAATGATTAAAGAGGCTGAACAGTTTAAATCAGAAGATGAAAAGAAGAAAAAACTTGCAGAGACAAGAAACAACGCAGATCAGCTTATCTATTCAACCGAAAAATCACTCAAAGAGCATGGCTCAAAGTTGAATGATACAGACAAAGCTGCTATCGAAACAAAAATGGAAGAGCTTAAAAAAGCTATGGAATCTGATAACGAAGAAGCAATCAACGCAAAAGTTGAAGAGCTTCAGCAGGCTGCTTACAAACTTGCAGAAGAGATGTACAAACAGCAGGGCGGCGAGGGAAATCCAAATCCTGAGGCTGAAAATACGGCTTCTCAATCAGGCAGCAAAAAAGATGACAATGTAGTTGATGCAGATTTTGAAGTTAAATCGTAGTTCTTTTAAATATTGATTTTTTGGCGGGGCTCTTTTGAGCCCCTATTTTCATAAATGAGGCATAAATGGCAGATTTCTATAACATATTAGGCGTGAGTAAATCCGCGGATCAGGACGAAATAAAAAAAGCATACAGAAAACTGGCTCTTCAGTTTCATCCTGATAGAAATCCCGGAAACAAAGAGTCGGAAGAGAAATTCAAAGAGATAAATAAAGCCTATGAGACGCTTTTTGATCCCGAAAAAAGAAAGATTTACGATCAATTTGGCGAGGATGGCTTAAAAGGTAACCCATTTGCCGGTGGCGGTCAGGGCGGATTTGATTTCAACGATGTTTTCGGCGGCAATTTCAACGATATTTTCAGCGAATTTTTTGGCGGCGGAAGACAGCAGAGACGGTCAAGAAATGCGCCTGAACAAGGATCTGATTTACTTGTAAACATAAAAATTACTTTTGAAGAAGCATACAAAGGCGTCAAAAAAGATATAGCAATCGCAAGAAGCGGCTCCTGCAATAAATGCGGAGGAAGTGGTGCTGAACCTGGCTCTGGCGCAAAAACCTGTCCAACCTGTCAGGGTAGAGGACAAGTCCGCATGTCTCAGGGCTTTTTCTCAATCGCACAAACCTGTCCGACTTGTCAGGGCGCAG
>CAZISX010000090.1:4040-5890 GCA_964542005.1 uncultured Spirochaetales bacterium
ATAATCGAAAACAAATGTAAATCATGCGGCGGAACAGGATTCTTGCGTGAGCAGAAAACAATCAATGTAAATATTCCGGCAGGCATTGAAACAGGCCAGAAAATCAGGGTTACAGGCGAAGGTAATTCAGGCGGGAACGGTGGCCAGCGCGGCGATGTTTACATTGCAATTCAGGTTCAGAATCACCCGATATTTGTCCGCGATGAGAACGATATTTACATGGAAATTCCAATCTCATATTCTCAAGCTGTTCTTGGCGACAAAATTGATATTCCGACAATGGACGGTCATGTTGAGCTGAAAATTCCGGCAGGCTCGCAGCCGGGAACAAAACTGCGTCTTAAAGACAAAGGATTTCCTGGACTTGGCAGAAGTCCGCGCGGCGATCAGTACATAATTCTAAAGCTTGAAGTTCCAAAAAATATCAGCCAGAAACACAAATCTGTTATTGAAGAACTCAAAGAATTTGACAGCGACACAAAGGAAAGACCTTTTTTAAAAGAGTTTGCCGACAAGGTTAAAAGTTTTTTTAAGTAGAAGCTTCAACCACTTTGACCTAAATCGTTCGATTCCCAAATTAATTTTTGAAAATTCTTTTTGTTTATAAGAACTTACAAAAACCATCGCAATACCAAACAGGTATTACTCAAATTTTTCTAAGTCCTCTAAATCAAAAATCTTTTTTCAACCTCTTAATCAAGAATCGAGCGATTTAGGTCTGAATTATTCATCAAAAAGCGCAGTTGAAAGATACCTTTCACCAGTATCAGGCAGAAGAACTACAATTCTTTTCCCTCGGAATTCTTCTCTTGAAGCTATTTGTTTTGCAGCAAAAAATGCAGCACCGCTTGAAATTCCACAAAACACACCTTCTTTTTTTGCTAGTTCTCTGGCTCCGCTGAATGCCTCCTCATTTTTTACAGGAATAATCTCGTCAATAATGTTTCTGTTTAAAATCTGAGGTATAAATCCTGCGCCAATGCCTTGAATTTTATGAGGAGAATGTGATTTTCCGGCCAAAACTTGGGAATCAAATGGTTCGACCGCAACTATTTTTATTTTGGAGTTTAGCTTTTTTAGAACCTCGCCAACACCGGTTATTGTTCCGCCAGTTCCAACTCCTGCAACAAAAACATCAACATTTCCTTCACAATCCTCCCAGATTTCAAGTGCTGTAGTTTCTCTGTGAATTCTTGGATTTGCAGGATTTTTAAACTGTTGAAGCATAACAAACCCGTTTGTTTCCGCCAGCTCCTCGGCTTTTGCAATTGCTCCCGACATTCCAGATTCCCCCAGAGTAAGTACAAGCTCTGCTCCGAGAGCTTTTAGTAGTTTCCTCCGTTCCATACTCATGGTTTCCGGCATAGTCAGGACAATTTTATACCCTCTGGAAGAGGCAATATAAGCCAGACCAATTCCTGTATTTCCGCTTGTTGGCTCAACAATTGTTTTTTCAGGAGTTAAAGCTCCAGATTTTTCAGCATCATCAATCATGGCAAGCGCAATTCTGTCTTTTACGCTTGAAAGAGGATTAAAAAACTCTAGCTTGGCAACAATTTCAGCAGAAAGTTCTTTGTTTATTGAACTTAATGTTAATAAAGGAGTGTTTCCAATAAGATCTGTAATCTTTTCTGCAATCAAAGGTTTTGTTTTTCTTGTTGATTTAGTGTTTTCATTCATTTAATTTTTTCCTGTAAACAATGTTTTTTCGAGAATTTCGCTCGCATTAAAAGAGCTCCTGACAAATCTTCCGGCGTAAACTTCCTTAAATCCTAAAGAAATTCCGTAAGCTCTCCATTTTTCAAACTCTGTTTCGGCAAAAGCCTTTGCTATATCGGCAGTTACTTTGC